>JBBFKY010000012.1 GCA_037481875.1 Desulfosoma sp. | reverse complement strand
GACTCAATGACTCAATGACTCAATGACTCAATGACTCAATGACTCAATGACTCAAAAATAACTCCCCCATCACCGCATAGAATCCCCATCCTTCACCGAGGTATCGGCTTTGGGTTCAGGATGGCTTTTTCGGGAGACGGTCCAGTTCCCAAGGACGAGGTTCCAGGGAACAGACGCGGCGGCGATCGGTGAGAACAATCATGTCTTTGAGAGCCTGAGGGGTCCGAGCGTGCTGCCATCGGGTGTCAAACTGAGGGTCCTGGAGCACCTGGGCGAGGGCGGCCACGGCTTTCAGATGAAAATCTTCTTCATCGGCTCCAACCAGAAAAAAGAACATGGCGTGCATGGACGCGTGAGCTTCTGGAAATCTAATGCCCTGTCGGCTGCGCACGAGTATCACGTCAAAGACATCGGGTCGGGCGACAGGAACTTCCGCCACAAGAATCCCGGGAAAGATTTCCACACAGCGCGCAGCGGCCCCATCACCATTGAAGTCCTGAAGCGAAAGGGGCCGTTCCAAGCCTCGAGCCATCATCACTGGATTGAGCTGATGCAGCAGAGCTTCAGGATCACAAGGTTCCGCGATATCGATGACTTCCGCCGCCTCGATCACATGGTCAAAACGGTCTAAACAGAGCTCATCCCTTTCACGAATGATTTCCTTAAGTTCCCGTTCCAGGACGTTTCGCACCACTTTGCGCTCAGAAAGTCTTTCGAGAACGTGCATCAAGGCATATTCACGCTCCTGTTTGAGGCGACCGTAAAACCAGTAAAAAGCCAAGCCTGCCGCCACAAAAGTGAGTCCGATCAAGAGGGTCTGTAATCCGATTTCCGCAAGCAGAAGGAGAACGCCTGCCAGGCTTGCAATCTGCAACCAGGGATAAAAGGGAGCTCGAAACGTGGGTTGATAGTTATGAATGCGGCTCTCTCTGAGAATGATCACACACGCGTTGGCAAGAATCTGGGTGAGAAGGACCACCATGGAGGCCATTTTTACCAGAGGTTCCAAGGGCACAAAAAAAAGGCCAATCAAGAAGGCACCCGTGGTGAGAACAGCCGTGACAGGGGTACCTCTTTTGGAAGACACACGACCGAAGAGGGTCGGTAGCAGTTCGTCCCGGCTGAGACTCAAAAGGTACCTTGACGCTGACAAAATTCCGCCGTTGGCCGTGGTCAGGAAAGCCGTCATGGCCGCTACGGTTAAAGCCGTTTCCCCGGCTTGCCCCATGAAAATCCTTGCGGCATCACTGATGGGTGTCAAGGAATGGGCCAAAGCTTCGGGCTGCAAAAGGCCGCATGTGACAAACACCATCAGGCTATAGACAAAAATCGTGACAGAAACGGCGCTTAAAAGTCCCCAAGGGATGGTTCGGGACGGGTCTTTCACTTCCTCGGCCAAAGCTGAAATTTGCAGGAGTCCTCCATAGGACACAAACACGAAACCGGCCGTGCTCAACACCGCATTCCATCCGTACGGGACAAAGGGCACGTAGTTTTGCAGCCTAAGATAGGGGAGACCTTTGAAGACGAAAAGGGACATGAGACTCAACAAAACGAGCACGAAAACAGTTTGCAGGAGGCTGGATCCCTTTGTGCCCCAAAGATTCAGGGCTGTAAAAAAGATGGCCACACCCACCACCAGAAGACGCGTGTCAAAAGGGAAAAACTTTTCGGTAAAAGCCCAAACCCCCACCAAGGCAAAGGCGCTTTTAAGGGTTTGGGCAAACCAGCTGAGCAATCCCAGGACCGTCCCTATCGCCGGTCCCATAGATCGCGCGATAAAAAAATAATCGCCACCGGCCTTGGGCATGGCCGACACCAATTCAATGGTGCTCAAGGCCGCCGACGTCATCAGGCATCCGGCCAGAAAATAGGAAAGCACCACGGCCGGTCCCGCTTTGGCGTAGGCCACTCCAGGCAAAACGAAGATTCCGGAACTCATCATGGTCCCGACGGCAATGCAAAAGATGTCCAGGACCCCTAGGCGTTTTGCCAAACCGTTTGAGTTCACCGCGAGCTTCGTCCCTCTGACCTTAGAAGGGGGTCTTGACCGGTCCAGAAAGAACCGAGTATGGAGTGCTTCTACGGCATCATGCCCTGGTTCGATCCCAATCCTCACTCGAAGGAAAATAGACAGAACTCTCTTGAACACGAGCCATCTCGCGCCACTCCCGCTTCATGGCTTCGATCTTTCGGTCCTTGGCTTCCCAGAGTTCGTTCAACCAAGCCTGAAAGCGCTTCTGAAAGGCTTTGTCCTGAAAATAGTCGCCCAAAAGCTCTTGACGCACCGGCAGAGTTTCCACATGGACCCAAATTTCCCGGACCTTACCGCACAAAAAACGCCAAAAACTCACGGGACCTTCAGGATACACCAGCGTGACATCCACAATGCCGTGTAACCGTTCCTTCATGGTCGCCAGCACCATGGCCGCCCCCGCTGCCTTAGGGCGTAAAAGATGCGTGTAGGGAGATCCCTTTTCGAGAATCTTGGATGCCGTAGCTCGGGTGCCTTCGGCAAAGTTCATCACCGCAATGGGGACGTGCTTGAACTTTTCGCAGGCTTTAAGGGTTTCGGCGATGTCTCGAGCTCGCACATCCGGCTTTTTTTGAGCCGCCGCACCCGAAGACCTTTTCATAAAGGGGAAATCCAAAGCCCACCAAGCCAAACCCAAAAAGGGAACATAGATCAGTTCCTTTTTCAGGAAAAACTTGAGGAAGGGCAGCCTTCGATGAAAAACCTTTTGAAGCACCACAATGTCGGTCCAGCTCTGATGATTCGCCAAAACCAGGTACCAGCCTTTTTCTTTCAGATCCCGTACGCCTTGAATCTTCCAGCGAATTTTCTTGGTCAAGGCCAAACCCACGTTATTGAGCGCCACCCAGGACTGGGCGATCCTGTTCAAGACTCGATCACACCCTCGCCGCCATTGGGGCAGCGGAATGATCCACTTGAAAAAAGCCGCTATCAGCAAAGGCACAACCCAAAAAAGGGTATTCGCCGAAAGCCACGTGAGTGAAAACAGACCGTTCAACGGACCGGGAAGCCAATGCAACATCTACGTTTCCTTTAAAAGTCTGAATAGGACATGGAAAAGCCTAAGTGCAGGCAAAGGTTGCAACGCGATCCCTTAGCCTGCTTCGGCGATGCTGTAGTTTTCGTCGATGAACCTCTTGATGAACTGAGCAAGTTCCGCCGTGATCAGGGCGCAGCGGTTTCCCGCCATGCATTGCTTCACATCGTCGATGCCCAGTTTAAAAGTGGCGGTTCGTGTGTCTTTTTCCAACTGCACGGCGTAATTGGTGGCACCGATCAATTTGTCCTTTTTCACCATAACACCGATGCCAAACTTGTCGATGTCCGGATAGAGTTCCCTGATTTTCGCTTCTACATCCTTTTGCTGAAACATAACCCGTCTCCTTTCTCTCGATTAACGCAACACCTTTTCGATTTCCCGCTTGATAAAGTTGATGCTCTTGGTCACTGGAATCTCTTTAGGACATACCCTTGTGCATTCAAAATGATTTCGGCACCCCCAAGCTCCGTCATTGGTGTCCAGAGCTCGCAGGCGCTGCTCCTTGTTCTCGTCTCGACTGTCGAAAATGTAACGAAACGCCCACACCAGGGGAGCCGGCCCAAGGAATTGGTCGTTTTCCGCCGTCACAGGGCATGAAGCCACGCAACAGGCACACAGAATGCAACGAATCACATGGTCCAGTTTCTTTCTTTCTTCCGGCGCCTGCAACCTTTCCTTTTCCGGAACGTTGGAACCGCTGAAAAGATAAGGCTGCACCCAACGGACTTTTTCAAAAAAAGGTTCCAAATCCACCACCAAGTCCTTGAGTACCCGAAAAGACGGCAGAGGCTCCACGAGCACCTCGTCGGCTTCGGCCAGATCCTTGACCAGTTTTTGGCACGCCAAGGCACATCGTCCATTGATTCGCACGGCATCCGATCCACACACGCCATGCCCGCACGACATGCGAAAACTCAGGCTTCCATCCTGTTCCCATTTGATGCGGTTCAGGCAATCCAGGATCCGTTCCGTAGGATCCGCCTTCACGCGATAGGTCTGGTAGCGAGCCTCTCGATCCACGGCAGGATCAAACCGAAAAATTCTAAAAGTCAATTCCATGTTAGTAAACCCTCGGCTTGGGTTGAAATCGCGTCACAGAGACAGGTTTTGTGCTGAGACGGATCTTATCCTCGTCCCGAAAAACCAAGGTGTGGTGAAGGAAGTGTTCGTCGTCCCGCTCAGGAAAATCTTCTCGGCTGTGAGCTCCTCGGCTTTCGCGCCGAGAAGCCGCCGAAACCAGAATAACTTCCGCCAAGGTCAGTAGGGATTCCAATTCCAAGGCTTCCATGAGGTCTGAATTGTAAAGATCTCCTCGGTAATCCAGATACACACCGTTTCGGTATTCTTCCTTAAGCCCACGAATGGTCTCCAGGGCCTTTTCAAGGCCGCTTTGGTTTCGGTAGACACCGCAACGTTCCATCATTTCTTGCTGCATGCGTTCTCGAAGCACCGCAGGTCGAACACCACGTGTTCTTTCCTTGAGGCGGGTCAGGCGTTCTCGAACAGGTTCTTCAGCCCCGTTGGGTAAAGGCGAAAGGTCCATGTTCGGGACTTGAAGACACATGTCCTGACCGGCTCGCCGTCCAAAGACCACAAGATCCAACAGGGAGTTGCATCCCAATCGGTTCGCCCCATGCACCGACACACATGCGCATTCTCCGGCAGCATACAGGCCGGGAACAGGTTTCTGCTGAACATCCAACACTCGGCCATACACATCCGTCGGAATCCCTCCCATCATGTAATGGCATGTCGGTTGAACAGGAATAGGAGCTTCCGCCGGATCAATTCCTAGATAGATGCGGACAAAAGAGGAAATATCCGAAAGTCTCTCAGCAAGCCTTTCTTTTCCCAGATGCGTTAAATCCAAATGGACGAAATCACGGCCGTCGATCCCTCGCCCTTCCTGAATCTCACTCATGATGGCCCGGGACACCACATCGCGAGCGGCAAGATCCTTGATGGTCGGGGCGTACCGTTCCATGAAACGTTCCCCGTAACGGTTTCTTAAAATGCCGCCTTCGCCTCGAGCCGCTTCACTGATGAGCACACCCAGGCCGTAAATGCCTGTGGGATGAAACTGCACAAATTCCATGTCCTGCAAAGGAAAACCATGGTTAAAGACTAAAAAGACACCGTCCCCCGTGTTGGCGAAACAGTTGGACGTGGTCTTGAAAACCTTGCCGAAGCCGCCTGTGGCCAGCATAACGGCTTTGGAGCGAAACACATGGAGTTCCCCTGTGGCCCAATCCAGCGCGACGACACCGCAGACGACCCCATCTCGAACCACCAGATCCACGACGGAAAGCTCCGCATACACATGCAAACCCCTCTGAAGGCATTGGCCGTAGAGGGTATCCAGAATGACACGCCCTGTGCGATCCGCCGCATAACACGCACGTTTGACGGGAGCTTCTCCGAAGTTGCGCGTGTGCCCTCCAAAAGCCCTTTGGGCAATAGTCCCGTCAGGGTTTCGGTTGAACGGGACTCCCATGTGTTCCAATTCATAAACGGCGCGAGCTGCATCTTGGGCCAAAACTTCCGCGGCATCTTGATCCGTCAGGTAATCTCCGCCTTTGACGGTATCAAACATGTGCCATTCCCACGAATCCGGCTCTTCATTGCCCAAAGCCGCTGCAATCCCACCTTGGGCGGCACCGGAATGAGATCGTGTGGGAAAAACTTTGCTGATGAGCGCGACATTCAGGCGCCCGGCCGTTTCCACAGCCGCTCTGAGTCCGGCCAGCCCTGAGCCCACAATCACGACATCGTGGATGTGGAAGTGTGTTGCTGACATGAAAGGATCCTTTCCAGAAGGTTCTTCCAAAGCGCGTCCACCTGTCGGCGTGTGTTTTCCAAGTCTCCTGAATTGTCAATCACCACATGAGCCCGTTGCCTTTTCCGATCCATAGGCCACTGCATATTCAAGGTTTTTCGAGCTTCCTCGAGGGAGACGCCGTCACGGCGACATAAACGCCTGATCTGTGTTTCGGGATCCGCATAGACCACGATGACACAGTCAAAGGCTTCATGCATTCCCGCTTCGTAAAGCAAGGGGATGTCGAAAAAGACGAGACGATGGGGCTCTCGAGCGCACCAGTCTCTCCACTCCGCTTCCATGGTTTCCATCACTGCAGGGTGCACAGCGGCATTCACTTGGGCACGGAGATTATCGTCGCAGATAATACGTTCGCGAAGTTTTCTCCTGTGAATTTCTCCCGTGACCTCATCGAAATAGCCGGCATCGAGAAGCGCTCTGAGTTTCTTCCAGGCCGCTTGTCCCGGTTGCACCACCCGGCGGGCTGCTTCATCGGCATCCAAAACGACAGCGCCTTTTTCCCGAAGCATTTGAGCCACCGTGCTTTTACCGGAGGCGATCCCTCCCGTCAGGGCGATGCGCATGGGACAAGGGCACCCGCGGGCAGGGAACTCAGCGTCGAAAGATTTCGATTCCGGCATAACGAGCCGCGTCCCCTAAATCTTCTTGAATACGAAGCAGCTGGTTGTATTTGGCGATACGATCTGTTCGAGACAAGGAGCCCGTCTTGATTTGACCGGTGGAAGCGGCAACGGCCAGATCGGCGATGAAAGTGTCTTCGGTCTCTCCGGATCTGTGCGAGATGACGGCACGATATCCGGCTCGATACGCCATGGAAATGGCCTCAAAGGTTTCGGTCACCGTTCCGATTTGGTTGAGTTTGATCAGGATGGCGTTGGCAATCCCTTCGTCGATGCCTCGAGCGAGAATTTTTGTGTTGGTCACAAAAATATCGTCACCGACGATCTCGATACGGTCCCCGAGCCGACGGGTCATGACTTTCCAGCCGTCCCAATCACTTTCGGCCAAACCATCTTCAATGGATAAGATGGGATAACGCTCCATCCAGCTTTCATAGAGGTCAATGACTTCTTCCGACGATTTTTCCGGTTTCTTTTCAGCTTTCAAAATGTAGCGACCGTTTTCGTAAAATTCGCTGGCCGCGGCATCCAAAGCCATGAAGACATCTTCTCCGGGAGTGTACCCGGCGGCATGAATGGCTTCCATAATGAGTTCCAAGGCTTCTTCATTGGACCGAAGGTTTGGGGCAAATCCGCCTTCATCACCCACCGCTGTGGTATATCCGCGGGACTTGAGGACCTTTTTGAGGTGCTGAAAAACTTCGGCACCCATACGCAAGGCTCCTCGAAAAGTGGGGGCTCCAGCCGGAACAATCATGAACTCTTGAATATCCAAATTGTTGTCCGCATGGGCCCCGCCGTTCAACACATTCATCATGGGTACCGGCAATACGCGAGCGGAGACACCTCCAAGGTATCGGTACAGGGGTAGTTCACATTCTTCGGCGGTCGCCTTGGCAATGGCCATACTGACTGAAAGAATGGCGTTGGCGCCCAGGCGGCTTTTGTTTTCCGTGCCGTCCAAGGCGATCATGAAACGGTCCACCTCCACTTGGTCCTGAGCGTCCATGCCCAGAATTTTGGGGCCGATCTCTTCGTTCACATTCCGAACCGCATTGAGAACCCCTTTTCCCAAATACCTTTTTGGATCGCCGTCACGCAGCTCCAGGGCTTCCCGGGATCCGGTGGAAGCTCCCGACGGCACAGCCGCACGTCCAATGACACCCGACTCTAGAACCACTTCTGTTTCCACCGTGGGATTCCCACGAGAATCCAGAATCTCTCTTGCTCTTACAGAAATAATCTCGCTCATAAAACCCCCCTTTCTTCAGGCGGACACCGTCCTCTCCACGAACCCGCCTCCCTGTGGTTACCGAAACCCTCAACCCTTTTCACTCAAACGGTAAAAGCTTTTCCAAAAAGATCACTTCTGGACTCACTCTGGCACGCACAACACACACGAGAACCCCGTGAGCTCGAGCCCATCGAAATCTTTCCCCGTAGATCGGGTCGATATGATCCGCCGGAGCAAACCGCTCGGCATCCGCTCTTTGAACCACGTAGAGCATGGCAGCGCGGTGCCCTTGGTGTACCTTTTCCACAAGAACCTCAAGATGTTTGGCGCCTCGAGACGTGACAGCATCCGGGAAAAAGGCCGTGCCGTTTTCCACCAAGGTCACATTTTTCACTTCCACCCACAGGGGGCCTGCCGTGGTTTCCACAAGCAGGTCCATGCGACTGTGATTTCCGGCAAAAACTTCGCGACGTATCGAAAGAGCGTCTTGAAAAATGGGCAGGGCCCGTTTTTCGGCGGCCTTAGCCGCCAGATGGTTTGGGACCGAGGTGTTGATGCCGACCCAAACCCCGCGAATCTGGATCATCTCCCAGGTGTAAGCTGTTTTGCGGCCACGACCGGGTGTCGCTCGAGATAAGCGCGCCGCAGCCCCGACTTCCAAACACCCTTTCATAGATCCCGAATTGGGACAATGCACCATTTCCCGACGGCCGTCCTGCATCAGCATTTCCGCCACAAATCTGTTGGGCCGAGCAAGAAAAACGGCGGGGACCAAGCCTGTTTCAGGCCGGCCGTTAAAGGAAAGAGCTACGGATTGCAGAAGGCCGTCGTGCATGATGCGTCCAGGATAAAGTTTCGTACGAGTCGCCAATGACCGCCATAAAGTTTCTTGATTATAGTCACGGAGCCCTCAGAGTCAAACTGAGCGCGGCGGCACAAATGCCTTTTGGACAGCTGCAGCCCTTGTATGCTATAGATGCGCCCGACACAGCAGCTGGGAAAATATTCCATGGGGTCGTATCGAAAAAAGAATCTTCTTCCACCTCCAGTGATGCCCGTTGCGGGTTTTGGCGCCCTTATACTCGTCGGGAGCCTTACCTTGCGCGCTTTGCCCTTGACCAACGGATCCTCCCTGCCCTTTATCGATGCCCTATTTATGGCCACATCAGCCAGCTGCGTGACGGGTCTGACCCTCTACGACGTCGGAAGTCAGTTTAGCCCGTGGGCTCAAGGGACTTTGCTTTTTCTCATTCAAGTGGGCGGGCTCGGTATCATGTTATTGTCCACGGTGCTTCTTATGGCTTTAGGGCAACGAGTCTCTTTTCAGTCCCGATTCCTCATTCAGGACACTTACACCTATGGACCCAGCGCGCATCTAGGAAGTTTCATCGTTCAAGTCATTGTTTTTACCGTAACCATCGAATGCGCTGGAAGCGTTTTGCTTTTCTGCGGTTTTGTCAACCATATGCCCTGGGATCAGGCTGTTTTCCATGCGGTATTTCATAGTGTGAGCGCCTTTTGCAACGCGGGTTTTTCCTTGTTTTCCGATTCTCTGATGGGATACCGGGATTCGCCTTTGGTCATTCTTGTTGTCGCCGGTCTGATTATTCTTGGAGGCATTGGGTTCCTGGTGCTTCATGAAGTCGTTCGAGCCGTTCGCCTTCGAAGACCCTGGAGACGGCTTTCGCTGCATTCAAAGCTCGCCATTTCAAGCACGGTCTTTCTTGCGAGCGCAGGCACCTTTCTGTTTTTGGCCGGCGAATGGAACGCAACCCTGGCGGGACTTCCTTTTTCCACGAAACTTCTGGCTTCCTTTTTTCAATCCATCACGCCGCGGACAGCCGGTTTTAACTCTTTGGATTTCTCCCAAATGAAGGATTTAACCATCTTGGGAACCCTTTTCCTTATGTTTGTCGGAGCCTGTCCTGGGTCCACGGGAGGGGGTGTGAAAACCACCACGGTTGCGGTCCTCCTGGCCATCAGCCGATCACGGCTTCGAGGCAGCCCCTGTGTGTATGCATTCCATAGAAGCTTGTCCGATGAAACGCAACGTCGCGCTTTTTCCGTTTTTGTCTTATCCGCTCTGGTGGTCATTATGGGCACGGCTTTTTTGGCAGGAACAGAACTGGGGCCTTTGAGTATTGAAGAAAGCCGAGGGCGTTTTCTAGAAATTCTTTTTGAAGCCACCTCCGCTTTCGGAACCGTGGGTCTTAGCCTTGGAGCCACAGCACGTCTTACCTTCTGGGGCAAGATGACGGTGATCGGCCTCATGTTCATCGGCCGACTGGGGCCTTTGGTGCTGGCTATGGCCATTCAGCCGAGGAAGCGAGCCAGTTCCTACGAATACGCCGAAGAGCCCGTCATGATTGGATGAAAGGATGGCCCATGCAACGGATCGCCATCATCGGCTTGGGAAATTTTGGATATTACCTCGGCTGTGAACTATCCCGAAAAGGCTTTGATGTGCTGGCTCTGGATATTCGAAAGGACGCCGTCCAACATGCCAAAAATGACCTCGCTGTGGTCGTGACCGCTGACGCCACGCAAAAAGAAAACCTTTTGGATTTAGGTGTCGCCGAAGCCGATGTGGCCGTGGTCACCATCGGCACCAATATGCTGGCGAGCATCCTGACCACTTTTCTTCTGAAAGAAATCGGCGTGCGCCAAGTCTATGCCAAGGCCCTAAGTGAAGAACACGAGAAGATCCTTAAACGCGTTGGAGCCGATTATATCCTGTTCCCCGAAAAGGATATGGCGGTGAGCTTGGCCAGACGCTTGGCCCATCCCAATCTACTGGAATACTTGCCTTTCATCGGGGATCACGGCATCTTCGAAGTGGAAGCCCCGGCTGAATTTCTGGGAAAAACCTTGAAGGAGCTGGATCTGATCAATCGGTTCGGCATTCAAGTCCTGGCGGTGCGGCAAGCAGACGGAAAGAGTCTCACCTTCATTCCCAAAGCCGATTTTATCATACGCACTGGAGATATTCTGATCCTTCTCGCACCCAACCAGGCTATGGATCAGTTCTCTAAGAGAACCTAAGTCGTTGAAATGCAGAATAGCTAACATTATCAAGAAAAGGATGAAAAGCCCATGATTGATCGATACACACGGCCGGAAATGGGCCGTATCTGGACGCAAGAAAACAAATACCGCAAATGGTTGGACGTGGAACTGGCCGTGTGTGAGGCTCGGGCGCAACGCGGCGAAATCCCCGCCTGGGCCATGGAACAGATTCGAGAAAGAGCGACCTTTCGTGTGGAGCGCATTGATGAAATCGAAAAAGAGACCCAACACGATGTCATTGCGTTTCTCACCTGCGTAGCGGAGCATGTGGGACCAGCATCCCGGTTTATTCATGAAGGGCTCACCTCTTCAGATGTGCTGGACACCGCCAACGCCCTGCTCTTTCTGGAAGCTTCCGATCTCCTTCTGGAAGATATGGACCGCCTTCTAGAAGTGCTGAAGCGTCGGTCCTTTGAATTCAAGGACACGGTCATGATGGGCCGATCCCACGGCATTCATGCGGAACCTATCACTTTTGGTCTCAAGTGGGCCTTGTGGTATGCGGAGATGCAAAGAAACCGCCAACGGTTGTTTCGAGCTCGAGAAACCATACGTGTGGGAAAAATTTCCGGGGCCGTCGGCACCTTTGCCAATATCGACCCGGAAATCGAGGTCGATGTCTGCCGAAGATTGGGGTTGGAGCCGGCTTCCATCAGCACTCAGGTGATTCAGCGGGATCGCTACGCCGAATATTTTACAACCTTGGCCATCATCGGATGTTCCGTGGAAAAGATCGCCGTGGAAATCCGGCACCTGCAGCGCACCGAAGTGCGGGAAGCCGAAGAATACTTTGCCCCCGGTCAAAAAGGTTCTTCGGCCATGCCTCACAAACGCAATCCCATCGCTTCGGAAAATCTTTCGGGATTGGCTCGAGTCCTTCGCGGCAACGCCTTGGCCGCCATGGAAAACGTGGCTCTGTGGCATGAACGGGATATCAGCCATTCGTCCGTGGAACGCATTATCGGTCCCGATTCCACCATCCTTTTGGACTATATGCTCAACCGTCTCACCCGTGTCCTGGACAAGCTGGTCGTCTATCCCGAAAAAATGCGGCAAAACATGGAAATCACGGGCGGGTTGCTTTTTTCGCAGCGAGTTCTTTTGGCTCTTGTGGCTAAAGGACTTACCCGTGAAGAAGCTTATCGATTGGTCCAAAGAAATGCCATGAAGGTCTGGCAGGAAGGCGGCCACCTTAAAGACCGATTGCTGTCGGATCCCGAGGTGACAGCCCTTTTAGCGGAAGAAGAGCTGGAAGAACTGTTCGATTTGAAGTACCACCTGAAACATGTGGACACTATTTTTCAGCGCGTTTTCGGGACAAATTAACAGGCCATCACCGCAGGGGCACGGATTTCAAAGAGGGATCATCCTTGAGACTTGCGTGCCTTTGCGGTGCTTTTTGTGGTTTAGAGTTCTCGAGCCAGCATCTGAAGGGTCTGGGCCGCATCGGCCGTGATATGCAGCCTCAGCACTCGGCGTCCGGCTGCCAGTAAGGCTTCTCGATCTCCCAAAGCTTGGGCGGCGATTAAAGTACCGAAAGTGACCCGGTATGCGTCCCGCCCTGGCTCATCGGGAATGGGTATATCCTTTAAAGGTTCGTCCGTAATTTGAATAAAGATGCCTTTTCCGGCATCGCCTTTGTGCAGCTGTCCTGTGGAATGCAGGAACCTGGGCCCGTAGCCTACTGTCACCGCTTTTTTCGTCCGGTCTCGAAGAGCTTTTTGCAGCGCCTGAAGCGCTTGGTTCATCTCTGGTGACGGTGCCACATAGGCGTGCACTGCGATATAGCCTTCAGCCGGAACAGTATCCACAAAAGATTTCAGCACTTCCGTCAACGTGGATCCCTTGGTTTCCCCGATGACCATCACGTTCTGCCATTGAAACGCGACCGGAAGTTGCGGCAAGGACCCTGAAGCCTGAAAGGCGGCAAGCATTTTTTTTGCCTGCACCTTGGCCGATTCCACGTTCGGCTGATCAAAGGGTTGAATTCCGATTAGATGCCCGGCCACCACCGTGGCAAATTCCCAAAGGAAAAACAAGGCACCCACATCCCACGGATCCCGGGCTTTCAGCCGGACATGTGGGAAGACCGCCATCGGAAAGTCCGCCTCAAGAGGCGACGATGGAGCCGAGGAACCGTCAATCTCGACACCTGTGGTGATGAAAAGGCGATCCGAACCGTAAACGTCTCGGGGTCCTAGAGGCTCGTTGACTACCGGCAGAATCCCCTTGCCTTCTTTTCCCGTGCTTTCGGCGATGAGCTGCTCCACCCAATCGCCCAGATTGGCAAAAACAGAATCCATGACCAGGGTGGCTTTATCTCGGCCGTGCCGGGCTCCCACACCCAAAACAGCGCCTAAAATCAGACCTGGATTCCCGTCTAAAAGGCCGGCTTCTTCCTCTCGGCACGCTTCGGCCATGGTTTCGGCACTCCTAAGGATTTTGGCGACATCGATCCCCAAAAGAGCTGCCGGGACCATACCGAACAAGGTCAAAGCCGAATACCGCCCTCCCACATTGGGGTCGTTAAGAAAAATTTTTCGAAAGCCCAGAGATCGTGCCAAAGTTTCTAAGCCGCTCCCAGGATCCGTGATGGCGCAAAAGAGCGCACCGGCATTCCCCGTTCCTATCAATGCCGACACTTCATTGTAGAAGTATTTGAAAAGGGAAAGGGTTTCCACTGTGCCGCCGGACTTTGTAGCCACAATAAAAAGGGTCTTCTTAAAATCTAACGAAGTCCGCACGCGAAGAATCATGTCAGGATGGGTTGTGTCCAAAACGATCAAGGTGGGAAAGCCGTCTCGGGAGGCAAACATTCGGGAAAGGACCTCCGGAGCCAGACTGGATCCTCCCATGCCCAACAGCACCACTTTTTCAACGGGGCTTTGGCGTATTTCACGCACAAAGGCCTCGATCTCTTCCAGCCGGTCTTTCATGTTTCGAGGCGCCTCAAGCCACCCTAATCGGTTGGAAATTTCCTTGGGTTCCGGCTTCCAGACCGTATGATCGCCGCTCCATAGGCGCTGCACAATGCTGTGTTTCTTCATCTCATTCAAAGCATCCTGGACCGGATTGGTCAGGTCCGCCAAGCAAACATCCACAGAAATTGGACTCGGCATGCTTATTCCTCTCGCATTCGGGCTCGATTCTTCCAGTCTTCCTATTCCACATGAACCAGGATCGCGGCCTGCCGAGGTACGGAACCCGTTCCCAAAACTTCCAGGCCCGTTCGATCCAAGGAACGCCACATCTCCTGGTAGGTGACGTTTTCGGGAGCCGTCACAACCACACGGGCTCCATCGGCTCCCAAGGTTTCGTGCCTCAATTGAACCCACAGGGATTTCAAAGACTGCTCCAGCGCATGAGCCGAATCGCTTAGCTCTCGAGACAATTGGGTTTCGGTGGGAGCCATGATAAAAGCTTCAAAAGTTTTTTGAAATTGGTTCCGAGCTTCCAGACCCTGAACCGCTTCGAGCCACTCCGCAAAGGCGATGGGACTCAGAAGGTCCAATCGAGGAAGCGTAAGGATTCGTGTTTCTCCGCGATTCCAAACCTTTCCCTGGCGCTCTCTAGCCGTCTGCAGCGCATCCAAGGCATCCTCCACAACATCACGGCCCAAAGCCGCCAGCACCATGGTTTGCTGTTTCACCCCTATTCGACTGAGCAAGCGAAACCAGAAACCGATCCGTTGGCGCAACAAGTATCCGAAATGTCCCCAGTCGGGACTCAGGGGTGGGTTGGTGGTTTCCAAGGCTCTTTGTAGTTCGGCACTGTCTTCCTCGTCCGCTCCCAATGCCTTGAAGAGCTTTTCCTCCAAGTGACCCACCTGTTTCAGGTCCATGGAAAGTTCCAGCTCACGAATATCCAGTTCCTTGGCCATTTCCAGAAAAACCACGGCTTCCATGAGAAGCCCGTCGGCCGGATCAAATGGCTTCGGGCTCATGCCTCGAAGAACCGACTGAATATGACCTCGGGTCTCGGGAGCCCCTTCACCGGCCCAGTCTCGGCTCAAAACGGCCATGAGTCCGTCTTCGCCCACGCGGGATCCCAGATCCTGATAACCCTTGTAAATGTTGCGTACTCGTTCCCAAAACCCATCATCCTTCACCAACACATGGGACTCACACAGCGGCTCGGCCCATTCGGGCAGATGGACCGTCCCGATGGCTCTCAGGCAATCCAGGCGGCCCCAGAGGGTCAAGAAAGATCGTGCAGCCCCTTCGGGCAAGACACTATGAGGAAAGAGAAAGAGCTGAAACATCTTTTCCTGCATTCAAAGCACCTCGTTTTCGGGTAGGGAATCCGTCCAAAAGAGCGGGACTTTGGGAAGAGACACGCCTGCAAGACGCGCAGCTTCCTGAAGAAGCCCGCGAACGGCCTGTTCTCCTTCCACTCCGACGTCCCGCGTGAAATCGTTGACGAAGGTTTCAATATGGCGCCGTATCACATCAGGAGCCATTTCCTGGGCATGCGCCGTAATGTAAAGCCATAGCTCTTCCGAATGGGCATAAGCCCAATCCAGGGATGCCACGATGGATCGATCGACGGCTTCCGCCGTGGAACGACCAAGGCTACGCCGAATCACGATGCAACCCAAAGGCAGTGGATATCCCGTGTGGGTTTCCCACCAGGCACCAAGATCCAGCACAAGATGCAGGCCTAAGCTTTCATAGGTGAAACGACCTTCATGGATCACAAGACCTGCATCCACTTTTTCGGCCACCACCGCCGGCATAACCTTTTCAAAGGACATTTCGACCCGTTTTCCACGATGCAAACCGGTAAGTTCCAAAAGAAGATTCGCTGTCGTTAAACGACCCGGAATGGCGATAGTCGCGTTCAAGAGATCATTTGCACTCAGAGGCTTTTTGGCCACCACGATGGGGCCGCATCCTCGACCTAGAGCGCCTCCGGCGCGCAGGATCCAATAGTCTTTGAGGCAATGGATCACGGCGTTCAACGAGATTTTGGTGACGTCCAGGACGGCTTCTTTGGCTTTCCGGTTCAGAACTTCCACATCGGCAAGAAAAGGTTGGAACTGCAACCCTTGAGGTCGAACGGCACCCAGAGCAAGACCGCCAAAAATGAAAGTATCGTTCGGGCAGGTGGAATAGCCCAAAGAAAGAAGATCGGCCACAAGCTTTCTCCTACGGGGCCGTTAGCATTTTATGAAGCCAAGTTCCCACCACGGCATGGCAGTGGGCCAGAGCTTCCTCCATGCGCCAACTTCGTTTATCCCGAACGCCGGCCTGGTTGCTGATCCCTCGACATTGCACCACTGGCACGTCATAGCGGCGGCACACCTGCACCACCGCACTTCCCTCCATATCTTCCGCCCAAGCACCGTAACGGACGAAACGTTCTCCGGCAATCCATTCATCGCCGCTGGACATTCCTACCGTAACCGAAGGTCCAAAAGCCACATGAAAAACATCGGGGTTGGATCCCGCGTGAACCGCTTCCTTAAACGTTTCCATGGCATAAGGATGCAGCCTGGGGATTCCCACAGGCGTCGAAGATACAAAATACAAACCGGCTGGGGTGATGTCGGACAGGTGCTTTATAGCCGGATCCTCACTGAGGTCAAAACGCTCATAGACATGCCGCCCCTTTTCTTCAGCCACCGCATAGCCTATGGCTTGCATGGAAGGCTTCCCGTCCCGTTCCCAGACCCCCTCATCGCCCAAAACAACGGTTGTGGAAACCAACACGTCCCCTACTCGGAGTGGGCTTTCTCGGTAAGCCCCGGCACTTCCCACAATCCAGATCATGGCCGGTCGAAACCGATCCACCAAGATGGCCGATCCGGCGGCGGCATTCACTTTACCAATCCCTAGGCACGCCAACCCCAATCGAAGGCGCCCCATAAACCCAAGCCAGACGGGCGCCCACGGCGTAAGCCGTTGCTCCACGGTTTCAAACCATCCTCGTAGGGCTTCCAGTTCCCCGGAAACAGCTCCCAGAATCAAAAGATCCAACGTGTCGAAAGGCCCTTCGGTGCCCATATCCTTTTTCCCATGAACGATATCGTCGGTAAGCTATCAAGGGGTTGAAAGTTCTGTCAATGCGCAGGCAGGTCATGGGATCAATCTCTGACGATCTTCGCCCGCCCTCGGCCTCTATGGACCCAAAAACCGCAGGGATCAGAGTGCATGCTTTTCCACATGCTCATGGACATTCCCGTTTTCGTTTCTATAGGGAGGGACAGCCCCATGTGTCCGTTCGTGTCCCACTGTAGGGGCGAACCTGTGTGTTTTTTTCTACCCGGCTGCAGGAACCAACCCGTATGTCTTTTGATGTCCCACTGGATGGCGGTGCCATGCGTCTGTTCGTGTCCCGGTGGAAGGGTGGACCTGTGTCTTTTGTTATCCCACGGTAGGGGCGGAACGATGTGTCCGCCCCGAAAAGCCTCGCCCGAAGGCGTCGTGGCGCTTTGCCCAGAATCCCCCAATCATTCCAATGAGAACCTTAGGCGGTTTCACCCCTCTATGGGACTTACATTGACTTTCCCTGCCATTCTCCTTATGAAGCACTGGCATTTGGCCAAACATTCCACGAGGGCACGGTTCCTTAGAGCCATGTCCTTGATTCAAGAGAAACTCCATGCAGCATCAGAACGTTCCCCTATGCGGTGCCACGAAAATCGGGACTGTGACCGTGGACCCTCCGGTCGTGATGGCGCCCATGGCCGGGGTGACAGACGGACCATTCCTACGTGTTCTATCGCGCTTCGGAGTCGGAATGGTCACTACGGAAATGATGAGCGCCGAAGGATTTCGGCGTCAGGATCCTTCCGTTGAAAGAATCCTTGCCGTTCCGTCTCGGGTTTCTGTGCCGGTAGCTCTTCAAATTTTCGGCGCCACCCCTGAAGTCATGGCGGAGGCGGCCCGTGCCGCTCAGGATAGAGGGGCCTCCATCGTTGATATCAACGCTGGATGCCCGATAAAAAAGATTGTGCGCCAAGGGGCTGGGGCCGCGTTACTTCGAGACCCGGACCGACTTTTGCGGATCGTGGCAAGTGTCAAACGGGCGGTCTCTATCCCTGTGACGGTGAAAACACGTCTTGGGTGGGATCGAAATGAAATGAACGTGCTTCAGATCAGCAGGCGCCTTCAAGAAGCGGGGGCGGACGCCCTGACGTTGCATGCGCGCACAGCCCGCCAAATCTATACGGGAAGAGCAGACTGGAGCTGGATCGGCAGACTTAAACAGGAACTTTCCATTCCGGTCATCGGAAACGGAGATGTGACCACGCCGTCGGACTTTTTCCGTATGAAACGAGAGACAGGATGCGATGCCGTAATGATCGGTCGAGGCGCCTTGGGAAATCCTTGGCTCTTCTTTGCGATCGCTCAGGAATGCGGCTCTCACGGTATCCAAGGCTCGCGACTCGGTTGGGAAGATTTTCGTCAGACCGTCCATGACCACGTCCGCTTGTTTGCTGAAGAAAAACCCAAAGCCATTGGCGCCCTTCGAAAGCATTTGGTTTGGTATACCAGAGGATGCCCGAACGCTTCCACATGGCGTCGGCGCCTTATGAGCGCGCCTGATTTGGCGAGCCTGCTAAAGCTTTTTGACACCTATGTTTTTGAGCTGAAGGCCTCAAACGCTGATATGCTGACGTGCAAGGTAAAGAATAACGGCAAAGGACAGGAGTGTCCATGAAGGTTATTGTGGCCGAAACGGCCGGATTCTGCCAAGGGGTTCGTGCGGCTTTGGAAATGACCCTGGAAGCTGCCCGATCCCGTGAAAAAGAACCCCTGTGCACCTTCGGCCCTCTCATTCATAACCATCAAGTCCTGGCTATGCTCAAGGAACGAGGGGTGGAAGAAGCGGCATCCGAAGAAGAATGCCGAAATCGATGGGTGATCATTCGCGCCCACGGTATTCCCCCGGATCAACGTCGCCGCCTTAAGGACGTGGCTTTAGGTCTCATCGACGCCACATGCAAACGCGTCGCACGAGTTCAGGCCATCATTCGTAAATACGCGCGCAAAGGCTACCACACCATCATTGTGGGTGATGCGGATCATGCGGAAGTCATCGGGCTCATGGGCTACACCGAAGGTCGCGGCGTCGTGATTCAATCTCCCAACGATCTGGACCGTCTGCCGTCCGATTGGTCCTTGGTTCTTTTAGTGGCACAAACCACTCAAAACGAAGAGGTCTTTCAGGCGATTGAGACGCGGTTTCGAAAGAAGTTTCCTCAAGGGGTTGTGGAAAACACCATCTGCGGGGCCACTCATGAACGCCAAAACGAAGTGCGACGTCTGTGCCGAAAGGTGCAAGCCATGGTTATCGTCGGGGGCAAACACAGCGGCAACACCATTCGCTTGGTGCAGACGGCTCAAGAATGCGGTGTTCCCACGTTCCATGTTGAAACGGATAAGGATTTAGACCCACGAGAACTGTCGCGCTTTCATACGGTGGGAGTTTCGGCGGGAGCCTCCACGCCCAACTGGATGATTCGAAATGTGGTGCGTTTCTTGGAAAGCCTCGAGCCAGACCCGCGCGTCTTACAGAGGGCCGTGTGGCAACATCGCCTAGAAAAATTAGCTTACAACAACATCGCTTCAGCGGCCGCCGCAGGGCTTCTGACTGCTGCGGTTTCCGCCGTGACGAATCTACCCATCGACTTTCTTCACATTTTTATGGCGGCATCCTACGCCTTTGCCATGCACACCCTGAACCGTTACATCGATCGAGAAGCCCTTCAGCTCAATGATCCTCAAAGAGCCGCCTATTACGCCGAAAAAAGGACATTTTTTACGGCTACGGGAATTGCGGCAGCGGCAACAACTTTGGTGTGCGCCGCCGTCCATGGAGTGCTTTCGGCTTTTTTCATGGTTCTTCTCCTCGCTTTTGGGTCTTTGTATGCGGTGCCCATCTTTCAATCTCAATGGGCCCAACAGGCGACCGTGCTGAAGATCAAAGACATTCCAGGATCCAAAACTTTCACCGTGCCCCTGGCTTGGGCCAGCGTCACCGTGTGGCTGCCTCATCTTCAACATATGCGAGAAGATTTCGGACGACTTTTTTACGCTTTTGTGCTGGTCTTTCTTCTCACTCTAGCTCGAACGGCACTTTTGGACAGGCTGGATATTCAAGGGGACCGATTGGTGGGACGTGAAACCGTGGTGGTCCTATGGGGCGAAAATCGAGTCGGCCGATTCATTGTGGGGGTCTTGGTCCTCGTGGCGGCGGCGGCATTATTGGGATGGTTTTGGGGCCTGCTCACCCCTTTTGGGCTTTTTTTTGCCGGAGCCGCCGCCCTTTATGGCGCCTTTTTCCGCTCTTCTCGAGGTCGACGCATCAAGGATGCAGCCTATTTGGAAACCCTCATTGAATCGGTCCTGATCGCCCTCGGACTTTTCGGCTGTTTGTGGATCTGGCTGGGGAGCTTTTGAAATAGAGGTTTTAAGCATGGTGCCGGATTTGGTGAGCGTAATTATTCCCACACGAAATCGCTGCGCCATGGTTCGGCAAGCTGTGGATTCGGTTCTGACACAAAAAGGGGCGAATTTTGAATTGATCGTCGTGGACGATGGATCCGAAGACGAAACGCCGCGTCTTCTCGCTTCTTACGGCACAGCTATCCAGACAGTCCGCCTGGAACATTCGAGGGGCGTCAGCGCCGCCCGTAATGTGGGCATTTCCGCGTCTCAAGGGGAATGGCTGGCTTTCCTCGATTCCGACGATCTTTGGCTTCCGAAAAAACTGCGGGCCCAGTTGGATTTCTTTCGGCAAAACCCAGGTATGCGAATCTGCCAAACCGATGAAATCTGGATGCAGAACGGGCAGCGGCGCAACCCCAAAAAGTACCACGCCAAGCCTTCAGGATGGTGTTTTGAAAGGCTCTTGGAACGTTGCCTCGTAAGCCCTTCGGCGGTCATGTTGCACCGGTCCCTGTTTGACGAAGTCGGCCTTTTTGATGAATCGCTTCCCGCCTGTGAGGACTACGATCTCTGGCTCCGCATCGGGTGCCGTTATCCCATAGGGCTTGTGTCGAAGGCTTTGGTGATCAAGATGGGCGGACACCCAGACCAGCTTTCCGCCACGGTTCCCGCGCTGGATCGTTTTCGCCTTCAAGCCTTGGCAAAGCTCCTCAACACAGCGCCTCTCAACCCCACACAGAAGGCCCAGGTGCTGCATACGCTCCAACGTAAAGCCTCCATTTATGCGACAGGATGTCTGAAACGAGGCAAAACCGCCGAAGCGCACTGGGCCCTCAGCATCGTGAAGTCCTCAATCGTGAAATCGCCTGTGATAGATCATCAATCGTTAATTGAGGGCCAGGGGTCGGTTAAAGATCCTGAGGCCATGAGGCATCCGTTCTAAGCGCAATGAACTTGTAACCTCTCCTTGACAACTTCACAATTTCGCGACGTTACAACCTCACGATTTGCGATTTCCCGATTTCACGATTCTTGGGGGGGAAGGCAACCACGCGCCGACGTGGAGGGGCGGACCGGTGTGTCCGCCCCAAAACCCCCACAAGGGCACCATGTGGGGCTCAAAACGCTTGAAGGATTCTTTGCAGGACAGCTTCCATTTCGCCGGGACCATATTTCTTGGCCGGCCAAGGCACCTTGAAACCGTCCCCGGTCTTTCGCGGCATAAGGTGAAAATGGACGTGAAAGATTTCCTGTCCAGAAATTTCGTAATTGTTCTGAAGAATATTCATGCCTTCGGCATCGGTTCCCTTGAAAACGGCGGTGGCTACCTTTTGCAAAGCCGCACCACAGGCTGCAGCTTCTTGCGGATCCATGTCAAAGAGGGTCTCCGCATGTTTTTTGGGAATAAGTAGGGTGTGGCCGGGCATGAGGGGATTGATATCCAGAAAAGCGAGCACATAGTCATCCTCATAGACCTTGGCGCAGGGAATCTGTCCGGAAACAATGCGGCAAAAAATGCAGTCCGTCATGTTTTCACCTCCGTGCCTTCAACCGGCCGACAAAAACCAAGCCAGCCGGCGAACCAACAAACCAACCGTCCATGCCTCGTGGGCCTTGTTGCCTAAAGCTCTTTCCGGCTCTATAGTCCGTCATGGAAGCCAAGGCCCGTTTAACGCGGACACCATACGACGGCAAGGCTCCACTGTGCAAGCTTGAGCTGAAACCATGCTCTTGAATGGCGAAAAGTGAAAACATCGCGGTACAGAAGGGAAACACCATGACCCTGGACGACCTGTACGCTGTCATTCCCGACATGCAATGCGTTCCCGGATGCACGGATTGCTGCCGCCTTTTCGGCGTCCCTTCCCGAACTTTAGAGGAAGACACCCGAATTCGAAACTTCTTGCGAGCTCAAGGACGTGACATTCTGACGGCACAGGGAACGACCTGTCCTTATCTTTCCGATCAGGGTTGCACCATCTACCCGGTTCGGCCTTTCACTTGTCGGCTCTTTGGAACAACTTCCAACCTGCTTTGTCCTCGAGGAGCTCGCCCGGTGGAATTACTTCATGAGGATCTGGAAGCTGAAATTCAGTATCGTTACCGTCTCCTTTGGCCTTAACCTCGAGGATCCTCGTAGATGATGCTCGATTCATGAACCTGACAGACCGAAAGCTTTGACTATGGATGCTCAAAAAACCATTGTGGGAGATCGCAAAGTTTTGTTTCGAATCACGGTCTGCAGTGCGATTCTCCTGGCCGGCATCGCCGTTATGGCAGCCCTGGCTTCCCTCAAGAAGCCTCCCGCGCAAGCCGAAATTCAAGAACAAGCCTATAAGGTGGAGGTCCTTGAAGCCCATCCCGAGAATGTGCCGGTGGTATTGACCGGTTACGGGGAAGTCCATGCCGTTCGTCATGTCCATGTGGCCTCGGAAGTGGCTGGAACGGTCATTGCCGTGCATCCTCGGCTGCTGGTGGGAGAAGTCATTCCTGAGGGAGAAGTCCTGTTTCAAATCGATCCACGGGATTATCGTTCGGCTCTTGCCGAAGCCGAGGCTTTGGTGTCCCAACTGGAAAGTACGGTGCTGCGTCTGAACAAGGAATGGGGTCTGGAAAAGCGGCGTCTGAGCATTCTCCAACGCAGCCGGGACTTAGCTTGGGCAGAATATCAGAGGCTTAAACAACTTTATGAAGAAAGCCGTGTGGGGACGAAGTCCGGAGTGGAAGCGGCTGAAAAGGCCTACAATCAAGCCCAGGACCAGTTGCAGCTATTGGAACAGAGCCTGGCGGTTTACCCGGTAAGGGTCCGCGAAGCGCAAAGCAGCCTGGAAGCCGCTCGCGCTCAACGCCAAAGGGCCTTGATCCAGTTGGAAAGGTGCACAGTTCGTGCCCCTTTTACAGCACGGATCGCATCCAAATCCATAGAACCGGGACAGTTTCTGAGTCCCGGCACGCTGGCTTTGACCCTTGCCGACGATTCCATTTCGGAAATCCTTGTGCCTCTAGACAGTGATGATGCCCGTCAGTGGCTTATCTTTGATGAAAAGTCTTCCACTACGGAGCTTTCGTGGTTTCAAGGTCTAAAACAAGTGCCATGTCAGGTGCGTTGGGTTGAAGACCCTCAAGGCCACCTTTGGAAAGGGTTCCTTCATCGTGTCGTGGCGTTTGACCGCACCAGCCGAACCCTCACCGTAGCCGTTCGTGTCCCCGGGGAAGAAGCTTCCCGCAAAGGAGCTTCTATACCCTTGGTGGAGGGCATGTTTTGCGTCGTCGACATTCCGGGCCGAACCCTGAACCAGGTGGTCCGGCTCCCTCAATGGGCTGTCACCTATGACAACAAGGTGTACCTGGCCGTCAACCGGCGTCTCAAGACGGTTTCGGTCCGAGTGGCTCGAATTCAGGGGGAAGAAGCTTTTATTTCGGAAGGCATTCACGACGGAGACTGGGTGATCGTCACACGGCTCGTGAACCCTCTTGAAAACATTCTTCTTGATGTGGCCCATTTGGACAAGGAACCCGCAAAGGAATCCAAACCATGAAATCTCTGCTGGCGGCTTTCGCCAGAAACAGGGTCTTTGCCAACATTGTCCTGGTCTTGATCTTTACGGCGGGCATCATGGCCGGCTTTTTTATGCTCAAGGAAAATTTTCCTGAGTTTTCCTTGGACATGATCACCGTGAGTGTGCCTTATCCCGGAGCCGACCCGGAAGAGGTGGAAGAAGGTATCTGCCGTAAGATCGAAGAGGCCCTGGAAGGGGTGGAAGGGATCAAGCAAATCACGACGCAGGCTCAGGAAAATGTGGGAACAGCCACCATCGAGGTCATGGAAAACGCCGACTTGCGCGTGGTGTTGGATCGTGTCAGGGCAAAAATTGACGCCATTTCCACCTTTCCCGTGGATGCCGAACAACCTGTGATCACGGATGTGACCCTAAGAAGTCCCATTGCCTTGGTGTACCTTTCAGGGGACATGAGCGAAGAACGCCTCAAGGAATGGGCCGAACGGGTCAAAGACGAGCTTCAGGCCCTTCCCGAAATCTCTCAGGTGGAAACCTTCGGTATCCGCGATTACGAAATCCATATAGAAGTTTCCGAACCCACCTTACGCCGCTACGGCCTCACCTTCGCTCAGGTGGCGGATGCCGTCCGCCGCAGCAACCTCAACATGGCCGGAGGGACCATTCGCACCGAAGGGGAAGAGATTCGCGTGCGAACCATGGGACGGCGTTACCGAGGCGAAGAACTAGCTTCCCTGGTGCTTCTTGCCACCCCTGACGGCGCCATGATTCCGCTGGGCCGTGTCGCCCGCATCGTGGACGGCTTCACGGAAGATCCCTTAAGAGCCTATGTCAACGGGCAACCGGCCGTGATGCTTATTGTCTTTAAAACATCCCAGGAAGACGCCTTGGCCATTTCCAGAGCCGTGAGCCGTTACGTGGAGCATAAGGCGAAGGAACTTCCGTCTTCTCTGCACATCAAGATTCTCTACGACACCACGGACATGCTGCGAGCCCGTATCAATCTTTTACTCAGAAACGGCCTTTACGGCCTAGCTCTTGTGCTCGTCCTTCTGTGGCTCTTTTTGGATCTTCACCTGGCCTTTTGGGTCGGTTTGGGTATTCCTGTGTCCATTGCCGGGGCTTTGGGCATCATTTGGGGGCTGGGAGGCACCATCAACATGATTTCCCTCTTTGCTCTCATCATGGTCTTGGGCATCGTGGTGGATGATGCCATCGTGGTGGGAGAATCCATTTTCGCCCAGCGACATAACGGAAAGCCGCCGCTAAAAGCCGCCGTGGAAGGGACTGCGGAAGTGGCTTTTCCCATCGTGGCCGCCGTGACCACCACCATCGTGGCCTTTATTCCTCTGGCCTTTGTTGGCGGTATCATGGGAAAATTTATCGCCATTCTTCCCCAGGTGGTCGTGGCCTGCCTGACCATCTCCTTAGTGGAATGCTTAACCTTGCTGCCGGCTCATCTCAACACCCTTCGTGACCCCAATCATCGTGAATCCACCTCTGGAAAGTTTCGATCGTTTTTTGACAGGGTGCAGGAAAAGGTTCAGCGAGGAACGGACGCGTTTATCGAACGAATCTATCTTCCTTCACTGCGGTTTTTCGTTCGATGGCGATACATTGGAATGTGCTCGGCCATTGCGGTGCTTTTGATCAGCATCGGTGTCATTCAAGGGGGCATTGTCAAGTTTGTGGTCTTTACCGAAATCGACGGGTTTGTGCTCAATGCCACCATTGAATTTCCGGAAGGCACCCCGGCGGAAGTGACCCAAGAGGCTGTCACTCGCGTGGAAAACGCCCTGTTGCGCCTGAACGACCGGCTCAAGACCCGCACCGGAAAGCCCATGTTAGTGGATCGCCTGGTGCTGGTAGGCCAAACCCTTGGACAGACGCCCGCCAAAGGTCCCCATTACGGAGCGATTCAAGCCATCCTTCTGGATTCCGAAGAACGGGGTATCCATTCCAAAGACATCATGGTGGCCTGGGAAAAGGAAACAGGGCTTATTCCCGGTATCAAGTCTTTGACTTTTGAGGGGATGGAAGCGGGACCACCGGGAGCGCCTATTGAAGTGTGGATTCAGGGAGAAAACATGGCCCATATCGTGGCCGCTTCCCACGAGCTGATGGAACGGCTTCGACAATTCGATGGGGTTTACCAGATTCGATCCGATTATGCAGCGGGTAAAAGGGAACTTCGACTACGTCTGAAACCCGAAGCCCGCACCTTGGGGCTGACGGTAGACGATTTGGCCCGCCAGATCTACGCAGGCTACTACGGTCAAGAAGCCCTTCGAATTCAACGCGGCCGGGATGATATTCGCGTCAAGGTGAGATACACGGAAGATGAACGTAACGACCTGTCACGACTGGACCAAGTTCGTATCCGCACACCAAACGGAGCCCAAGTGCCGCTACGGTCTGTCGCTTCTTTTGAATATGCGCCAGGATATGCCGTGATCACACGCACCGACGGTATGCGCCGTGTGGCCGTAAGTGCCGCGGTGGACAATGACCGAGCGAATGCCAACGAAATCTTTCAGGACCTTACGGCCAACTTTTTCCCGGCTTTGGAAAAACGCTACCCGGGTCTGCGTCTTGCCCAGCAAGGTGAAAAGAAAAAAATGCGAGAATCCCTTGCCAGCCTTAAAGTGGGCTTTCCTTTGGCGTTGCTCGGCATTTTCATCATTATCGCCACTATTTTTCGATCCTACGTGCAACCCTTAATCATTATGGTGACCATTCCCTTTGGGCTTATCGGCGCCGTCGTGGGCCATCTCCTCATGGGCTTTGATATCTCCATCATGAGCCTCTTCGGCATGGTGGCCCTCACCGGTGTGGTGGTAAACGACGCCATTGTGCTTATCGAACGGGTGAATGAAAACCTTGTGGAAGGCATGCGATTCTTTGAGGCTTTGATGGAAGCGGGCAGGCGCCGTTTTCGAGCAGTCATTCTGACCACGGTAACCACCGTGGGAGGGCTCATGCCCATGATTCTGGAAACGGACTTTCAAGCGCGATTCCTTATTCCCATGGCCGTGACCCTGGCTGCGGGTGTGGCTTTTGCCACCATGCTTACCTTGGTGCTGATTCCATCTCTGCTGGCAATCCTCAATGATGTGCGTTTGTTGTTGTATCGTGCTCGAAAAGGCCGGTGGCCTCAACGTCGAGAAGATGTGGAACCGGCGAGGTTACGCCGCAATAACCACATGGAAACAACTCCTTCCAGCGTCGTGGATTCTCTGGCCGCCTGAAACTTGAAAGAATTTCAAAAAGGAAAGCAAAGCATGCGACACCCACGGATTCATCTTCGGCACAGTCTGGTCCTGCTTTGTTTCTTTCTTGTTCAGCTCCCTGTTGGAATTCCGGCCGAAACATCGGCACCCCTCAAGGAAACCTTCTCGTTTCCGGCTTCCGTTCCACTCCCCGCCGTCTTGGATCTTAAGACCGCTCAGCGTTTGGCTCTGCAGGGAAACCCGTCTCTTGAAGCCGCTCAAGCTCGAGCGGCTCAGGCCCGCGAAAAGGTTCGGCAGGCATGGTCGAGGTATCTACCACGGCTGGAAGGATCGGCCAGCGCCAGCCGTGTCAAGCCGGCCGAAAACCAAGGTCGGGATTTTCCCATTTCCGGCTTTTCTTCCATCACTTCGGGAACAATCCCTACAGCACGGGAAGATGTTTATCGCGCCGGCCTCAATGCCACCCTCACCCTTTTTGACGGCTTCCACAGAGAATTCACTCTGGCCGCGGCCCGCTTCAACGAACAAGGTTCTCAAGCGGCGTATCGGGAAGCACAGCGGGTGCTTTTGAGCGCCGTCGCCGACAGTTATTTTTTGGCCCAACTGGCCCGCCAACGCCGCATCATCGCCCAAGCCGATGAAGCCTTTAACGACCGGCAACTTAAGGACGCCCAAGCTCGAGAAGCTCTAGGAGTGGGTTCCCTAAGCGATGTTCTGAATTTTCAGGTGCAGGCCAATCTGGCTCGAGCACAAAAGATTCAAGCCGACCAAGAAGAACGTGTGGCCCTCACCGGCCTGGCCGCTCTGATGGGACTACCCGAAGGCACCTTGAACGAGCACACTTCTCTCGCTCCTTTGGAAGAACCGGATCCCGCACTGCTCCAAGTCCCATCCGTTCAGGAGGCTCTTGATGATGCCCTCAAATATCGCCCGGACCTGAAACAGGCCCGTTTCGCCCTGAAAGCCGCCCAAGCGCTTGTAAAATCGACACAATCTCGTTTCTCTCCATCACTCAACCTGTTTGGAACCGTGGAAGGATCCCGCACCAACGATGCCTCGATGGAGCAGGACGATTTCGGATCCAGTGTAGGCGTGGCGATGGTGGTGCCTCTTTTTTCCGGAGGTGAAGACTTCTTTAGAGTTCGTGAAGCACAACAATTTCAAAGGGAAGCTCAAAAGGTCTTGCATCAGGTCAGAATCGATGCAGCCAAAGAAGTGCAGGAGGCCGTGGCGCAAATTCTCGGGGCTCAAGAACAATTCCGGCTTCAAAAGGAAAACGCGGCTTTAGTTCAAAAAACACGAGACCTGGTGGAAAAGGAATACGCCGTGGGGCAAGCTTCCCTTGTGCGTCTCACGCAAGCCCAACGAGACCTGGTCCAAGCTCAAAGCCAATTGGCCCAAAGTCGTATCGCCTTGGAAAATGCATGGGTGCGACTGCGCGCCGCCACGGGTCGAATTCTTGAAGATTGAGTCCCTAGACGCGAAGGCAAAGGAAAAGACACTTTGTCACGGGATTTGTGATGAAAACTGTGGTCACCCTCCCTCGAAAGCCGAGGGGGAAATCAGCCATGGGTTCGGAACCCTAGCCTTCCAGGCGTTCAGGTTCCAAGTTTAGGACCCGATCCTCAAAGCACACCTATCGGCTCACGTCTGTCAGAAACCCCAAATCCTCTTATCCCTCCGTCAAAAACCAGGGGGGATAAGGTGTAGTTAAGAAGGATTCACAAAAAATTTCTTGACAGCATGGGCGGCTCTGTTTTCTAGTGCCTGACCTAGGCGCTTTGGGTCCAGGTTTTATCAGTATCCAGAGCCCAATAAACCATGAGGGAAAAAAAGACAGGGGCAACTCATCAGCCGTTGAGGGTCTTTTTATGAAATTCTGGCGAACCCCTTTGGACGTGGATGAGATTCAAATCTCTCGGGGTCTGGTGGTCATCATCGAGGATCGGTGCAAGGGATGCGGTTACTGCATCGCCTTTTGTCCTCGGGATGTTTTGCAGGAATCCAAGCGTTTTAACGCCAAGGGGTATCACCCTCCGGAAGTGAAGCATCCGGAAGCCTGCGTCAATTGTCATTATTGCGAAATCATTTGTCCGGATCTGGCCATTTTTTCCGTGGAAATGCCACCTGAATCTTCAAGCATGAACGGCTTTGCCGCAAATTCTTGAGCCGGGTCTTCAACGACGTGGAGGTCCAAGCATGAAACCAGCGGTCTGGACCGGCGAACATTTCATCACAGGAGATGTCGCCTGTGCCGAAGGGGCCTTGGCGGCGGGATGCCGTTTTTTTGCCGGTTATCCCATCACACCGGCCACGGAAATTGCCGAGCATATGTCCCATCGGTTGCCTGATGTGGGCGGCACCTATATTCAGATGGAAGACGAAATCGCGGCCATGGCCGCCGTGTTGGGGGCTTCCTGTGCCGGAGTCAAGAGCATGACGGCCACTTCAGGGCCTGGATTCAGTTTGATGATGGAAAACATCGGCCTGGGTATTTGTACGGAAACCCCCTGTGTGGTGGTCAATGTGCAAAGGGCCGGACCTTCCACAGGTCTTCCCACGCTCGGCGCTCAAGGGGACATGATGCAGGCACGCTGGGGTTCCCACGGGCATTACGAAATCATCGCCCTGGCTCCGGTATCCCCGCAGGAAATGTTTTACCACACCATCACGGCGTTCAATTTGAGCGAAAAATATCGGCTTCCGGTCCTCATCATGGCCGATGAGGTTGTCGGGCATTTGAGCGAAAAGGTTGTCATTCCTGAAGCTTCCGCTATTCGAACGGTGTCTCGGCGTCAGCCCAAGGGACGCAAGGACCGTTACAAGCCTTTTTGTCCAGGTCCAGACGGCGTCGCTCCCATGGCCCATGCCGGAGACGGGTACCGGATTCACGTGACGGGGCTGACCCACGATGAACGAGGCTATCCTGTAATGACGGCCGAATGCCACGCCGCCATGGTGGATCGCCTCATCGGAAAAATTCGCCGCAATCTCAAAGACATTCTCCGTACGGAATCGTATCGTTTGGATGACGCCGAGGTGGCTCTGGTTTCTTACGGCGTCTCTTGCCGAAGCAGCTTGGCGGCGGTAGATGAAGCCCGTGCCCAGGGTATCAAGGCAGGGTTGCTTCGCCTGATCACCGTCTGGCCTTTTCCCGAAGAAACGGTCGAGGAACTGTCGCGGCGCATGAAAGCTCTGGTGACGGTGGAAATCAATCTCGGGCAAATCCATCTGGAAGTGGAACGATGCGCCAAGGGTCGAGTCCCTTGCCATATGGTAGGGCATGCCGGCGGCAGCGTCATTCCTCCAGAACAGATCGTTCAGGCCATAAAGGATATTCGATGAAAAAATCCAAGGCCTCTTTGAACCATCCTTTAGATCCTTTGGTGCGCACGGATCGCGTGCCGCATATTTGGTGTCCCGGATGCGGCATCGGCACGGCCTTTTCGGCCTGCTTGATGGCACTGACCCACAGCGGTCTGAATCTGGACAAGACCGTGATGGTATCCGGAATCGGGTGTTCCGGTCGCGCGGCTGGGTACGCCAGGTTGGATTCTTATCACACCACGCATGGTCGAGCCATTCCCTTTGCCACGGGTATGAAACTGGCCAGGCCGGAACTGCAGGTCATTGTCTTTAGCGGTGATGGAGACCTGTTTGCCATCGGCGGCAATCACATCATTCATGCCGCCCGCCGTAACATCGATCTTGTGGTGCTGTGCGTGAACAATCTCAATTACGGCATGACCGGAGGCCAGGTAGCCGCCACCACGCCTCCTTTGGCCAAAACCACCACGACTCCTCGAGGCAATCCCGAACGGCCCTTCAATCTGCCTCTTCTGGTCTATGCCGCCGGAGCCACCTATGTGGCTCGCTGGACCATTTTGCACACCCGGGATCTCACCCAATCCATTCAAGAAGCTCTTCATCACAAAGGCTTTGCCTTCATTGAGGTCTTAGCCCCGTGCCCCACGGGTTACGGTCGTCGCAACAAGGAACGCCCTTTGGACACTCTGAAGATCTACCAGAACAGAACCATCGTGAAAAACGGAGCCAACCCCGCCGAAGCGACCATGGATTTTGAACGCGGCATTGTTTTGGGCAAATTTGTCGAGGAACAACGCCCCACCTGCATTGAAATGTACGATCGAACATGCCGTCTGATAGATGCGGCAACCCATTAAAAAAGGATGGCCTCTCATGAAAGCCGGTGCCGTGCAGGGCATGCACAAGGAAATTCTTTTTACCGGATTTGGCGGACAGGGCATCGTGTTGGCCGGGATGATCGTCGGGCGTGCCGCGAGTCTGGGTGATCGTCGTGAAAGCACCTTGACCCAATCTTACGGGCCTGAAGCTCGAGGCGGTGCCTGCAGCGCTCAGGTCATCATCGCCGATAAACCCATTCACTACCCTTACGTTCGACGTCCGGACATTCTCGTGTGCCTGTCCCAGGGAGGCTACGACAAATACATCGCCATGCTCAAACCCGACGGGCTTTTGCTGCTGGACCAGGACCTGGTACGCTCTCATGGGGAACGAGGCGAAAACCTTTTCGCCATTCCCGCCACACGCTTTGCCGAAGAATTGGGCCGGCGCATGATGGCCAACATTGTCATGGTGGGTTTCTTTACGGCCGTCTCCCAGGCCGTTTCACCGGAAGCTGCACGCACTACGGTGCAGGATGTGGTTCCCAAAGGGACCGAAAAGATGAACCTGGCTGCTTTTGACAAGGGCTATGAGTACGGACTGGCCGTCCTCAAAGGGCGGCGCAAGAAAGAGTCCGGGGAGAAAGACGTGGCATGAAGGAAAGCGCCAAGGACCGACTGCACAAGGTGCTGGTGATCGGAGCCAATCCGGCCGGGCTTGCCGCAGCCAACAAGTTGGGTGAAATGGGTGTGCCCGTGACGCTGGTGGATCCAGACCCGGATCTCAATGCCAAACTGGCCCGCGACGTGTGGCGACTGCCTTCAGGGCTTCCTTTAAATTTCGCTCATCGTCCCGGTTTGCTTCGTATTTTGAGAAATCCTCAGATTCGATGCCTGCTTCCAGCTCAGGTCACATCCATCAAGCACTCGTCCCAAGGATTCTCGGCACGTCTTCTTGTCCAACCTACCTACGTGAATGAGGACCGGTGCACACTGTGCGGCCGATGTCTGGAAACATGCCCTGTGACAGATGCCGACGGCAACAAACCGGTGCATCTGGACAGTCGTTACATGCTTCCTGGAAGAGCGGTCATCGACAAACGCCGGCGTCCTCTATGCCAGGAAGCCTGCCCCTTGAACGTGAACGTTCAAGGGTATCTCGCTTTGACCCGTGCAGGTCTTTATGCGGAAGCCTTGGAACTTATTCGGCGGGACAATGTGCTGCCTGCCATATGTGGTCGTGTCTGCACGCACCCGTGTGAAGCCGCCTGCCGTCGATCGGACCTGGACGGAGCTGTGGCCATCAAGGACATCAAACGTTTTCTTGCGGATGAAGCGCCATCGGTTTCCACTGCCCACACGGCCCCTCGCAGGCCCGAAAAAATCGCCGTTATCGGGTCCGGCCCGGCCGGATTGGCCGCCGCGGCGGATCTGGCTCGATGGGGCTACACCGTGACCATCTTTGAAAAAGAAGCCCAGCTGGGTGGATTGCTTCGTTACGGCATTGGGCCTCATCGCCTGCCTCGGGACGTTTTGGATCGAGAAATTCAATGGATTCAATCCCTCGGGGTGCGCATGATCACCTCCCATGCCGTGGATCTGAGCCGACTGGACACATTGTCTCAAGACTATGACGCTGTGATCGTGGCCGTAGGCACCTGGAAAGACCGTTCGCTTGGAGTTCCGGGCGAAGACCTTGACGGGGTGCATGGGTGCGTCGAGTTTTTGTCCTCGGTGCATCGAGGCGAGGTTTCCCATCTGCCGGAAGATGTGGTGGTTATCGGAGACGGGAACGCCGCCTTTGATCTGGCTCGAGTGCTGGTGCGCCTTAAGGCTCGAGTGACCCTTCTGTCCTGGTTTCCCAAAGATCTGATTCCGGCGGATCCCGAGGAAGTCAAGGAAGCTCGTCTGGAAGGTGTTCGGGTGATCGACCGCACACGGGTGACGGCTTTTCTTGGAGAAAACGGTCGATTGACGCATCTGCGCTGTGTGGAAACCATTCCCGGTCCTCCCGATGCCAAGGGAATCCCGTGGCCGGTGACCAAGCCCGGAGCCCAACCCTTCCTTAGGCCGTGCCGTCGTGCCTTTGTGGCTATCGGGCAGCAACCCGATGCCACTGTTTTCGGGGTTCCGGCTCCGGCCCTTGCCGTGAACGCCCAGGGACTTCTCATCGTCGATACCCAGGGAGGCACATCCCGTGCCGGTATCTATGCCGCAGGGGATGTGGTCTCGGGACCTTCTTCGGTGGTCCAGGCGATGGCGTCGGGACGGCGGGCTGCTTTGGCCGTTCATAGAACTTTGTCCTGCGAAGACGTGAAACCCGTCTCCATTCGCCCTGAAAATCGAGAACTTCGACCCATTCCCGAAAACCTTGTGTTTCGTGGACGACCGGCTTCCGCCCATGTGGACCCATCGCGCCGCACCTGTGATTTCAGCGAAGTCTGCTTGGGGCTTTCCGAGGTTCAGGTGCATTCGGAAGCTGAACGCTGTCTGCAATGCGGTGTCTGTGCCGAATGCCTCCAGTGCCTTGAAGTCTGTAACGGCTGTGGCGCCGTCAATCATGGGCAGGTGGTTCAGGAAGTGGTCGAACAGGCCGGTGTGGTCATCTTGGCGGACCCCAATCTGGCTCCATCCATTCGCGGTGAAGATGTGCTCAGGGCCTACAGCCCCAAGGGATTTGGCCGAGAAGACGTGTATGCCATGATGCTGCGGGGTTTCGCCGCAGCTGGAGAAGCCATGGTGCTTCTCGGAGAGAACGCCCAACGCATGAAAGGCCATGGCTTGTCTTTTGTCCCACCGGATCCTCCCTTGGCCTCGCAGGTGCGTATTGGTGTCTTTGTCTGCCGCTGCAACGATTCCCTAGGCTGGTCCGAGGCCATGACAGACTATGTGACGTCCTTGCGGGATCGGCCCGATATAGTGCACGCGGAAGTGCTCCCTTCCGCCTGCAACCCTGAAAAAACTCGATATCTTGTGCAAACCATTCGAGAAAAGGGACTGACACGTGTGGTCCTGGCCTCTTGTGTGTGTTGCCCTCTGGATTTTGTGTGCAGCGCCTGCACGGATCAGCGCAGCCGATTGAAGTCAGCTCTTTTTAACGCCACCGGAATCAGCCGAGCCATGGTGGAAACCTGTAACCTGCGCGGAGAAGCTCTTCGGTTTTTGGCCCAGGGACAAGACATCGCCTTTGAACGTTTCAAGGGGCTTCTGGAACGATCCATCGGGCGAACACGAAAATTGAAGCCCATGCCCGCGCCGGCCCGACCTTATAATTTCACCACAGCCGTTATCGGCTCATCGTCCGCGGCCTTAAAAAGTGCTTTGACTTTGACCCAATGCGGCATGGATGTTTTGCTTTTCACCGGAACTCAAGAAGAAGCCGACGAAGAAGCCATGCCGAACCATCCCAATGTTCAAGTGTTTCGGAACGCGGACATCAGGGGACTCAAAGGCACGGTCGGCTCTTTTCACATCATGGCCTTCATCGACGGTGTTCCGCAGGTGTTTCATGCCGGAGCGGTCATTTTGGGAGAAAGATCTCGTCGTCGCATCCCTTATGTCCCTTACGAAAATCTGCCGCCACGCCCCGTGGAATGGACCATGCAACGGCGGGGGGTTCCTGGAGTGCCCTTTTTCTATCCCGGAGCCACATCGGTTCCCGGACTCTTTTTGGCCAACCCGCCCGGGATTCCCATTTCCCAAAGGATTAAAGGGGCGGCAGCGGCGGTTTTGGCGGCGGCCGTGATGCCACGGCGCCCACGTCACAGCAAAGGTTATACAGTGACCATCGATGCGTCTCGATGCCGCGGATGCGGCCGATGCGCCGAAGTGTGTCCGCACCATGCCGTCAGTATTTATCAAAACGAATGGGGATACGGCACCGCCTCGGTGGATGAAGCCCTCTGTAAAGGATGCGGCAACTGCATCGCCATGTGCCCGTCCAACGCCGCCGACAGTCCGTATCGGGATCGGACCGTTTTGGAACAGATGATTCAGGAAATTCTGGCATGAGCCACTGAGGTCATGGATATCCATCATGAATAAACTCCATGTGGTCTTGTTCTTGTGTAACTGGGGACCTCACGCCGCCTTTCAGACCCTTCAGGACCGAAAGGATGCGATCCCCGAAGAAATCCGTATGGTCCGCGTGCCCTGCAGCGGTCGTGTCACTCGAGCTCTGATCCTCAAATGCTTTGAAATGGGTGCCGACGGCGTGCTTTTGGCCGGATGCGAAACCGGATCCTGCCGATACGGCATGGGAAGTTCGGCGGCCTTGTCCCGCATCAAGTATATGCGGAATGTTTTGAAGATGCTTGGTCTTGGGGAAGATCGACTGCGATGGGGCGGGTTTCTCCCCGACGACGCTTCCAATATGCTGGCTTTTTTGGAAGGATTTTGCCGAGATCTTCGTGCTTTGGGAAAAACACCGATCCTTTCTAAAACTTTGGGGCAGAAACCCCAGGTTTCAGAAACGGCCGTAGCATCGCTTTTGACAAGGCATGATATCTATGCCTGCCAGGATTGCGGCAAATGCTCTTCCGCCTGTCCTTTGACCTTAACCGGCAAAACGTTTTCACCGCGCGGCATGGCCACGCATTTGATGACCGGCGCCTTGGAGGCCCCGGAAGTGCTCAGTGGTCTTTGGAGCTGCATCACCTGTGGCCTTTGCGACGATCGTTGCCCGTCCGGAGTGCATTTTCCGGACTTTATTCGCGATCTTCGATCCCTCTATGGTTCCGGAAATGATTCGCTCCCCTTGGCGCACGGCGGATTTTTTCAGTCCTTGATGCGTACCATGACCTCCCCGGATCTTCAGCCGCAACGGTGGGATGATCTAGAAGCCGGCATTGAGGTGGATTCGGAAAGTCCGGTGTTGTTCTTTGGAGGATGCGCTCCCTATTTTGACACGTATTTCACGCGGTTTCCGGAAGTGCGTACCAATGTCGTTCTTCAGGATGCCCTGCGTCTTTTGAACTTTTTCGACATCCGTCCCCGGGTTCTTCCCCACGAACGTTGTTGTGGGCATGATCTGCTCTGGTCGGGAGATCGGGAAAACTTCTTGAAACTGGCACGCCTCAATACCGAAGCCTTTCACGCCGCCGGGATTCGGGAAATCATCACGGCTTGTCCTGAATGTTACCATACCCTGGCCCACCACTATCCAGAACACGGCCTGAATCTTCCGTGTCGCGTGAGGCACATCCTTGAAGTGGCCGAAGAACATATTGCCAAAGGGGCCATCGGATTCAAGGATTTCAACCGAAAAGTCACCTTTCAGGATCCCTGCCGGCTCAGTCGTTTGGAAAAGAAAGCGGACCTTCCACGTAAACTTCTGGAACGCCTGGCCCTCGCCGGCTTTAAGGAAATGGCGGATCAAGGGCAGTCGGCCCTGTGCTGCGGTAATTGCGCCTGGACCGGGTGCGACCGCCACACCAAGGCACTGCAGCTCAAGCGCTTACGCCAGGCTAAAGATACAGGCAGTGATCTTCTGGTGACAGCCTGCCCGAAATGCCAGATTCATCTTCGATGTGCCATGGAAGATCCCTTTCATGGAAAAGAACTCAGCATGGAAATGATGGATCTCACCTCGCTTCTGGCGAAAACGATTCAATGGGAATGACAAGGAGAAGAACCCCATGGATGCCTCCGGCTTTTTGTCCACACCGCCTCGAGTCGGCGTCTATGTATGCCATTGCGGGTTAAACATCGCGAAGGTCGTAGATTGCAGCGCCGTCGCTCGCAATGTTCAGGATATGGAAGACGTGGTGGTGGCTCGAGAAGTCCCTTACGCCTGTTCCGAACCCGGCCAACAGGTCATCAAACAGGACATCGAAAGCCTCGGGCTCAATCGTGTGGTGGTGGCTTCCTGTTCCCCTCGACTGCATGAAACCACCTTTCGTCAGATGATGCGGGATGCCGGGCTCAATCCTTTTCTGTTGGAAATGGCGAACCTTCGAGAACAGTGCAGCTGGGTGCACATGCACGACCCTCAAGCCGCCACCGCAAAAGCCACAGACCTGGCCCGTATGGCCGTCTCCCGCGTGCGTCACCTTTATCCGCTGCATCCTCAGCGTGTGCCCCTCACAAAAAAAACCCTTGTCATCGGAGGCGGTGTGGCGGGCATTCAGGCGGCCCTGGATCTTGCCGACAGCGGCTTTGACGTCGTTTTGGTGGAAAAAAGGCCGAGCATCGGCGGCATGATGGCGCAGTTGGACAAGACCTTTCCAACCATGGACTGTTCCATCTGAATTCTCGGGCCGAAAATGGCAGATGCCGGTCGGCATCCTCGCATCACCCTTTTGACCCTGAGTGAAGTCACCGATATTTCGGGTTATGTTGGAAATTTTCGAGTGAAAATTCTTAAGAAGGCCCGTTACGTGGATGAAAAGGCGTGCACAGCCTGCGGGGAATGTGCTCGAGTCTGCCCGGTGGTGCGTCCGGACGAATTCAATCAGGGCCTCTCATCCCGAAAAGCCATCTATTCCCCGTTTCCGCAGGCGGTCCCTTCAGCGTATGTGCTCAACGCTCACGAATGCCTTGGGCACAATCCGGCGGTATGCGCCAAATGTGTTGCCGTGTGCGAAAAGGGCTGCATTCATTTCGATATGTCCGACCAAGAAATCGAAGTCACCGTCGGAACCGTTGTGGTCGCCATCGGCATGGAAAGTTATGATCCCACGGAACTGGATGAATACGGATACACCCGCTTTCCCAATGTGCTTACCAGTCTGGAATTGGAACGCCTCATCAATGCGGCGGGGCCGACCAAAGGACACGTAATCCGCCTCTCGGACCGCAAGCCTCCACGTTCCATAGGCTTCGTTCAATGCGTCGGATCCCGGTCCGCTCGAAAAGGCCACGGTTATTGTTCCAACGTGTGTTGCATGAATACCATCAAGAGCACTTTGGTGCTTAAGGAACATGATCCTGCATTGGACGTTAAGGTATTTTACATCGATATTCGAGCCTTTGGAAAAGGGTTTGAAGATTTGTACACGCGCAGTCGACGCATGGGTGTCCGTTATATTCGAGGACTTCCCGGCACGGTGGAAGAACGCCCTGACGGAGGGTTACGGGTCGCCGTGGAAAATGCGGCCACCGGGCGTTTGGAATTTCATGATCTGGACATGCTCGTTTTGGCCGTCGGCATGCAACCCTCGGAAAGCACGCGAAAGATTCAAGAAATGCTCGGCTTGCAGCTCACCCCCGACGGTTTCTTTCTCGAGGCCCATCCCAAACTGCAACCGGTCGATGCCGCCACACGAGGCATCTTCTTTGCCGGGTGCGCCGAAGGTCCCAAAGACATCAAGGACAGTGTGACGCAGGCTTCCGCGGCGGCGGCTCGAGCCATGCGCCTCATGCAATGGGGGGAAATCCTTACCGATCCCATTACCGCCGAAGTGGTTACGGAACACTGTATCTCCTGCGGACGATGCGCCCAAGTGTGCCCCTACAATGCCATTGCCGTTGACAAGAAAAAGAAAACGGCGGCTGTGGTCACGGCGGCGGCCTGTGCCGGATGCGGAACATGCGCCGCGGAATGTCCCACAAACGCCATCGTCATGAACCATTTCACCGACGCTCAGATTGTGGGGCAGATCGAAACCCTGCTGGCTGAAAAACCCCACGAAAAGATTCTGACCTTTGCATGTAACTGGTGTTCCTATGCTGGAGCCGACAATGCGGGCGTGTCCCGACTACAGTATCCACCCAACGCTCGGCTCATTCGAACCATGTGTTCTGGAAGGGTAGCCGAATCCTTTATTTGGCATGCGTTCCGTCAAGGAGCCCCGGTGGTTTTGGTAAGCGGCTGCCACATCGGGGACTGCCACTACATCAACGCCAATCATTGGACGGAAAAGCGCATTGAAAAGGTAAGAAAGAAAATGGAAAAGCTGGGTCTTCGCCCGGAAAGACTGCAGTTGGCGTGGGTGAGTGCTGCGGAAGCGGTGCGCTTTGCCGGCATCATGAACGACATGGAACGGCTTCGGCAAAGCGTCACCGAGGAAGAAATCGCCGAAACCGTGCGTATTCTCACGGAAAAAAGCCAGGGAACCCAAACACAGGCAGCGCATACCGAAACGGCATCACCGTCGACGTTCGATGTTCCCCCCACTCCGTGAAGACTTTACGCGGAAAAGCGAGGAGGCTAGAAGGCTGTCCGAAAACTCGCAAGAGCAAGGTCTCTTGCCGTCTCAAGGTAGTGGCGAGGCGGCGCCTCGCCCCTGCGAGCCTGAAACTGCGTCTTTTCCCGAAAGGGCCGGCCTTCGGCCCACCGTTTGTGGGGGCGAGCCGCTGCACGCCCAAGGAGAAGTTCACGATCATTCCTGAAGGGGCGGACCGATGTGTCGGCCCTTCAGGCATTGAGGCACGTCAATCTGTTGGGGCGCAGTAAATCCCAGCTGACCGTTTCCGGATCAGATCTTTTCCATCACCCCCGTTGAGGCGGGCTTTCTCAAGCTCATTCTGCACAAGAATCACGGCGGATCATCCATGCAATTGGGGGAATTCAAAGCCTATACGCCCAAACGATGACGTCCTTCTTACATGCAGGAGGCATAAATCGAGGCAAGGCGGTCGGCGACGCTGCGAATATGAAACTGGGCCGGAAAACCCGCGGACATGCGGCAGCGAAGCGCTTTTAAAGAAGAAGGATCTCTGCACAAAGTTAAAAGGATTCCACCGAGTGCTTCCACATTCCCGGCTGGCACAAGAAAGCCGCTGGAAGCGGAGCGTACCACCCAGCCGACACCGGATTCGGGAAGGTCGCTGGCAACAACGGGAACACCGTAGCGCAGGGCCTCTAAAAGGACCACACCAAAGGCCTCTGTTTTCTCCAGAGACGGAAGGCACAGCACGTCGGCCGTGGCCAAGAGCGCCCAGAGGTCCTCATCGGCGAGAAAGCCCGCCAGAGTCACGCGCTGTTTCAGGCCCAGTGAGGCGATGAGTTGTTCAAGAACTGAACGACGCTCGCCGGTTCCTGCGATGATCACTCGGCAACCGGGGACTCTGGCAACGGCCCGGACCAGCACTTCATGTCCCTTATAGTAGCTGAGGCGGCCGATGGAAAGCACTCGAAGAAGTCTCTGCGGCCCCCAGAGCGATTGAGCCCTGTCGATGGGCAGTCGGTCAAGAGACGGCAGTCTTTCCGGATCGATTCCCAGAGGAACCACATGGCATTTGGCATGGTGGGCGCGTAAAGGATCACTGTGAGCCAGGTAGGTTGGGGACGTGGCGATGATGGCTTTAGCCCGTCGAAGCAGGCTCTGTTCCAAGGGCCGATACAAACGGTAAAGAACGACCAGACGTCGGTCGATTTGAGAAGGCACAACATCGGAATGCCAATGCACCACCCAGGGAAGATCCCGTGCCTCCTGTAAAACCAGGCACCAAAATGCGCTGGTGTTGGGAAGATGCAAATGCATAACACAGGGTTTTTCCAGACGAAGAATGTTACGAAGAGCCCAAGGAAAGCCGGGGCTTATCGGTGCATGCACGACTTCTCCAAAGGACCGCGTAAGGCGAACGAAAGGCGAAAGGTTTTCATTCGAACGGCCATGGGCCAGGACCACAGGCCGCCATTCCCCCGATGCCGCTTGGGTCTTCACCAAATCGGCCAGAAAGTTCTCCATGCCTCCCTTAAAAGGAGGAAAATACTTACCCACGTGAAGAACAGTGAACTCCTTCTTCGTCACCACCCCTTGCCCTTTCCCATTTCGGCCTTAGTCCACAAGGGTTGTTTCTACAGGCTTTTCAGAGGCCCGTAGTCCGGTTTCTGCACTTTACCCGGCTCGTCTTTTCTCAACAAGCCCGCAGCCAAGGAACAGGACAACCCTTCTCCCTTCTAGGTATGGACTGCGCTCAGAAAAATGATGATCTCGCCATCGCTAGGATATATCATCAGGAGACCCGAAAACCTCTAAAATCAAACCAACGACAAGGACGGCGTCGTTCCCCGAAATTTTGGGGCGGTTCCATGGGTCCTCCTTACAGGGATTTACCCCGTGGGCAAATACCTCGGTTCGCCCCTACAGGTTTTTGGGGTAAAATGGACACAACCTTGTGTCACCGGGGAAACACTTGGTCCAGTTTCTTAGCTTCTTGATCATGGACTACAATTCGGGACAACCTAGAGCGGGCCATTTGAAAAACCGTCGGCTAGATCACTACAGGCGTCAGTTGTTCGAGAAGATCGTCGTAGGTGGCGGCTTGAGAAGGTGCTTCCATCGAAACATCGAAGTGCTCATAGCTGGGATTATAATAACAACCGTCTTTTTTGACTTTCACTCATCCGATCTGGATCCGGCACGATACACAGGACTTGTTCGCCTCTTTGAAGCCCCTCGCGTATAAAAGATCGGGCCAGATGATCACGATCCTTTTCGCTGGCATAGCATGCGCAAAAATGCCTTGAGAGATGCTTTAGCTCAAATGGGTTTTTCATCATGGCAGGCCCTTCCTTGAGACGATCTCATTTGTGACGCATTCTATCACACTCGAAAAGAAAGTCACTATTTTTCTCTTGATACCAATGGCTTTTCGCCTAGGGCTCTGCCACAGCATGAACGCGTTGTAGCCCTCGTTCGGCCAAGGTCATGAAAAGGCCTGTTTGCCGGGTACGCAATGAATCAAGGTACCTGATAGAGGGTGTTTGAAGGAGGGTGTGGACGCCAAGCTCTTGACGGCGCCGGCGCTTGTGTTAGGCTGCAGCGTCTTTCATTTTATCCGGGCCATGCGCTGAGCGTATCCTATGGGGCGTTTGCATCATGGAACCTGCAAAGGATCGGTGGAGAAACTTTTGTGGCACAGCAAGAGTGTAAACAGCTCCTTCGGTACCGGTGGCTTATCTTCGCCACGCTCGCTTTCGCTTATCTCTTCGTGTATTTTCATCGGCTCAGCCTTTCCGTGGTCGCCGAGGAACTGGCGAAAGAATTCAGCACTTCCGCGGGAACATTGGGATTTTTAGGTTCGATTTATTTTTACTGTTATGCCTTTATGCAGTTTCCAGCAGGGCTTTTGTCCGATTCCATCGGGCCTCGCAAGGCGGTCAGCGCCTTTAGTGTCTTGGCAGCGATAGGAAGCTTTCTTTTCGGTCTCGCTCCCGATTTAAGATCAGCCTTTGCCGGTCGATTCCTTGTAGGTCTCGGCGCTGCCATGGTTTTCATCCCCACCATGAAAATTCTGTCTCAGTGGTTTCGCCCGAGAGAATTCGCTTTTGTCTCCGGTCTGCTCAACGCCGTGGGCGGTCTGGGCATTCTGGCCGCCACGTGGCTTCTGGCTCGACTCACCACCGCCTTTGGCTGGCGCTTTTCCTTCGAACTCATCGGGGCAGTGACTTTGGGGATCGCCGCTTTGGTTTGGGCTGTGGTTCGAGATCGACCGGAAGCCAAAGGATGGGCTCCTCTTGTCGCGACCTCGCAGGTTTCGAACACACCGCAAGGCTCTTCACAGGCAACGTCCCTTCGAGAAGGCATCAGCCACGTTTTGGCTTCTCCCCAGTTTTGGCTCTTTTCTCTCTGGTCCTTTGTCAATTACGGCATTTTTTTCGGTTTCGGCGCCTTGTGGAGCGGGCCGTATCTGATGCATGTCTACAGCATGAGTCGAGAACAGGCGGGCTCGGTTCTGAGCCTCATTGCATGGGGTATGATCTTTGGCAGTCCTGTTTTGGGTTTCCTTTCGGACCGTGTTTTTCGAAGCCGCAAAAAACCTCTTATAGCCTGCGCTCTGGCCATGACTCTGGAACTCGGCTTTCTGCGGCTCTTTCCGTCCGGGCTGCCCACCTGGGCCCTGATGCTGTTCTTCCTGCTTTTTTCCATCAGCTCCTCGTCCACCGTGGTCATCGCCTTTACCGCCGTCAAGGAGCTCTTCCCCATTCAAATCGCCGGTACGGCCCTAGGATCGCTTAACCTTTTCCCTTTTCTCGGGGGCGCTGTGGCGATGCCTCTTCTCGGCTGGATACTGGACCTTCAGACCGGAACGTCTAAAGGCTTCGGCTATTCCCTGGAAGCCTACTCGGTGCTTCTCTCCTGCCTTTTCTTTGCCTCTCTGCTCGTGCTCGCCTGCACTTTCTTCATGCGAGAAACCTATCAGGACTAAAGACGGCGCCACTCAGTCTTCACACACATCGCAAAAACTCCGCACGTAAGTTCGGAATTGCGGCGACTATATATATATCCATCCTGATCCCTTGAAACCCGACTTTTTCTAATGGATGCTTCAGCAACGCGACACTCCGCAAAGCGTGTAGGATGGGTACCAGCAGGCTGTTTTGAGCCTTGGCTTTGATAAGTTCGCCAAGCTTGTCCTCCTCAATATCTTGAACCCGCCCCGAAATTCTTATCTCCGCCTCCGGCAACAATCCTACATTGAGTTTCACCAGCTCAATGGAAAGACCCAGTGAATTTATGGTAGGAAGAACATCCTTAAAAGCCTCAATAAATTGGTTTAGTTTCTCTAGGAATTGGCCGATCTTCTCCAATGTGCCCTCAACTATACCTGTAGCTGACTTTGCAAGACCATTCGCCGTGCTTGCCAGAACCTCGGGGCATTCTTTCTTTGCCTTCTCTCGAATTCCTTCCAACATACCCTCCTCCTTTGACATTTATATGTTGCTATTTAAATAGTTACAACACCATTGATTTCAAACGGATGAGCCATTACTTTTCTCGCACAAACATATTGCTCTCGAAATCATTTGGGAAAAGGATCGAATGCTCTGGAAAAGAAGTTCAATGTACAGAAGGGCGGGTCATGGTGGGCGATCGTCCGGTTTCCGGCTCGGTGGTCTCTCCGCGCGGCATGATCACGTGGCGTCGAAGCACAACGGACGTAGCCCGAGCCACGTTGGCTTTTTGGGCGTTGAGCATGCGCACGGATCTTTCGACGGTTTCCAGAACACTTGTTCTGTTCATCCCTGGAACCGGACTGGCCAAGTGGTGTTCCGCGTTGGCTCGAGTGGCGCGAATCAAATCGTCGATCGCTTCATCCAGTTGTGCTTGAGCACGTTGAACCAAATGACCGGCGCGATCCACCACACCTTGGGAATCCCGGCGCGCCGCTTGCAAAAGGGACCAGGTATCTTCATAGAGAGACCTAGCCGATCGAATTCGGGCCAGGTCGGTGCCGTTGGCTCCCGCTGCTACCAGCAGGCGGTCACAGTACTTCATCAGGTCTTTTGCGGTGCCCGCTCCAAAGCCTTCCCGAGCCGCCGCGTTGGCCACATGGGACACCATGGCCAGATCATCCAGGAAAGACATGTAATTCATGGCCGGGGAAAGGGGCCTAAAGGGGCCTGAGCGAATTCCAGCCACATTGTCTCGGCGCGTCACGTGCCGTGCCGCCCCACCAGGGCTCATGTAAGCCCCCTCCCCAGCGGCATTGAGACGTGCTTGGATTCTTGCCATTTCTTCCGCCAACGCCGCTTTTCTGACCGGATCCGTTTCCAGTTCAAAGCGGCTGTGAAGATCGTCCATCTGGAGTTCCAGGCGACGCCGGAGAGTAGGATCGGAGGCAAGCCTCTGCAATTCGTCCAACCGCTCCCTGACCCGGGCGACGGGAACGTTCATCTCTTGAGCGTATCGTTCCACGCGTTCCACAGCTTCGCGCGAAGGATCTTCTCGAAGTATTCGAGCCAGGGTATTGAGTTCCGTTTCACGAACCATTCGCTGCTCTATTTCCCTGGCAGCTGTCCCAGGAAGGTCTGCAAAGAAGTGAAGCCGTCTCGGGTCAGCGAAGACGTCGGCATGGAGCAGTCTCCGCCATTGTGGCCCGTAGTGTCTTTCCAAGGTTGCCAGGGCGTAGTTGCGATAGAAGGTTGCGTCGCGTCCTAGGAAGCTCACGTCCACATCGCTTGTCATGGCTTTTGTGCCGGTGCGTTGCATCTGAGGCCGCCCCAGGGTTCTTCCCGTAAAACCAGAACCCATTTGGCTCAACGCCTGATGCATTTCCCGCTCCAGAAGATCGAACTGTCGAGTGCGCCAGGCTTGCATGCGCGTCATAAGTTGTCGACCCTGATCCCCTCCCCGCCCCAAGGCCTGGGCCACCTCCAACCATTGACCTCCATGCAGATGCACCAAAGCCCCAGCGTTTCCACCCATCTCATCCAACTGGCACGCCACACGAGCCGTGTATTCCTGCACAGCCTCCCCGCTTCCGCTCAATGCACGCCGCAAAAGACTTGTGTTTTCTAACACCTCTGCCGCCAACTCAGGCCGGACAAGAGTCGGAAAATGACGAGCCACACTATTAGGATCTCGGATCAACTCCCGCGATAAACGGTTTTGAATTTCCGGAGCGGCGTTTTCAAAGACTTCCGCGGCAGCCCGACGACCTCCCGCCCTTCCTGCCCGTTTAATGGCATCCCCCAGCAGGGGGACAAATCCTATCAAAGCCAGCACGGTCTGAAGCTTGCCATCACGTCCTCCGGTTTCCCACATGCGATAAATGCCTGCCGCCACGTCTCGGGCGTCGGCGATTTGGCCCACAATGGGAATACATCCAATGAGAATCTGACCGATGGTCGCGGAAGTGGAGGGCTCCCTGTACCAGTCCCCAAAGATGGCCCCTACAGCAAATTCCTCCGTTGCATTGAGACCCGTGGTGTATTCTTGATGACGCCATCCTTGCGTTGTATCTTCAAGCCAGGCACCATCGGAGGTGAGAATCTGATGCACCTGCACCTGGGTCCCGCGCCGCTGAATGTAGCCGTAGCGATCGTGCCGAGGACTGGTGAGGTCCCTCAAGTGCACTTCAGGATTCAGGGCATAGATATGGAGCCAATGATCGGGTGCCTCCAGAACAATGCGAGCACATCGCAGGCGAAACAAATCTCCCAGCATTTCATGACGGCCCCGCCCATCGTTGACGTAGCCTTCCCGCCGGCCAATCTCGGATCCCACCCGCACTGTAGTATTCCATAGCCGTCCTTCGATTTCGCCCACGACACGCCCTGTGGCATCGTAAAACATGCCGCCCATCTGGCGCCTAAGTTCCAGCATTTCTTCACTGATTTCTATCATGCCTTGCAGCAAGGCCCGTTGGGATTCCAGGTTAAAGTCTTGAATGGTCATAAGGTCCATGAAACGGACTCGACCGTTTTGATGAGGAATTCGCCAGCGGCTTGGCCCCCAAAGGTAAATAAGCAACGGTTGGGGCGGGTACTCGTCGGGGATCGTCAGAATCATGGGATAGGTGATAAGTCGGCGGTAAAGACGCTGCCTGAAAAGATGCACCTGTGGCGGATCGTCCCGTTCCGCCGTAACCACATCATCGGCCAGGAGCCGATCGGCGGGAACCGACAGGTATTGGTTTGCACGGACAGTGTCCCACTGCAGACGAGAGCGCTCTTCGAGCCTTTCGCGACGTCTTACATCCACGGAAAGTATGGATCCGCGAAGGGGCTCCTGGAGTCGGCTTAATCGCTCCAGTTCCCGTCGAGCATCAAGGACGGCTTGAATTTGGCGCACCTGATTGGGTGAAAGAACCGTCGTCAAGTGGGAGAAGTCGCGCTCCAGCACTTCCTGAGCGTCCAGTCTCGGCACATCGGACCGCACGCCTCGCATGCGTCCTGTATCCCTTAGAATTCTGGTCGCTTTCAACCGGCCGGAACAACAATGGTTTCCTTTCGAAAGTGGAGTCTTTCCTTCATGAGTCGGCACCGGATCGTCCAGGTTCAGGGACTGAGCCATCCGTTCGGCCTGCCGTTCAAGGGGATCTTCTCGAGGGATCAGGATCGGTTCTTCCCTTTGGGACTGGGCCGAGGTAACCCCTGATTCCGGTTGCAACGTGTGAACCACCTCGTGAGCAATTAGCCTTCGGCCTTCGGAACTTCGCGGATTGTAGGCGCCTTGACGAAAAAAGATATCGGTTCCCCAGCTAAAGGCTTTGGCTCTCAAGGACCTGGACAGCGCATGGGATGCGGCGTCTTCGTTGATCCTTATGGCGGAAAGGTCCACTCCCAGCTCTTGTTCCATTCGGGTTCGAACTTCGGCGTCCAAAAGCGAGCCCTGGCCTCGAGATCGTTCAAGATGCGCCGCCATACCAAAAACAGGTTTCTCTAGGCCGCTGCCTGGATCTTCCTTTCGTTGCACCGGCGCAAAAGACTCCGGAGACGGCGGCCCCCCGATGGCTTGAGGAGTCCCTGAACCAAAGCCCCATTCGGGTGGAAGCAGGGATCCGATGTCCAGGTGAACTCCGAACATCACACTGTTGTCACCTGTATACATCTCTACATGGAGCCAATCGAGGCCGGGAATGGGAAGAGGACGTCCGTTGAGAAGCGGAAGAATGCTTCTTCTGGCTGAAGGACTGGGGACAATGCCAGCCAAAAGGCTTGCCCCAATGACTGAAAAAGAGCTGACCAGGAGGCCGCGTTCTAAAGGTTCGGCCCGGCTCCAGACATGTCGTGCTTCGTCCCGAGCCTGTTCCTGAAGGCGCCGAAGCATTTCGGCCACCGGTTCCGTCGCGGCCAAGGCTCGTGCCACATCTCCTAAAGTAGCTTCTCGAGGAGGGGAGGGACTCCGGGTCGAAACCGAGGTGGATGCCGGTTCCGTCGACTGAGCCATCGGCTCGGAGGGAAGCCACGGGGCTGTTCCCACACGTACAGCCGCTTCCAGTATCCGGCTCTGCAAGAAGAAGGGACCAAGCGGGTTGCCAAGATCTGTTCGATCCACCATTGGATATCTGGATCCAGGCGCCACTCCAGGGGATCCAGGCCAAAGCTTAGACGGGGACCCGTGAATAGGGACGACTCTCCCAGTCTAAGGCGCGGAACGTAGGATGGGGTGGAAACAGTCTCCTGGCCGTTGTCCGGCGATCGCTGCATCGCAAGGCTCAAGGTGTCCCGAGAACTCATGCGAGTCTTTAGACGTGAGAATGTTGGCTTCTCAGCCGCTTCTTGGCTTTTCTTCTTGACCTAGATCAAGGTGATCATGCAGGCCCCTTCCTGGAATTCAAGGATCTCTTCACTTCTTTTCAGGTCTTAACCATACCGTGACGGCCATGACGGCCAAAGCCGCAACCATGGGCACCACAAACCACAGGTTTCCAGAGAAAAGCCCGGTGGCTCCACAGGCCAGTAAAGCCGCCACACTCCCCACGACCAGAATGGGAAAGGAGCCGGGCTGCCTCCTTTGGGTTCGTACCAGGTAATAGATAAAAGCGATGGGAGTCCGCAGGATCCAGCGTGGCATTCGGCGTGAAAAGAAATTGGACAAGTCCTTGTGTCCCTCCAGGGCCGTTTGGAACATGCCCCAAACCAGCAGGTACAACTGACAGGCGTATTCCGTAAGAATGTTTGCGGGCACAGCGCCTTTGGGTCCGACCACCGTCTGGGATCCCAGTGCTTTTTCTTGAAAGTCCAATCCGCAGTCTTTGACGGCGCTTCGGGCCTGGGCGCCTCTTTCTCGGGCTCGAAGTGCCACGGCTGTTTCTCCGCTTTCAGGTCCCACGCCAACATTATCAGAAATTGTTCCGAAAACGATTTCCTGGAAATACACATCCTCGTAAAGGGTCCCCAGGTCCTCGCACACGGCTTGGTATTGGGCTGCCAAGATGAACTGATCCCTAAATTCGGAAAGCTTTCCAAGCCAGTATTGCCGTTCAGGACCGTCTTGAGAGGAAGATTCTGAAGGCCGCATATCCATAAGATCGCGCCATGATCGAAGCAGGGCTTTTTTCTGGGATAAAGGACAATCGGGAAAATAGGCATCCAGGGATTCCATGGTGATCCCATCGGGCAGACTCCAACGACGATGCCACAGCCTGTCTTGAGCGTCTCGGTCCATAAGGCTTCGAACAATCTGGCAGATGCCGTCGATTCGTCCCCACAGGATGTCGTTGGTTCTCCAGTCCCTTCGGAAAAAGGCTGCGAAATGGGCCAGGTCATCTCCCGTCACTTTGAGTGCCGGCGGCAGGGCACTCAAGCCCGTCTGGGCATCTCGAGGACTGATCCGAACATACTTGATTTCGTCAAGTTCATGAATACCGGCTGCAAATTCTAGGGGAAAGAAAGCTTCATCCAGGATGATGAAGTCCTCAATGGGATTTTGTGCTTCCGCCACGGAACGCGTCAGCTGCTGAAGAACCTCATGAACCATTGACAGAATGGTCTTGGAAGAGGCTCGAGAAAGAGATCGACCTACCAGGCGATTCGGGTCAAGATCCGTGCTCCATCGCCAGGCCCGCGAGGAGGTTTCCGTAAGCACGGAAGACCGAAAAGGGCCCGTGTCGCGGTCTTGAAGTCGGTGTGGCAAGGATCCCTCCCTGGAAACTGTGGTGTTTTCGGTTAGCTTTCTTACCAACGCATCCCAAACGGTGTTTTCCGGTTCCAAAAAGGTGACCAAGGCTTCCAAGAGGAGTTCCGGAGTCAAGCCTTTGCCGCCGTCCGTGCGTTCAAAGAGGTTGTCTCGAACAAGAGCCAGACCATTTCGAATCACCTTGAGGGTTTTGATAATCCTTCCTGTGGCTTCTACGGCATTCAAGAGGTTGATTCGGTCGGAGTCTTTGGCCTTTTCCAACCGACCGTAAAGATCGTAAAGGACATGGAAGGCACATCGCCTATGCCATTCCACGTCGTAAGGGTGGAGCCAATCCATCCAGGGGTCTTGTCCTTCTAAGATTTTTTCTTTGGTCTCGGTCAGGTTCAACAGCTTTTCGCGAAGCGAATGAAAAAGAGCTTGTCTCACAGGGTCGGTGATTTCCGTCTTGGCCGAAGGGGGATCGTCGGAATCCGACACCATGAGCGTGCAAAGGCAGTCGATACGCACCCTGCGGTAAATCTGTGCGTTAGGTCCGCATCCACCGGCCTCGGCATCGGGTGTCGCACCTCCAGCCCGCATGGAAGTGAGGTAGTTTTGTTTAATGCGCTTGAGCCAACGGATTCTGGCGTTGTGCGCCTTGAGTTTTTCCAGGTCTTCGCCGATGCTTTCATGGGATGGTATGGTACTCAAGGATGCCACGGCGACCCGAAAGGGGTTTTGAAGGCGTTTGGACTCGTCGTCGGTCAAGGGTGTGAAATGTTCCGGATCCGGTTCCACGTAAAAGAGTCGCCGTTCCACCAGTTTATGGGGCATGCGGTAGAAAATGGCTTCGAGAGCGGGCCCGAAGGGTTTGTTGTCCAGCACGCCGCCGTCTACGTACACATGGTGTGCCGGTCGCGTGCCACTGGTCCTTTCCAAAGCCTCTTTGACCTTTTCCCTTCGGTCTTGGGGTAGTTGTTCCAGCGAAAAGGGTGGAAAAGCCACGGGAAAAGAGGAGGTGATTCGTGCGATAGAAGCCAGAACACATGCTTGGAGCGATCGGGTGTGCTCGGATTTGGAATCCACGTGCCCCAACCCCAGAATTTTTCGCCCCGGTCGATGTTTCAGATGAAAGACAACCCGATGGGTCTTGTCTTCAACACGGGTGCCCAAAGAATCCCAAGAACAGGTCAAAATACCTTCCAGGTTCGTTCCTGTAATGAAAACGTCTATCTCTCCGGGGGTGAAGTCCTGTGTGGAACTTGGCGTGAGAAGGCTAAGAAAGGCCTCTTCCAGACGGTCCTGATAATATCCTTCTCCGTCCAAAGGTGACACGGCAGGACGGGAGGAGGACACAGGGCGAAGAAGTTTCCCGAGGTCTCCATGTTTTCTCCACAGATCCGCCGTTTTGGTAAAATCGCCATCGGATTCAAGGGCTGCGGCAAGAAACAGCCCATTAATGCCGCCTGCCGATGTTCCAGCCACCACGTCCACCACGGCATTGGCATTCAGGATTTCCAAAAGAAGCTTAAATGGACCGTTTTCTTTCACAAGGTCATAAAAAGCTCGAGTCACCCCGTTTTCATAGACGGCCAGGGAAACGCCCCCGTAGAGCACCAAGGCGATGCGTATTTCCCTTTCGCGTTCTTTGCTGGATGGGGACGTCGTGGACTCATCCATAAATGCACCTCCTTTTCCCGAGAACATGAAAAGACGTGCGAATCGACTGAAAATTCAAGAAGCGGCAAGCAGTCCAGCCGGCATCTGCCGTCCCATTTTGGCGTATTCCAGCCTGAGGCCTTCGATCACATCCTTGCTCGGCACCCGCCGTCCTGCCTCGAGAGCGCAAACGGCCGCCGTCAGCACAGTATTTCGAATATGACCGCAACAGACGTCCGCATGGACGGCCAGAAGATTCATTTCCCCCGGCTGCAGGCCATGGTCGTCACCCAGGTGAAATTCCCACAACGCACGCCTCTCTTCCGGCCCCGGCGCGGGAAACTCCACCACCAGATCGATACGGCATCTGAAGGAAGCATCCATACGGACACGACTTTTGCCCGTAAGAAGCACGATACCTCAATCATTTTCCAAGCGCTGCAACAAGATATGCCTCGGAAATATTTTTTCTAAATCCTTCAGAATAGGTCCTAAGGTGTCGAATATAAGACCTACCGTGGAATGAGCTGATTCCATGTGCGGTTGTCGGTGGTGAAACCGATCGGTGTGTCTTCGAAAAGGTCAGTGGACTTGCACGACCCACCCAACGGATAAGGGCTACTCAACTTCGACTACGACCATCCCTGCCGTCTTCACACAAGCCGAATCCAATGATTTATCGGTCAGGATTCAGAGCCTTGAGCAGATGCGGGTCTTGTTCCGTGCCGCTCACGATATGGGCCACCATGAAGCCGGTCACAGGTCCGAGAAAGATGCCTTTGGTGGCGTGCCCCGTGGCCACCACCACATTGTGGGGCCGCTTCAGCCGTCCGATCATAGGCAAGCCGTCCGGTGTGCAAGGACGAAATCCACGCCAGACTTCCTTGACTTTGAGAGGGGCCAGTCCCGGCAAGGTTCTCAGGAAGTCGCGTTCCATGGCATCGATGCGTCGAGCCGAAAGGGCATCGTCAAGGCCGGACAATTCCAAAACTCCCGCAAGCCGCAGGGTATCGGCAAACGGGGTGACGGCCACGCGTGCCTCTTCCAAAAGAAGAGGCAAGGACAAGGTCCCTTCGGGCTTTTCGTAAGTGATACTGAACCCCTTGGCGGCTTCCACAGGAAGAGGATGCCCTACCGTGGCGGCCACACGTCCCGTCCAGGCTCCGGCCGTCAAGACAAACTGGTCGGCCTTGATAGGCCCCCTGGTGGTCTTGAGCTCCCTTACCGCCGAACCCGAAAACGACGCCCCGTAAACCTCTGTTTCTTCCAGAATGCGTCCTTGACCGTGGCGGACTTGGTTTCCTAACCAAGAGACGAAAGCCGCCGGATTCAAACGGCCGTCAGGTTCCTGCAAGACACCTCCGATAATGGATCTTCCCACGGCAGGAACCCTTTCCCGAACCTCTCGAGCCTCCAGCACACGGGCCGGGCGGCCGACTCGGGACAGTTCTTCCGCATCCCTGGCCGCCGCCATGAAGGCTTCCTGGGTTTCATAAAGGCACAAAAGCCCGTCTCGAGCGTATTCGTACGCCGATGCGGCAGATCGAGCCAAGGCGTCGTGAAGTTCCAGACTTCGGTCCGCCAGTTCCCGGTAGACTCCGACGGCATAGTGCACATGGGCTTGCGTGCTGTGACGTAAAAACCGACCGAGCCATAGCAGGCGCCGGGGATTCGGAGAGAGGCTGATGGAAAAAGGGCCAGTGGGATGGAGCAGGTGACGTAAACCTTCCTTGACGTTTCCCGGAGAACACAGGGGTTGAAGATGGCTTGGAACAATCAGGCCCGCATTGCCGTAAGAACTTCCCGCGGGCAACCGCCCCTTTTCGAGTACCGTCACGCTCGCACCCTCCCTTACGAGATAGTAGGCGGTCATAAGACCCATCACACCACCCCCCACAATCACCACATCAGATTTTTGCGTCGCCATATTTTCAACCTCTTCCAGTCACGGCCCAATGCCTTCATCCTTTCCTTGAAAAATGTATAGTGCCAGTATGATAAGAGCTTGTCGATCTTATCTTGCCTCAAAAACGCACCACAGAGACACGAAGGCCACGGAGTTCTCTGTAGACTCTGCGCCTCTGTGGTGAAAACAGTGAAAAAAGGAGAGCGCCATGCATCTGGGAATTCCTAAGGAAGTCAAGCCACAGGAGTATCGGGTGGCGGTGGTGCCGGAAAACGTTTCGGAACTGGTCCAAGCCGGCCATCAGGTGACGGTCCAGTGCGGCGCCGGCGAGGGCGCCGGGTTCTCGGACGAAACCTACCGAAAAGCCGGAGCGCACCTGGTGGAAACGGCGGCGGAGGTAAGTCAAGCGGCGGATCTTGTGGTCAAGGTCAAGGAGCCGGTGGAAGAAGAGTTCGGCATCTTTCGAACCGGGCAAATCCTTTTTTGCTTTCTTCACAGCGAAACACGACCTAAGCTCGTGGATATGCTTCTGGAAAAGCGACTGACGGCCATTGCCTTTGAAAACGTGCGGGAACCGGACGGGTCCTTTCCGCTGCTTCGTCCCATGAGCATTATCGCCGGGCAGCAGGCGGTCTTGCAGGGCATGCAGTTTCTGTGGAACCATCGAGGCGGTGTGGGCAAAAGCCTTGTGGCTTATCCCGGCCTGGAAACACCCGTGGTCGTGGTTTTAGGGGCCGGCGAAGCAGGCCGACAGGCGGCTCGAGTAGCTTCGGCTTTGGGATGCCGCGTGCATGTCTTTGAGATCAACCAACGGAGCATCCGATTCTTTTCGGAAAATGCTCCTTCAAATGTTCATCTTCACAATCCGAACGTGGTGGACCTGGCCCCCTATGTCATGACAGCGGACATGGTTATCAACACGGCCACCGTCCCTCCTCAAAGTGATCGTCATCTCATTGACCGAAATCTGCTGCGGCGCATGAAAAAGGGCAGCATCATCGTGGATGTGACGGCCAATCTTCGAGGAGCGGTGGAAACTATCGATCGTTACACCACTCACACCGATCCTGTCTGGGAAGTGGACGGAATCCTTCATTATGCGGTGACCAATATTCCGGGAACGGTGGCTCAGACGGCTTCCCAGGCTTTGGCGTTGGAGGTTTTTCCGTACTTGAGGGTCCTTGCGGATCATGGTATTCCTGAAGCGTTTCGGCGCCACCCGTCCTTATTAGAAGGCGTTACTGCCATAAACGGGCTGCTCACCTGGCACGAGGCAGGCACGTTTCAGAAGCGTCCTTGGATGCCTCCGCAAGAGGCCTTGAATCGGCTCTAGACTCGAGCGTCCTAAACCCGTTCGCGTCTGGAAACGGGCTCGGTTCAAGTGCAGAAACGATCTTGCCAAAGGAGGCCGGTGCCTGAAGCCGGCCGGATCATGACCTAAAACCATAATAAGGAGGCAATCATGAAACGATGGGCGACAGGGCTGTGGACCTTGGGCTTGGTGGCGGCGTTTTTTTGCGGACTGATCCCCTCCGCGGCGGCCGACACTCTTCAAGAGATCATTCAACGTGGTGAGCTTCGCGTCGCGGTCCAGACACAAGGACCTCCTTTCAGTTTCGTGGATAAAAACGGTGTCCGCACAGGCAGTTCCGTGGAATTCTGCAAGCTTATGGCCCAGGAAATGGGAGTTAAGGTGACTTTCCTGGACTATGACTGGGACGGCCTTATTCCAGCGCTGCTTTCTAAAAAGGCCGATCTTTTGGCCGCCGACATGACGGCCACCCTGAAGCGGGCTCTCAAGGTCTCCTTTACCGATCCTTTCTACTACACCGGAGCGGTGGTGTTTGCCAAAAAAGGAAGCGCTTTCAAAAGCATCGAAGATTGTAACAAGGAAAACGTGACCATCGCGGTGCTTTTGGGAAGCACGGGGGAAGCGGAAGCCAAACGCTTCTTTCCCAAAGCCAACATTAAATCTTACAAGGGCGGAGGCCCGCTGCTCATCAATGCCGTTCTGGCAGGACATGCCGATATCGGCGTGAACGACGAAACCGCCGTGGTGGGTCAGATGCAGGAATTTCCTCCCGACAGCATCGAAATCCTTCCCATTCGACTTTCCAAGGAACCCTTGGCCTTTGCAGTACGCCCGGAAGACACCCACCTGCTGCAATGGATTAACCTCTTCTTTCAGTGGATTCGAGAAGACGGCCGCTATGACGCCAATATCAACTACTGGGTGAAATCCTTGGATTGGAAGAAGGACCACTGAGGCGCATATGCTGGAAGCCTTTAACTTTCGAGTGCTGCTTGATTATATGCCGCTCTTTTTGAAGGGACTGTGGGCCACGGCGTGGCTTTCGGTCCTTTCCCTTGTGGGTGCCTTGTTGGTAGGCATTCTGGCCTGCGGCGCTCGATTGTCACGGCTTCGCCTTCTTTCGATGGCAGTGGGAGCCTACATCGAAACCATTCGTGCCACACCTCTTTTGGCACAACTTTACTTCTTCTATTTCGGGCTGCCGAGCCTCGGGATTCGGCTGCCCGAACACCAAACAGGCATTCTGGCCCTTTCGCTCAACAGTGGAGCGTATATGGCTGAAATCATTCGAGCTGGAGTGCTTTCGGTGTCTTGGGGACAAATCGAAGCCGGGATGGCCTATGGGCTCACCTATCTGCAACGCATGCGCTATATCGTGCTACCTCAGGCTCTGGGTATCACGATTCCGCCGCTTCTCGGCCAGGCGATTGTGCTTGTCAAAGACAGCGCTCTTTTGTCTCTCATCTCCGTTTTTGAACTCACTCGAGCCGGCCAGATCATCACCTCCGAGCGGTTTATGCCCGCCGAAGGCTTTTTTACCACGGCCCTGCTGTATCTGCTGATTTACTATGCACTTAAAACCTTTTCGACTTGGTGGCAAAAGAGGCTCATCTTCGTTCAACCGGCATAGGGGCGATCATCCACGACCATGTGGCTCTACTACCTCAAGCAGCTTATGGAGAGCTTTCCCTTTTTCCTAAAGGGCCTTTGGATGACCGTGGCTGTTTCCGGCCTGAGCCTTCTCATGGGCACGGTCATCGGAGGGGCGGCGGGTGTGGTTCGAGCCTCGCGAGTGCCGGTTTTAGGAAAATTCCTGTTCGCCTACGTTGATTTCATGCGAGGCACCCCCTTTCTGGTGCAGGTTTTTATCATCTTTTTTATCTTGCCCGAATGGGGGCTTCACCTGGACGCCTTTACGGCTGCTGTGGTGAGCCTGACCCTTTACGCAGGGGCTTATATTTGCGAGATCGTAGCCGGTGGCATCACCGCCGTGCCTTCAGGTCAGTCGGAAGCGGCCAAAGCTTCGGGGTTGAACTGGTTTCAACGCATGCGCTACGTGATTTTGCCTCAGGCCATGAAAACCATTTTACCGCCTTTGGTGGGCCAATACGTGCTGCTTATCAAGGATTCATCGGTGGTTTCCGTGATCGGGGTCACCGATGTCACCCGTGTTGGCTGGTTCACTGTCCAACGTATTCCGGAAGGGCTCATGGTCTTTGGTTTGGTAGGGCTTTTGTATTTCGCTGTCTGTTACCCATTGATTCATCTGGCCAACCATCTGGAAAAAAAGCTTCGATCTGACTTCGGAGGGCTCTAAAGCTTTTCGAGAGGCGGACACGGACTTTTAGACGCGCGGTTTCCTTAGGCACAGCCACCATTTGTTAACCCATCTGTTTCATCATTGCCCCAAGATTCGAGTGGGAACCAATCCAAAACCACAACTGATCTTGGAGGCCCTTATCTTATAATGCCCAAATAATCCATTGCTGGAGTTTTCTGCTCGGCCGCCAACTTGCTTTCGCAAAGCGACAAAACTTGACAGTCCACATCGGCAGCAGGCTTCGGTCCGCCTTTACGAAACCTCTCTGTTGACGCGGGCTTGGGGCGGACACATGGCTCCGCCCCGACAAGGCCTTATACTCTCCGTTTCACATTTTTAGCCATTACGCCATAGGCTGTTCAACCTGTGCATCAGCAGCGCCTCATGCGCGCAGCCCGTCGCTTTTTCTGAGCCTGATTGATCGGTCCTTAAAGGGACCGAAAACCAGCGCGGTCCTGGCCCTACACGGACGCCAAGCCCGATTTTGACAAGGAACATCCAAGCTTCGTGTACACCATAGCCGACGACTACGAAGCCATCATCTACTTCTGCCATGATCCCTTGGTAACCAACCCCAGCGGTGCCGACGTTCCAGCCGGCGTCAAAAAGTATCTGGCCGCGGGCATTCCATCCATGTTCGGTTTCTGAGGATTTCCTTCCTTCAACTTCATAAGACAGAAAACCTCAAGGAGATGTGTCTTCATCGAAATCGGCTTTGGTCAGGTTTACCTCTACAAACATAAGGTTTGTTTCAGCACACTCGATATGGAGGGGATTCTGAACAGCAGGGCCAACTTAAAAGTCATGAAGGATGAGGCCACAGCAATCGTCCCCTTGAAGGCCGTGCACAAATCCATAGCCCCCACGGCATTCTGGTCAGGTCAGGAAAACCAGCCGAATTCTTCAGGGGAAACGTTGTTGAAGAGCCCAGACGGATGAGCGAGAGTGAGATTCAGGACATCCCTTATTGGATTCAACGGATTCCATGGATCCCCGGTCTTGGACCTGGACCGGGTGAGCACCAAGGTTGGTGCTGAGCCCACGGTAGAGTCCTTCACCCATCACCCCAAGATTGCCAACGAAGCCGAGGTTTCTTTTCCTTGAATCGAAACCAGGGCCTTCAAAAATGCCAAAGGCTCGAATGGTGCTGCAAAGACGGAATAGTTTTTCAAACAAATCGAGAAAATGGGCTCAAATTCGAGATTTTTTCCCTTCGATCAGAGAGATCCGCTCCTCCTCTTGAGTAATGGGCCGTACTCGCAAAAAGGATCGTGTGCCAGGCTTTTCACCTCCAGGGAACTGCCGCGGCGGTTCTGCGATCGTCATTTCTCTAGACACACCGGAGCACTGGGCAGGGAAGGGCCTAGGTACTTATGTTTATTCCCCTGTGGGAAGAGGAAAACGCAAGTTAAAGGTGGTGCCATGACCCGGCGTGGTATGAAAATCCACCACGCCTCCCAGTTCGTGAACGATCTTCTGCACGATAGCCAGCCCTAAGCCTGTGCCTCGAGCCCCCTTGGTCGTGAACAGAGGGCGAAAAATTTTTTCCTGCACCTCGATGGGAATTCCTCGTCCCGTATCCTCCACCTCCACACAAATCCAACGGTTCTCTTGAATAAGAGTTCTCACGGTGACGCGCTTTTCGACACTCTCTTCACCAAAGGATTCCAGGGCATTGGTGATGAGGTTCAACACACAGGAATGAAAGGCCTCCGAATCCCCAAAAATGAAAGGAAGCTCACGGGCAAGCTCCCGCTGCAAAAGAATGCCTTCCCCCTGCGCCTGCTTTTCGAGGGATTGCAGCACATCTTTGATTATATCATTGATCGATATGGCTTCCCGGCGCCGGCTTTTCCCACGCGCATAATCCAGCATTTCCAGGCTCAGGCGTGCGATGCGCTCTATGTTCTTTCGCACCATGTGCCAGCCCTTTTCCAACCGCTCCCGTTCGCCATGACTCAGAGCCTTCTCTACCATGTAGGCGCCAAGCTTCATGCCATAAAGAATGTTTTTCACACCGTGAGCCACTTCCGCCATGGCTTCGCCCATGGCCGCCAGCCGGGTTTGTTCAAGCAAACGGGCTTGAAGCTCTTTGACCTCAGTCAAGTCCTTGAAATAACCGACGGTCCCTACTTCTTCGCCGTCTTCATAAAGAAGCGCCGCCGAAAGAAGAATGGGCACAAGACGCCCGTCCTTGGTTCTTGCCGTGGTTTCATAATTAACCAGATAACCCGGTCCTCCGTATTCTTGAGAATAAATCAATTTTTTGACACGGCGCGCCTCGCCTTCGGGATAGAGAGATGTGACTTTGAGTCCGCAGATCGCCTCTTCTCGACTGTACCCGTAGATGCGCGACGCCCCCTCATTGAAAAGAATGATGTTGCCTTCCCGGTCGTTGGCAATGATGCCGTCCATGGATGTATGAATAAGACGGTGTTCAAAGTCGTAGCGTTTGCGAATCTCATCGGTGGCTTGTTTAAGCATGCATTCCAAGTTTTCCGTGTATTCTCGAAGTTTTTCTCGCATCCAAATCTTTTGCTTTGCACGCCGCAACGCAACACTCAAGGCCTGATCGCTGATGGGCTTGTTGATGAAATCCGAGGCATCCAGCTGCAGTGCTTGGATAGCCAACTCCAGCTGGCCGTGTCCTGTGATCATGATGACTTCAATGTCGGGATTCAGGTGTTTGATGCGCCGCAAGAGCTCAATACCATCCATCCCCGGCATCTTGATGTCGGTGAGGACGATATGGGGCGAATGGTTTTTGCAGATCTCCATGGCGCTGAAGCCGTCTTCCGCGCACACAACTTCATAGCCGTCGCTTTGCAGCGTCAATGACAGCAAATCCCGCGTGCTTTCCTCATCGTCCACCACCAAAATCCTCTGCATCGACCACTCCGCCCTTTCACGAAGAAACGGCCCGCCATCCCGCCCAAGCTCCCGCTTCTCGGTATGCAGGAAAGATCAGACGAAAGGTTGTTCCTCGTCCCTCTTCACTCTCCACTTCGATGCTGCCTCCGCATTCCTTGACAATGCCGTAACTGATGGAAAGCCCAAGACCCGTACCTCGGCCGACTTCCTTGGTGGTAAAGAAAGGCTCAAAGATACGATCTCGAATTGTTTCTGGAATGCCTATGCCCGTATCCCGAATCGTCACGATCACATGATCTCCTTCTAGAGCACTTCGTATGTGCAGAACCATTTCCTCGTTCTTCACTTCACTTCTTTCTCTTTTTTCTTCCATGGCGTCCCGAGCGTTCATCACCAGATTAAGAAACACCTGTTCCAAACGGTTGGAGACACCCAAGACAGGAGGAAGCCCTTCCGCCAAATCCAACTCCACGTGGATCTGGCGCAAACGAAGTTGTTGCCCAAGCACCGTGAAGACGTCTTGAATAGGACGGTTGATATCCACGGGTTCCATTTCAAAGGCATCGGTTTTGCGACCGAATTCCCGCAAATGATTGATAATTCCAGAAGCCCGCTCCACTTGTTCCACCATCTGCGCAGCGACTCTGGCCATGGTTTCCCCGTCGATGGGCTCCGAACGGCGCACTTTCTTGAGGAAAAACTCACACCCGATGCGAATGGCGTTCAAGGGCTGGTTCAGCTCATGAGCCACACCCGCGGACATTTCACCCAGGGTGGCCATCTTGGCGGCCTGAATCAGCTGGGCTTCGGTTTGCACGCGATCCGTAATATCAGCGATATTGGCGATAATAACATCCCGGCCGAGATGTAACCGAGGGCAGGAATGAATGTTCACATATAGATGATCCCCGCTCTTTCGTCGGTGCCGCACTCGAGGAAGAAAGATACAAGCTCGAGTCGCCAATTCTCGAATCTTTTGAGCATCCTTTTCATCGGCCAAATCCAAAAAAGACATGGCCAGGAACTCTTCCTGCGTGTACCCGTATGTTTCCACGGCTCGAATGTTCACATCCAAAATACGAAAGCTTTCCAGGTCCAACACGAAAATCGGATTGGGATCATTTTCAAACAGGGAACGGTACTTGGCCTCTGAATCCCGTAGCTCTCTTTCAGAAACCCGCAGTCGTTCCGTCATGATGTTGAAAGCCTTGGCCAAGGCCCCGATTTCATCGTTGGAATGGACCACGATGGGCGTGGAGAGGTCCCCCGAGCCTACGCGCTCGATCCCTTGCAAAAGGTGGTGCAAGGGACGGTTGAGAAAGCGGTGAATGAGCACCACAATAACGGCGGCAATGGCTACGACGGCGCAACAGGCCAGAAGAAGCATGTGGGTGCGCATACGTTCTAGGGCTCGGTCCATGCCCTCCAAACTCACGTCGATATCCAAAACCCCAAGCACTTTTTGATCCGGAGGATGCACGTGGCAGGATCCACTGAAACAATCTGGCTCATTGTAAATGGGATTGATCATGCCCAGCACACGATAGCCGGCTTCGGATTGAAAAATACGGATCCTTTTGGAAGTGTCCAGCCGCTCAAAAGGCTCCTCTCTCGTGTGGCACGCATAGCATTGTTCCGCTGACTTGTCCAAATAGGTGCCCATTTCCGCCTTGTCCGAAGAGTAGATGATTTGACCCATGGCATTGAAGATGCGCACTTTTTCAATCCTCTCGTGCCCTCCAATGGTATCGATGGCACGATGCAATCGCTCTGGCTGATACTGCAGCATGTCGTAGCGCAAAGACCGACTCACGAGTTCGCTGGCCAAATGGACGCTTCGCACCATTTCGTCGAGAGTTTCACGGCTTTGTGTTTGCAGCGTTCCGAAGAAAAACACCACCAACACAACCGCCGTGACGGCTCCAACAACAAAGATAAGTTTGAAGCCAAGGGATCGGTACCACATGGGTCGTCACCTTTGAGGCTCAAAACCATGCTGTCGACAAGGGACACAAGGACTCGAAAGCTCACGCGAAAGAAACAGCGGGACAAAGAAGCAGCCTATCTCAGGGGGAAACGAGGCTCCTGGGAATGAACCGCAGCGTCATGAACCCATTCACGAAGTCCTCAATTCTTTAGGCTTTTCGACGTGACACGAGACTTTCCACGTTCCGCAACAAGTCTTCGGGATCCACAGGCTTTTCCATAAAGACATCCGCCGCGATCCAGTCGAGGTCCTCTTCTACCGAACGTTGGTATCCCTTTTCCGAAGCCGGTCTGCCGGAAACAATGAGAATCGGAAGGCCGTAAGGTCCTTCTTTTTTCTTTATTTTTGCGGCAAAATCCAAACCTTCCTGCATGGTGGCCATCATGATATCCAGGATAAGGAGATCCGGCTTGCTTTCTTGCAAAAGGGCCTCGCCCCGAACCGTGTCCGTGGCCGTCAGCACCTCGTAGCCGTTGTCCGTGAGTATGGCTTCCATAGCCTGACAAATTTCAGGATCATCGTCAATGACCAGGATTCTTTTGGCGCTGCCCATGTCGCCCTCCTTTGTTCTCTCTCCCCCGTATGTCAGTATGACGCCCTCGGCCGAAGAAGCTCTTACGGATTATTTTCATCATATCCATGTCCTTCAGGCAAGAGCGGCCGCAAAAAAGATCCCTGTGCCGGGGACGGTCTAATCTTTTAAGCTTCGTTTCTTTTCTTCCAGTTCCCGATGGATGGCTTTCAAAGCCCTCAGTGGCCTGCCAGGGCGCATTTTCCACCCATATGCCTCTCCCATCCTGCATTTCCTAAAAGACGGAAACCCCTTGAGCCCAACGATTCAGGGTCTCTTCAGGAATCCAAGGCTCTTGAGCCCCCTCTTCTTGCATGGCTGGAAGATAATCAGGCTTGCCATTTCGAAACTCCAGCGCCACTGTTTCCAGGGGAACCGCTCCCTCATGGCCTCGTTCCTAGGACAAGGCCTCTTTCAGGGATGATTCAAAAAGGTTCATGGCCTCTTGAAAGGCTTTTTTGTATTCGGGGGCTTTGAAACAGGATGTGCTTCTTTTCCTTTTCTTCCATGATCAACAACTGTTCCACCATAACCTTGGCAATGTCCAAAAGTCGGTGATGTTTATTGACGATTTCGTTCGAAATCTCCATGAGCCGCAGTGTGTTGTCATAAAGAAGTCCGATGGTAGCGAGGAAATGGCCACTAAGAAAAGCTGCCACACAAGGATCTTTCCCAAAATGCCCCGACTTCTGTCCACTTTCACCCTCCTACAATTGGATATTCACCACAATGGCATGAAAAGATTTTCCAGGCAATGGCTTCATAGGGCTCCGAGCTTGCCCTAGCTTAGAACACGAAAAGGAATAACCTGTAGCACGCAATCTATGGACCGTAAAGGGTCACCGAGCATGGATCACCGAGAGACTGTGGTCAAAAGGTCTAGACCATGAGTGTCCGAAAGGAGAACCTGCTCGAACAGGAGCACAGGTCTTGAAGCGTGACGGTGTAATTCGTACGACCAAGCTTTCCGAGGATTCACGTTCTTGGAATCTGACGCAAGGTGTCATTGGTGCGATGTGTTGCCAAAGACCAGAACAATATTGTTGCCTGTGGCCCAGTGGCGACAGCTTTGAGCAGCCTTTTTGATTCTTGTAGGATCTTGCAATTGTAGGCTCACGCCCTATGCTATAGGTTCATGGGTAGAATGATTTGCGAATGGAGGTCACTGGCCGGCCCACTGAAAGCCGCACCACATTTATAGAGACCCATCAGCTGGCCACAATCATCGATTTCGACAAAATCTTGGTTTTGTCGAACGGGCTGGTAGTGGAATCGGGTCGGCATGAACACCTGATTCGAACCGTAGGAGCTTACCGGCGCTCGGGAAAGTGCAACAGGTATTCGAGGACATTTCTCGGATTTTCGGGATGAGGTGATCCAGTGCTCCCGGGGGATTCCTTACCAGACCCCCCCGGTTCATGGTACGAAACCACACGGCATCAAGTGAGGACGTGCATGAAGGGACCTGAACGAAACCAGCGTCAAGTCCGATTGTGGCTTATAGGCGCAATATGGGGCTTCGCCCTCGTGACAATAACACTTGCCGGTTGCACGGGGTCCGGACGTGGGCCTAAGCTTACCGGCGGTTGGAGCGACATCATCCAACTGGAAGCCGGCCAGACCCAGGAATTGGGTCTTTCGGAAGAAGAAAAGCCCCTTCCGGACCAACCCACGCTTCAAGACTACCTTGTCTACGCCGCGCTCCATAACCCAGGTTTACGATCCGCCTTTGAAGACTGGAAGGCGGCGCTGTGGAAGATTCCACAGGTGCGAAGTCTGCCCGATCCCCACTTTACCTATGCCTATATGGTGGAAAGGGTGGAAACACAAGTGGAGCCTCAAAGCCAGAAATTTGCTCTGGCCCAGACTTTTCCATGGCTGAGCAAATTGGAACTCCAAGAAGATATGGCCACTCGAGAGGCCGAGGCCAAGAGGGCTCTCTATGAGGCAGCTAAATGGGAATTGTTTGAAAGGGTGAAAAAAACCTATTTCGAATATGCCTATCTCCGCCAGGCCGTGGTGGTCATGCAGGAAAATATTCGGCTACTAAAGCAGTTGGAGCGGGTCGTCCAAACCCAGTATGCTGCCTCTCTCACTCCTTACGGAACGCTTGTGCGACTCCAGGCTGAGTTGGCTCGCTTGGAGGATCGTCTGAAAACGCTCGAGGATATGCGCCATCCCACGTCTGAAGAACTCAACGCGGCTATCAGTCGTCCCAAAGACCTTGTGCTTCCCTGGCCGGATCCAGTGCGATTGGGCCCTGTTTCTTTCACGGACGCAGAGATCCGTGGCTGGCTTCTGAAAGACAACCCGGAGCTGAAAGCGCTCAAACATCTTGTGGGTAAAGAATTATCCGGCGAGGCTCTGGCCCGCACGAACTACTATCCGGACGTAACCGTCAGCCTGGAGCTGGAGGCGCTGAATAAGGACGAAGGCATGAACGGAGCGGACAGCGGTAAGTACCCGGTCACTGTAGAGGTTTCCATCAACCTGCCCATCTGGTGGAACAAGTACGACGCGAGCGTGCGGGAGGCTCGACACCGAAGATTAGCTGTCGCAAAAACCATGGAAGAAAAACAAAACGAATTGAACGCCCGACTCGCCATGGTGCTCTACCAGCTGCGGGATGCACAACGGCGTGTCGACCTCTACAAAAACAGTCTGATTCCCAAAGCGCAACAGGCGCTTCGGGTGAGTCTGCAGGATTTCGAGGCGGGTTTGGGAGGGTATCTGGATCTCATTGATGCGCAAAGAACCCTTTTGGAATTTGAGCTGGCCTATGAGCGGGCGGAAGCGGACAAGGCGCAGCGACTTGCGGAAGTGGAAAGGCTCATCGGCCGCTTTTTAGGGGAGACTTCTGCAAGGTCCCACGAAAAGGAAATTGCAGGGAACTGACGAAAAACAGGAAAAACGAAAAAGATCCAAGGAGGATAAGATGACGAGAAGAAAGTGGATCCTGACGGCGATGGCCCTCATGTTCCTTCTGGGCACTCTGCCGGCCGGCATGGTGAGCGCCGGAGACCGCCCCCAAGAAAAATGTCCAGTAATGGGTGGTGCCATCAGGAAAGACATTTACGTGGATTACAAGGGAAAGAGGATCTACTTCTGCTGCCCGGCCTGCCCGGATGAATTCAAGAAGAATCCGGACAAGTACATGAAGAAGCTGGAGGCGGAGGGCGTGGAACTGGAAAATGCTCCGTCTGGAACCTGATGCGACAACCCCATCGGAGCGCCTTAAGGGACGATCCCTAGGAAAACCCTGCGTGGAGAAAAAGGGGTTCGAGGCGTGACGGATATAGCGGAAGAAAGGCGAATGATGGAACGATGGCTGGCGTAAAATTTAAGAAACACGGGAGGAGAATCCTGGCGGTCGTGGCCGTGGCGATCGTCATCCTTGTAGACCCTCATGGTCCTGAGCAAGGACGACGTAAGAGAACCTATGAGGCACCCGCCATGGTCAGTACGGTTTATGCCCAGCACGATCACGGCGGGGAAAGGAAAGATCAAATCTGGACCTGTTCCATGCACCCTCAGATTCGGCTTCCCAATCCAGGAAAATGCCCCATATGCGCCATGGATCTTATACCGGTTGGAGACGAAGGAGGTTCTGCCGCAACCGAAAAGGTTTCCATGAGGCGGCTGGTGCTCTCCGAAACCGCCCAAAAGCTCGCCCAAATTCAGGTGAGTCCCGTGGAACGAAAGCCGGTGGAAGTTACACGTCGTCTGGTAGGTAAACTTACCTATGACGAACGGCGTGTGGCCTACATTACCGCATGGATTTCCGGACGTCTTGATCGCCTCTACGTGAATTTTACAGGGACCATGGTGGACAAAGGACAACCCATGGTCTACCTCTACAGCCCGGAACTCCTGGCGGCTCAATCGGAATTCCTTCACGCGGTGCGTGCCGTGGAAGATCTGCGAAAGAGCGGCTCGGAACCTCTTCGCTCTACAGCCGTCCAGACCGTTCAATCTTCCAAGGAAAAGCTTCGCCGATGGGGCCTCACCGACGCTCAGATAAATGAAATCCTGCAGCGGGGCACCCCTTCCGATCACGTGACCATTCTCTCCCCTATGTCCGGCACCGTGGTGTTCAAGGACGGCTTTGAAGGGATGTACGTCAACACCGGAACCCGCATCTACACTATCGCAGACCTGTCATCCCTTTGGCTCAAGTTGGATGCCTATGAATCAGATCTTTCCTGGATTCGAGTGGGGAACCGGGTGCGCTTTGAAACGGAGTCCTATCCCGGCGAGGAGTTTACCGGAACCGTGTCTTTCATGGATCCCTTCCTGGACGAGGAAACACGGACAATCAAAGTGCGGGTGGATGTCGCCAACCCCGATGGACGTCTTCGACCTGGCATGTTCGTCCGGGCTGTGCTGCATGCCCCCTTGGGCGCAGATGAGCTCCCTTTGGTCATTCCCGATACCGCGCCCCTTCTCACCGGGAAACGGGCGGTGGTTTACGTGGCTGTTCCGGATATGCCGGGAACCTATGAAGGGCGTGAAGTGGTCCTGGGACCTAGGGCCGGTGCCTTTTACGTAGTCCGCCACGGTTTAAAAGAAGGCGAGATGGTGGTGACTCATGGGAACTTTAAGATCGACAGCGCCGTGCAGCTCCTCGCCAAACCCAGCATGATGGCGCCGGAAGCCGGTGGGATCGGCATGCACCACCATGGACAGACGGCCCCAACTGTCTCAGAAGCCAGAATCCCCACGGAACCCGTGAAAGTTCCGGACACCTTTCGCCGGCAGCTGATCCCCGTTATGGAATCTTTTGAAGCGGTGCGGCGTGCCGTGGCGGCTCAAGACTGGGCATCGGCCCGCCGAGCCTACAGAAACCTCCAATCGGCTTTGGACCAGGTGGACGGCGACCTCTTGAGCGGTCATCCTTGGAGGATCTGGAACGACCTTTCCATGCAGCTCAAAAACGACGTCATTCTGGGTGGGAATGCCAAAAAGGAAGGGGAACGCCTAGATGCGTTGACAAGTTTGGAAAAACACATGCAACAGCTCATGACTCATTTCGCTCTGGATCACCCGAACGCGGTCAAGGGCTTGGAGCCGCCGAAGGTACCGGAAGCCTTTCGAAAGCAACTTTTTGGAATAATCCGCACATACCTTGAGATGCACAATGCCCTGGCTGCGGACAAAACCGACGAGGCTTTTGCGACAGTGGCAAAGATCCGCGCAGCCTCGAGTCGTGTGGATATGTCGCTTATGAAGGGTGACATTCACATGACGTGGATGCACGCACAGGAAAACATTCAAAATACTCTGGCACTTATGGAAACCTCCCAGGATGTAGACCATCTTCGAAAAGGCTTTGCCACACTGTCGATTGTCATGGCAAATCTGGCCAAAACTTTCGGCTTAGGGTCCGAGAACCCGCTGTATCTCATTCGATGCCCCATGGCTTTTGAAGGACAAGGGGCCACCTGGCTCCAGCCTGACAAGGAGGTCCGAAATCCCTACTTCGGTGCGCAAATGCTTAGGTGCGGCGAAGTCCTGGAAGTCATTCGATAAGGGGGGTTAGAATGGTCAAGTTCCCGGTGTTATCCGTTCATAAATAGAGCCCATACCATTAGAGGCTATACGGAATGCTTGTTTCGTTCAAGGTCGGCAGGACATCCATGACAAGGGTCCATGAGTTGGAAAGGGCCTGTGTTGAATCTGAGTCGGCTGTGAAGTGAGATGATGACCATGGAACATGAGAACGTCAGGAGAAAGGACGAGGGATCTTGGCTCGCCCGGCTCATTCGGTTCTGCCTGGAAATGAAGATCGTGGTCTTCCTCTTTGTCCTGCTGGTGCTGGTCTGGGGTGTCATGGTGGCGCCTTTTGACTGGAACCTTCCGTGGCTGCCTCGGGACCCACTCCCAGTGGACGCGATTCCGGACATCGGGGAAAATCAACAGATCGTTTTTACTGAGTGGATGGGGAGATCGCCTCAGGACGTGGAGGATCAGATCACCTACCCCTTGACCGTATCTCTGCTCGGCATTCCGGGCGTGAAAACCATTCGAAGCTATTCCATGTTCGGCTTTTCCACTATCTACATCATCTTCAAGGATAACGTAGATTTCTATTGGTCTCGGTCCCGTGTGTTGGAAAAGCTTAACAGCCTTGCTTCCGGCCTTCTACCTCCAGGGGTTCAGCCAGCTCTCGGCCCGGATGCCACGCCTTTGGGCCAAGTTTTCTGGTACACACTGGAAGGGCGTGATTCAGAGGGGAATCCCACGGGAGGATGGGATCTGGACGAGCTCCGCAGTATCCAGGATTGGTACGTGCGTTATGCACTCCTTTCCGCCGACGGAGTAAGCGAAGTGGCATCTGTGGGTGGTTTCGTCAAGGAATACCAGATCGACGTGGATCCCGATGCCATGCGGGCCCACCGTGTTAGTCTGCCTGAGGTCTTTCAGGCTGTCCAGGCGTCCAATGTGGACGTGGGAGCCCAAACCATTGAAATGAACAAGGTGGAGTACGTGATTCGAGGTCTGGGCTTCTTGCGCGGTCTGAAGGACCTTGAGGAAACGGTGGTGACCGTACGGAACCGGGTGCCCATTCGTATTAGGGACGTGGCCCACGTAACTCTGGGGCCGGCTGTACGCCGGGGTGCTCTGGACAAGGAAGGAGCTGAAGTTGTCGGTGGTGTGGTGGTGGTCCGTTATGGAGAAAATCCTTTGGCAACCATCAAGAACGTGAAGGAAAAAATCGCCGAAATTTCTCCTGGATTACCCAAAAAAGTCCTGCCCGACGGGACGGTGAGTCAGGTCGCCATCGTGCCGTTCTACGATCGCACGGGACTCATCTACGAAACCTTGGGGACGCTCAACCGAGCCTTATACCAAGAAATCCTCGTGACCGTGATCGTCATTCTGGTCACGGTCATGCATCTTCGAAGTTCTTTGCTCATTTCCGGATTGCTTCCCTTGGCCGTGCTTATGTGTTTCATCGCCATGAAGCTTTTTCGAGTGGACGCCAATATTGTGGCTCTTTCCGGCATCGCCATTGCCATCGGCACCATGGTGGATATGGGAATCGTGATTTGTGAAAACATTTTGCGCCGAATGGAAGAGGCGCCACCGGGAAGCAGTCGTCTGGAAGTGGTTTATAAAGCTACGGTGGAGGTGGGAAGCGCCGTGTTAACGGCCGTGGCCACAACGGTGGTGAGCTTTCTTCCGGTTTTCACTTTGGAAGCTGCGGAAGGAAAGCTGTTCAAACCCCTAGCTTTTACGAAAACCTTTGCCCTCATCGCCTCCATCATAGTGGCTCTCACTGTGCTTCCACCTTTAGCTCACCTTCTGTTTCGGGCAAAGACTCCCGGAAAACCCAGTATCAGCCTTCTTCAGAAGGTTCTCTACGGTCTTCTCATTGCGGCAGGCATGGTAGCTTTCTGGTTTTTTCCTTGGTGGGCCGCCTTACTCCTCGTGGTTACAGGTGCTTCCAATGTGTCAAAATCGCTTTTACCACCGGTTGTAAGCCAGTGGCTGTCTCGGTCCATGAACTTCATCCTCGTGCTGACGATAGCTTTGCTTTTGGCGGAAGAGTGGCTTCCCTTGGGCCCGGGAAAAGGTGTTTTTCTCAACTTGGCTTTCGTGGCTGTTCTGATAGGAGGTCTTCTGGGGTTTTTCGGCTTGTTTCGCTGGACTTATGAACCGATCTTGAGTTGGAGTCTTCGTCATAAGGCCGTCTTTCTTTGCTTTCCTCTTCTGATCACCGGAACAGGGTTCATGGTCTGGCTGGGTTTCGACACCCTCTTCAATTGGCTGCCCCAAGGCATCCGAAATAAGGCTCTCATCCAGGATCTGGCAGAAACCTTTCCCGGAATGGGCAAGGAATTTATGCCGCCCCTGGACGAGGGGTCCTATCTCTACATGCCTACTACCATGCCCCACGCATCCATTGGTGAAGCTATGGATGTGCTGCAAAAGCAGGACATGGCCATCCGCGCGATTCCGGAAATTGAGTCAGTGGTGGGCAAGATCGGCCGGGCAGAATCCCCTTTGGACCCCGCACCTATTTCCATGATCGAAACAGTCATCAACTACAAGCCCGAATATCTTGTGGATAAAGAAGGGCACCGCCTTCGATTCCGCTATTCTTTCACGGAAAAGGATCTCTTTCGAGACGAAAACGGCAGACCAGTTTCAGCTCCCGATGGCAAGCCGTACAACGTGCTCGGCAAGTTCCACCGGGACGATCAAGGCCGACTGATTCCCGACGAAAACGGGATGCCCTTTCGGCTGTGGCGTCCAGCCCTGGACCCTGAACTTAATCCGGGGCGAGATCCCTGGCCGGGGGTGAAGAAACCCGATGACATTTGGAAACTGATTATCGATGAAGCTCAGATACCCGGAACGACATCGGCCCCTAAACTTCAGCCCATCGCCGCCCGCATTGTCATGCTTCAAAGCGGCATGCGGGCGGCTATGGGGGTGAAGGTTAAAGGGCCCGACCTGGAGAGCATTGAAAAGGTAGGGTTGCAGATAGAACGTTTTCTTAGAGAGGTGCCATCTGTGGAACCTTCGACGGTCATCGCCGATCGGATCGTGGGCAAGCCTTATCTGGAAATCCATATCGATCGAAACGCCATCGCCCGTTATGGTATTTCCATACGACAGGTTCAAGACGTCATCGAAGTGGCCATTGGGGGCACGACCTTGACCACCACGGTGGAAGGTCGGGAGCGTTACCCTGTGCGCGTGCGGTATATGCGGGAACTCAGAGACAGCCTTGAATCCCTTTCGCGTATTCTGGTGCCCGCTCCCGACGGAACCCAGATTCCGCTCGAGGAGCTGGCAGAAATTCGATACGTGCGGGGTCCCCAAGAGATTAAAAGCGAGGACACTTTTCTTGTGGGGTACGTGCTTTTTGACAAGAAGCCGGGATATGCGGAAGTAGACGTGGTGGAGCAGGCCCAAGCCTATCTTCGGCAGAAAATCGACTCTGGGGAACTGGAGCTACCAGCAGGGGTGAGTTACACTTTTGCAGGGAATTACGAAAACCAGATTAGGGTCCAAAAGAAGCTGTCCGTGGTGCTGCCGCTGGCGCTCTTTTCGATTATCCTGATTCTTTACCTGCAGTTCCGTTCCGTGCTGACCACGTTTATTATCTTTTCCGGTGTGTTTTTGGCCTGGTCAGGCGGTTTTCTGATGCTGTGGCTTTATGGGCAATCCTGGTTTTTGGATTTTTCTGTCTTTGGAACTTCCATGCGAGATCTCTTTTCCATCCGTCCCATCAATCTTAGCGTTGCCGTATGGGTGGGATTTTTGGCTTTGTTTGGCATTGCCACCGATGACGGCGTACTGGTGAGCACCTACCTGGACGACAGCTTTCGGGAGCGAAAACCCCAAACCGTGGAACAAATAAGGCGGGCCGTGCTGGAAGGAGCCAAGAGACGTCTACGGCCGGCCCTGATGACCTCGGCAACAACGATCCTGGCCCTTTTGCCTGTGCTGACCTCCTCGGGAAGAGGCTCTGACCTCATGATCCCCATGGCCATCCCCTCCTTCGGCGGCATGCTCCTGGCTCTGATTACCGTGCAAACAGTGCCGGTCCTTTACTGCGCCAAGGAAGAACTTAAGCTTCGCTGGAAACACCACCTGAGCCGCACTTAAAAGCATGGGGTGCGAAACCTGAAAAAGACAAAAAATAAAGGAACCGCCCTTTGTTATGAGAAAAAGATTTACACTTCAGTTTTGCCCCCATCAAGGCTGGCCTTTACCTAAAAATGAGAAAAAGACATGGGCTCCAAGAAATGAAGAGGGGTGACGTGGCGGTGCGGGAGTTAAGCATTGTCTTGAAACTATCTGGCCGCATATGTGAACCCACCACAGAGCGCTTCAGGCAGGTCAAATCCTTCGTGAAATGAGTCGTGGGACGGGCGTGGACCATGGATGTTTCTCATGAAGGGTTGATACGACCGGGTTGTTTTGTGGGAGTGCTTGGGGTGATGGCGGCTTTAAGGCCGCCTTTCCGCAAAGGCCTCGCGAAGCCATCCAAGGACGTGCCGGTGGGTGGCAAACCTGGCCACGGCCATGGTGTAAATGCTTTTGATGCGGAAAATACCGCCCTTGGTGCCCGTTCAGGCCCCCGTGCTGGCGGCGCACAAAAGGCTGGGGACTTTTGAACACAATCTGGATATACCACCGATCATAGCCTGGGTTGCCGCCGTCATCATCCTCGACGGTGTAATCCACCTGCACCATGTGCAGACCCACGCCGTGCCCTCTCTGTGGCGGCTTCACGTGGTGCACCACGCGGATCTGGATATCCCGGCCCCCGCTTTCATCCGATGGAAATCTTGCTCTCCGCGAGACTCAAGACCGCCGCCTTGACGACCTTGGGACCACCCGTCGGTGCGCTCCAGTGCTTCGTGCCCCCTCTCTTGAAACCGTTTGCGATCCGGTCTCTAAACGGGGGACATGGTGCGCTTTTCGTGAAAAACGTTCGATGGGCTTGGAAAAGAATTTCCTGATTCAGACAAAAAGCAGGGGAAGCTGATCGGCCACCAGCCAACCTTTTCGAGTCGGAACCAGAGCGCCGTCTCGAATCTGCATCAAACCTTCAGCCTGAGCTTTTTGCGCGGGCAAAAGCCCCTTTTCTTCGGTACCCAAGACGTCCATAGGAACGCCTTCACGTGTTCGAAAACCGAGAAGAAGTTGTTCCAGACGCTCCTGTTCAAGGGAAAGTTCCTCCTCAAAGGACGTACAGGGGCTGCCATTGTGAAGCCGTGTTACGTAAATAGGAACAGATCGAACATTGGCCCAACGCTTTCGGCCGTCGAAAGAATGGGCTCCCGGCCCCAGCCCAAGATAGGGAACACGCCGCCAGTACTTGCCGTTATGACGGGAAACCCATGCTTGACAGCGAGCATAATTGGAAATTTCGTAATGAAGATAGCCATGGCTCTGCAAGAAGTCGGAAGTCCTTTCAAAAAACAGGCATAGAACCTCTTCGCTTGGCATGCGAAGCCGGCCTTGGCGCACCGAGACGGCCAGAGGTGTTCTCTTTTCTACGGTAAGCTCGTAGCAGGAAAGATGTTCCGGCTTAAACGCTAAAATTTCTCTCAATGTTCCCAACCAACGGCGCAGGCTCTGGCCCGGTATGGCGTACATGATGTCCACACTCAGATGAAAACAGTCGAATCGACGAAGAATCTCCAAGGCCTCACGCGCCCGGCGCGCCGTGTGGCGTCTTCCCAGCCACGTCAAAAAGACGTCGTCCAAAGTCTGCACGCCGACACTGATGCGAGTGATCCCTTCATCCCTCCATAAAGCCGCCGTATCCGAGGACACGTCTTCGGGATTCACTTCCAGGGTCACTTCACAATCCTCGGCGTAGACAAACCGTGAACGTAAACCTCGAAGCATGCGACGGAAAAGGGGAGCGGACATCAGACTGGGCGTACCACCTCCCACATAGAGGGTGTCAAAAACAGTGAAGCGGTCTCGAAACAAATGCGCTTCCCGCAACAATGCCTCCACGTAAGCGGGAAGCCAATCTTCCTGGACCGTGGAATAAAACCCACAATAGCGGCATTTGCCTCGACAAAAAGGCACATGAACATACAACCCGGCGCCTTCGGTCATGCCTTTTCGCCTTTCATTATTCCTTGTCCGTTTTCAGTACGGCCACAAAAGCGCTCTGAGGAATGGAAACGGAACCCACCATTTTCATGCGTTTTTTCCCTTTCTTTTGCTTTTCCAAAAGTTTTCGCTTTCGTGTGATGTCTCCTCCGTAGCACTTGGCCGTCACATCCTTGCGAAAAGGGGAAATGGTGGAACGGGCGATAATCTTTCCTCCCACAGCTCCTTGAATGGCAATCTTGAACTGATGCCTTGGAATTTCTTCTTTGAGCCGTTCACAAACCTGCACGGCCCAGGTTCGAGCACGATCCCTATGGACAATAAGAGATAAGGCATCCACCTTTTCACCGTTGACCAAAATATCCAGCTTCACCAAATCGCTCGGCCGATAGCCGATCCATTCATAGTCAAAGGATCCGTATCCTTGGGTGACGGTTTTCAGCCGATCATAAAAATCATAAATAACTTCCGCCAAAGGCATATCGAAAACGATTTCCACACGACCGGGACCGGGCACACTGAATCTGGGATTTTCCCCACGTCGCTCCGTACAGAGCTTTATCACCGAGCCCATGTAACGATCCGGACAAAGAATCGAAGCTCGAATATAGGGTTCTTCTGCGGCCTTGATATGCACGGGATCCGGGTAATACTGAGGATTTTCCACGGTCATCACATCGCCCGTATCCAGCAGAAACCGATACTGGACACTGGGAATAGTCATAATGATGGATTGATCGTATTCACGTTCCAATCGTTCCTGAACGATTTCCAGATGAAGCAACCCGAGAAAACCACACCGAAAGCCTTGACCCAAAGCTGCGGAGGAATCCTTTTGGTACACCAAAGCCGCATCGTTGAGCTTGTATTTTTCCAAAGCATCCTGAAGGGATGGGTAGTCGTCGGAGGAGACAGGATAAATGGAAGAAAAAACGACGGGTTTGACTTCCCGGAATCCGGGCAGAGGATTGGAGACGGGATTTTCGTCTAAGGTGACCGTATCTCCAATGCGCACATCGCTTACCGTCTTGATACCGGCAATGATGTAGCCCACTTGCCCGGCTTCCAGCACGTCTCGAGGTTCCCGTTTCAGGCGAAAAAAACCCACTTCTTCCACTTTGTACACGGCACCGTTGGATAGAAAGCGGAGACGATCCCCTGTTCGAACTCGTCCGTCAAAGACTCGGCACGCCACCACCGCCCCTCGAAACGGGTCATACTGAGCATCAAAAACCAAGGCGGCCAAGGGCTTTGATGGGTCGCCGTGCGGCGCCGGAATGCGTTCCACGATTGCTTCAAAGACTTGCTGAATCCCCGTCCCTTCCTTGGCGGAACACAAGACGGCGTGATCCGCGTCAAGGCCGAGCTCGTTTTCGATCTCTTCGCGAACCCGATCCACGTCGGCCGACGGAAGATCGATCTTGTTAATAACAGGCACGATCACCAGATCATGTTCCATGGCTGCGTAGAGGTTCGCCAAGGTCTGGGCTTCCACACCCTGCGAAGCGTCCACCAAAAGGAGCACCCCCTCACATGATGCCAGAGCCCTAGAAACCTCATAGGAAAAATCCACATGCCCGGGAGTGTCGATAAGGTTCAATTGATAGCTCCGGCCGTTCATGCCTATGTAGGGAAGCGTCACCGTGTTGCTCTTGATGGTGATGCCTCGCTCTCTTTCCAGATCTAGAGTATCCAAAATCTGGTCGCGAAATTCCCGCTCTTCCACAAGTCCCGCCGCCTGAATGAGCCGGTCGGCCAAGGTGGATTTGCCATGATCGATGTGAGCAATAATGCTGAAATTTCGAATGTGTTCCATGAAAACGTCTTTCCTTGTGTTTCAGTAGAAAATGCCGATGACCGCTCCGGTCATGCAGGTTGCCAGTGTTCCGGCTACAATGGATCGAAGGCCCAAAGCGACGATTTCTGAACGACGCGCCGGGACCATGGCCCCAAGCCCTCCAATCATAATCCCTAAAGATCCCATGTTGGCGAAACCACACAAAGCATAGGTAACCATAAGCCTGGCTCGAGGGCTCAAGGCCTCATCGGCCACAGCAGCCAGATCCAAATAGGCCAGAAACTCGTTGAGGACCGTCTTGACCCCCATAAGACGCCCGGCCACGAGCGCTTCATCCCAGGACATGCCCATAAGCCACGTGACAGGCGCCATCACTCCACCCAAGATTCTTTGAATGGTCCAAGGACTACCTCCCCAGGCCGGAAACACACTGAGGACCGCGTTAGCCAGATGCACCAAGGAAACAAAGACAATCAACATGGCCACAATGTTCAAAAAAAGAGCCAAGCCCGAGACGGTGCCCTGGGTGAGTGCATCCATGGCACTCCGAGCCTCCCTGGGCATTTCCCCGGACCATGGTTCCGTTGCTTTTTCTTCTACGTCGGGAGGAACCATGAGCTTGCTCACCACCACGGCCGCGGGAGCACTCATGATGGAGGCAATGAGGAGGTGCCCCATGACCCCTGGAATGGTCCGTTCCAACAGGTTCGCGTAAAGAACCATGACCGTTCCGGCAATGGTGGCCATGCCGGCTGTCATCAGGGTAAAGAGGCCGCTTCGGGACATGCTTTCCAAATAGGGTCGAACCAGTACAGGCGCCTCGACCATTCCAACGAAAATGTTGGCGCAGGTCCCCAAGGCCTCCGCGCCGCCAAGCCCCGTGGTTCTTTGCAGACACCAGGCCAGCGCTTTGACCACCGCCGGAATCACACCCCAATAAAAAAACAGCGCCGACAGCGCACTCATGACGATCACCAACGGGAGACCACGAAAAGCCAGAATATAAGCCGTCCCTGCAGAAGACGGTTCAAAGGGAAGAGGCGCTCCGCCAAGGTAACCGAACACCAAAGCGGTACCGGCTTCCGTGGCTCGAGAAAGAGCTTCCACCATACGGTGTAGCAAGAAAAACAGGTGCTGCGACGCCGGCACGTTGAGCATCACCAAAGAGATGACAAACTGCAGAGCCAAACCTCCCCCAACCGCCCGCCATGGAACATGCCTTCGATTTTCAGAAAGCGCCCACGCCATGAAGGTCAAAACCATGAGGCCGACGGCGCTTTGCAGTCGTAGCATCTCCCTTCCTCCTTATCCATGGAACACGAAAATTTCGCCAAGACACATCCACACAGGGATCAAGGTCGTCAAGATCGCCCAAGAACGCCCCATGGGCGTTCGATGGTATGCCGTTTCAAAGAAGGGGCGAGGCGCGCCTTCCACCGAGAAGCGTGAAACCACGTTTTTCCTGAAACCACGGGCCTCTGGTGCGCTTAGTCCGAGGACGGGACCGCGGTGCGTGTCCAACCGCCACCGGCCCTTGAGGATGCCCTGTCCAGCCGTGCGGACCTTACCAGGAGGCGTTACCATCGGTCAACGCATCCCTTAGTCTTTGTTATGGCTTGCAGATGCCTGTGGTAGGAGCCCAAAACCTGGGTCTATGGGGAAAGAACGGTTCCCTTGTTCCATGGAAGAGATGAAGGGTTGGATTCACGAGGATTTGGAAAAATGGCAGCTCACAATTCCCTGGGTCTTACCAGCAGAGCGGACGTTGAAGCGTTTCAGCCCATGCGCCGAAGACTCATTGGGAACGGAGACTGGAGCGAGTCTCAGACAGAAAAAGGCAAGCTCGCAGGTTTGAGGATGCCGCTCAGCCGAAAATGCGCAGGGTGCCCATAAGCGTGACGATAAGCGTGAAACCTATACCGATCATCCATTGTAACTGGATAAAGCGTTTGTCCATAGCTTCAAAGCGTATATGCATAGCTTCAAGGCGTTTGTCTATGGCATCAAAGCGTTTATCCATGGCCTCAAAACGTTTGCCCATAACTTCAAAACGCTCATCTATGGCTTCAAAGCGCCTCACCATGGCTTCAAAACGCTTATCCATGGCTTCAAAGCGCCTCTCCATGGCTTCAAAACGCTTATCCATGGCTTCAAAGCGCTTGTCGACCGCTTCAGAGCGAACCACTATCTCACGCTGCAAGGCCTCAAACCGGGCGTTCATTTCACGCTGCAAGGCCTCAGAGCGCGAGTTCAATTCACGCTGAATCGCTTCAAAGCGTTTGTCCATGGCTTCGAAGCGCTTTTCCGTTGCGTTGAAGTGAGCGATCTGGATTTCCCTAAGGGCTCGCAGCTCTTCCTCGACGCGCACAACCCTTTCCATAAGGGAAAGTTCTCGGGCGCGTTGTTCGTTTTCTTTGACAAAAGCAGCAACCCTTTGAGCCAGAATTTCATCGACTTTCTCTCGAAAGACTTGCTCGACGCTTTGGGCGATCCAATCCTTGACTTCCTTTTCACTCACAGAGGAACCGGAAAGGCTCATCGGGATGGCTCCTTCATTAGATTTGTTTGTGCAAAAATTTACCCTTTATTCGGCCGACTGACAAGGTCAGCCGAAAATAGAACCGGACCCGAAGATGTTTGTTGGCCCATTCAGGCACCCTCCTGTTGTCTTGGCGCACTGTATGCGTCTTACCGAGCTTTTCCTCGGGAGCACGGCCTTAAGGCTCGGTCTTTGTGCGGGCGGGACCACGGCGTTTCCAGCCGTTACCGGCCCTCAGGATGTCCTGTACGGCCTGCGGACCTTACCGGAACGCATTGCCTTGGGTCAACGAATCCCTTAGTCTTTGTCATGGCTTACAGATGCCTGTGGAAGGCTTCCAAAACCTGGGTTTATGGCCAAACAACGGTTCCCTTGTTTCATGGAGGACATGATGGCTTGGATTCGCGTGGACTTGGAAAAATGTCAGCGGGACGGACTATGTGTTCGTGTATGCCCTGTAGGCATTCTGGCTTTGGAGCCAACCTTAGGCCCTGTCATGCACCGCAGCATGGCTTCCCTGTGCATCGCCTGCGGCCATTGCGTGGCGGTATGCCCTAAGGAGGCTCTAGATCATGCCAAAGCTTCCCTTAAAGACCAAAAAGAACTGCCTCGCTTTCCCGTTCTGGACCCGGAAACGGCTCTGCTTTTCCTGCGCTCTCGACGCTCCATTCGCTGCTACCGCCCGGAGCCCGTCCCACAGCCTCTTTTGGAAAAGCTTCTGCAAGCGGCACGCTACGCCCCCTCCGGCCACAATTCCCAAGGACTCTCCTTCAGCGTGCTCACCTCTTCCGACGCCATGAACACCGTGCGTCTTCTTGTGGCAGCCTGGATGCGGCGCTTGGTGGACCAAAGATCGCCTCTCGCCGCCCAATGGCACATGAAAGGCATCCTTCGCGCCCTAGACCAAGGCCATGATCCCATTCTTCGAAAGGCACCACACCTCATCGTCGCCTCAGCTCCTCAAAGTCTCAAAGCCGCTCGTATCACCACCTATCTGGCTTTGGAATATGTGGAACTGTACGCCACCAGTCTGGGCCTGGGCACCTGCTGGGCCGGATACGTGCAGGCTTTTGCCATGGAATCTTCGGAATTGGCTAAAAGCTTGAAGCTTCCCGAAGATCACCGCATCACGGGCTGCCTTATGGCCGGCTTTCCCGACGTGACCTATCGGCGCCTTCCGGAACGCGATCCCTTACGGGTGCAGTGGGTCCAGGCCTTGGACTAAATTGTGCATTTTGTGCAAATTGTGCTTGCACAATCCACACATCTGCTGTAGGGTGCCTCACGCATCCTTACTGGAAAGTCCAAGCTCGTCTTCCTAAGGATGCGTGCAGGACAGGTTCGGGCGCGAGTTTTTCCTCTCCTTCGGTTTTCTGTGCATCTTCTTGTGCGTTCTCGTGTTCCGGGAAAAGTTGTCCGACGATGAGCAAGGCCGATCGTTTTCCTGGGCGTCGGGATCTTCGGCTCGCTGAAGATGCGAACGGAGCGCCCGCGCTCCCTGAGAAAAACCCGCTCTCGGACAAGCTTCGTAGGGGCGTTTTCGCCTTTTCATGACGAACTTTTGACCCGTATCGGTTCATGGAACAAGGGCCGTGAACTTTTTCCGAGATCTGTAAAAATTGAGGCAAACAGGGAGGACGACGCATGCAGGCACAGCCCATGGGATCCGTCATGGTGGTGGGAGGCGGTATCGCCGGCATTCAAGCCACGCTGGATTTGGCCGATTCCGGCTTTAAGGTGATTTTGGTGGAAAAATCATCGGGCATCGGGGGTGTGATGGCCCAATTGGACAAGACCTTTCCCACCAATGACTGCGCCATGTGAATCCTGGCCCCGAAGCTGGTCGAGGTCGGCCGCCATCTGAATGTGGAACTCCTTACCCTTTCCGAAATCGTCGACGTATCCGGATCTCTCGGGCATTTTCGTGTCACCGTGCATCAAAAGCCCCGGTATGTAGACATGGACAAATGCATTGCCTGCGGGCTGTGTGCCGAAAAGTGTCCGAAGAAAGTGGACGATCCTTTCAACATGGGCCGAGGTAAGCGCAAAGCCGCTTACATCAAGTATGGCCAAGCGGTCCCTTTGAAATACGCCATTGACGCGGACCACTGCCTTTATCTGACTCGAGGAAAGTGTCGAGCGTGCGAGAAATTCTGCCCTACTGGCGCCATCGATTTCCAAGACACCGCCAAAACCTTTACGCTGGATGTGGGGGCGGTCATTGTGGCTCCGGGATTTGAAGGTTTTGATCCCTCCCGCTTGGACATGTACGGCTACGGTCACATTCGCGATGTGGTCACCAGTTTGGAATATGAACGCCTTTTAGCTTCCAACGGACCGCACATGGGCCATCTGGTGCGTCCATCCGACGAAACGGAACCGCGGCGTATTGCGTGGATTCAGTGTGTGGGATCGCGCAACATTCATCACTGCAGCAACGCCTTTTGCTCCAGCGTCTGTTGCATGTATGCCATCAAGCAGGCTCTGGTTACTGCCGAACATTGCCATGGGTCGGATTTGCAGCAGACCATTTTTTTCATGGACATGCGCACCCACGGCAAAGACTTCGAGCGCTACCTCATGAACGCTCAATCACGCGGCGTGCGTTTTGTGCGGGCCCGCCCACACACCTTGGAATCCGGTCCGGACAACAAAGGCGCTTGGATTCAGTATTTGGACGATCAGGGAAGAGCTGTTACGGAATTCTTTGATCTTGTAGTCCTCTCCATTGGCCTAGAAGCCCCTCGAGACGCAGCTTCTCTGGCAAAAGCCTTAGGCATTGAACTGACGGATCATCGTTTCGCGAAAACTTCCGGATTCCAACCCGTGACCACCACACGAGCCGGCATTTACGCCACGGGTGCGTTTCAAGGTCCCAAAGCCATTCCTCATGCCGTCACGCAAGCCTCTACGGCGGCGGCGGAAGTCGCTCGTGCCCTTCACGCGGCTCGCGGTAGCCTCACGCAATCCAAAACTTACCCGGCGGAACACAACATTGACTGTGAAGCTCCCAAGGTGGGGGTTTTTGTATGTTCCTGCGGTATCAACATCGCCAACACGGTGGATGTCAAAGCGGTGGTAGAATACGCCAAGACTCTGCCTTATGTGGTCCATGTGGAAAACAACCTGTTCTCCTGTTCTGCGGACACACAAGCCTTGATCGCTCAAAAAATCAAGGAACTGGGTCTGAATCGTATCGTGGTGGCCGCGTGCACGCCCCGCACTCATGAACCCCTTTTTCAGGACACACTTCGGGAAGCGGGCCTCAATCCATTCCTTGTGGAAATGGCCAACATTCGGAATCAAAACGCCTGGGTTCACCAGCAAGAAGCCGAAAAAGCTACGGAAAAAGCTAAGGATCAGGTGCGTATGGCCGTCGCTAAAGCTGTGTTGAATGTGCCTGTGACCCGCCTCAAGGTGAACGTCATTCAAAAGGCTTTAGTCATCGGCGGCGGTGTTGCCGGCATGAACGCGGCGCTTTACCTGGCAGATCAGGGATTTGAAGTGATTTTGCTGGAAAGAGACCGGCGCCTTGGCGGCCATGCTTGGTATCTTTTGGAAAACGACCAGGGCGAGCCTGTTCGAGGCATGCTGAAAGAGCTTATCGAACGCGTGGAAACACACCCAAAACTCCAGGTCTTAAAGTCGGCTCGACTCAAGACCGTGCAAGGTTCCGTGGGAAGTTTTCGCAGCCTCGTGGAAGTCAACGGCCAGGAACAGGAGATCTTTTATGGTGCTGCCGTACTCGCTTTGGGCGGTCGCCCGGCTGAACCGGACGAGTATCTCTACGGCCAGGATCCTCGTGTGATGACTCACCTGCAGTGTGACCTTCTTCTGGATCAAGAGCCTTATAAAATCCGATCGGCTCACACGGTGGTGTTCATTCAGTGTGTGGGATCCAGGGAGCCGCGTCGCCCCTATTGTTCCCGCATCTGCTGCACGCACACGGTCAAGAGCGCCTTACGCATGAAGGCGCTGCATCCGGATCTGGATGTGTACGTCTTGTATCGGGACATGCGCACCTATGGATTGCGTGAGGAACTCTACCAAAAGGCTCGTTCTCAAGGCGTGCTTTTTGTTCGCTACTCCCTGGACGCTAAACCTCAGGTTTCGGCCACTCAGGAAGCCCTGCAGGTTGAGGTGCTTGACCCCATTTTAGAGAGAAAACTTCGTATAAAAGCCGACTACGTCGTTCTGGCCACCGCCGTGGAACCCAATACCGACACGGATGTGGTGGAACTTTTCAAGTGCAGCCTCAATGCCGATGGTTTTCTGAACGAGGCCCATCCCAAATTGCGGCCGGTGGATCTTTCCGTGGATGGTCTTTTTGTGGCTGGCTTATGCCATTATCCCAAGCCGTTGGATGAGACCATCGCCCAGGCGCGAGCCGCCGCCTCTAGAGCTGCCGTGGTGCTTTGCAAGGAAGAAATGGAGCTGGACGCCATCAAATCCTACGTGACGGATCGATGTGACGGCTGTGCTTTGTGCTTGGACGTGTGTCCTTATCGAGCCATTGTGCTGGAGGAGTTTGTGGAAGGATCCTCGAGACGCAAAAGAATCCGTACGGATCCTGCGTTGTGCAAGGGATGCGGGCTTTGTGAAGCCACCTGCCCCAAAGGCGGTGTCATGGTTCACGGATTCACCTTGGAACAACTGGAAGCCCAAATCGAGGCCCTGCTGGCCTGACACAAAGGCAAAACCTTGGAGGTGCGGACCATGTGTGCGCCCCTAAATCAACATGCTCTAGGGACGGACCGGTGTGTCCGCCCCTAGAGCAACCCTCTGTCGAGGTACACCGCGGTATTTGCCCATGGAGCAAATCCCTGGAGGGGCGGCCCCATGTGTCCGTCCAAATCACGGGACGGTCGACATGCCGTCTCTTTGGGCCCGTAAGCTCGAAAGGAGTCTAGCCATGAACGATTTTGAGCCTGTCATTGTTGGTTTTCTGTGCAATTGGTGCGCTTATGCAGGAGGGGATCTGGCGGGTGTGTCGCGTCTTCAATACCCGGCCAACATGCGCCCCATCCGCGTCATGTGTTCCGGCATGGTCCATCCGGAACTCATCACCAAAGCCCTCCTCAAAGGAGCGGACGGCGTTCTTGTCATGGGCTGACACCTGGGCGAATGTCATTACCTGGATGGTAATCACAAAGCCTTGGCCCGAAGCCACGCGGTTCGCATCGCTTTGGAAAACCTCGGAATCGACCCCGAACGTTTCGCCATCGAATGGGTCTCATCGGCCGAAGCCCCGCGCTTTGCGCAGCTGGTCACGCAGTTTACGGAAAAGATTCGAGTTCTTGGTCCCAACCCACTCAAAGGGCGCGAAGCCCTCTCTGCCCGGTCGGCCTGAGGGGAGGAACAAGCATGAAGACTTTTTTTCATTTGCTTCAGGAAGTCATAGAGCCGGGATTGTGTCATCGCTGCGGTGGCTGCGTCTCCGTCTGCACATCGGTCAATTACGGGGCCTTGGAAATCGGCCAAGACGGCCGTCCTCGCTACAAGGACGCGGACAAGTGTATTGAATGCGGCCTGTGCCATGCTGTCTGTCCGGAAATTGTGGAACTGGACCAGGAAACGCGCCACCGTTTGAGCTGGAGTGCTCCCATGGGCCGAGTGCTCAGCGCCGGCGTCGCACGGGCTATGGATCCGGAAGTGAGAAGGCATGCCACGGATGGCGGCTTGGTAACGGCTCTTTTGCTGCACTTGTTCCACACAGGCCATATCGACGGAGCCATCGTCACCCGATCGGTCGGGCGTTTTCAACGAAAGCCTTTTCTGGCCACAACACCGCAGGAAATTCTGGAAAGTGCCGGATTTTTCTTTGACACCAGCCACGGAATCGTTGGTCTGGGCGACGCCTACATGGCCAGATCCAGCATGGAAGCTTTAAGACCCCTTATGAGCAAAGGGCTTCGCCGAGTGGCGCTCGTGGGTACCCCTTGTCAGATTCAGGCTTTTAGGCGCATGGAAACTCTAGGGGTCATGCCTTCGGAATCGGTCGCCATTTGTCTGGGGCTTTATTGTTCCGGCAATTTCCTTTTCGATGAACCCCATCGAGAAGAACTGGCTCAGGCTGGCCAGTTTTCCTGGGACGAAGTCATTAAAATCAATGTGAAGGATACTTTTCGAGTCCACTTGAAGGACGGTTCCATACGCCGCTTGGATTTGCATGTCCTGGACCGCCTCAAACGCCATGCATGTCGGTACTGTGAAGACTACAGCGCTGAATTGGCGGACATTTCCTTTGGAGGTCTGGGGGCTCCAGAAGGGTGGACATCGTATCTAGCGCGAACGCCCAAAGGGAGAGCGGCCGAGCTGGACGCGAGAAGTCGAACTGTGGAAGAAATGGATCGGCGCCACGATTCGGCCTTGCCCGAAAAGGTTCTGGAGGCGGTGATGCGGGCTTCGTTGGAAAAGCGTACTCAGGCCAAAGAGCATCGCCGGGAATTGGGCACGCGCTCAGGAATCTCTCAGTAAGATTCCGGATCTTGACCTTCAAGGAGGACTATTCATGCCTGTGACTGTCGCCAGCGAATGGCTTAACTCTTGTTCAGGGTGTGAAATCGCCCTGGTAGATCTGGGAGAACGGCTCCTGGACGTGCTCAATCTTGTGGAATTCGTTCACATTCCCGTGCTGTTGGACCACAAGTATTTCGGACAGACGGGAGAAAAAAAGCATGTGGACATCCCTGAAGCCCAGGTGGGGATCATCAGCGGGGGTATCCGTAACGAAGAACATAAAGAAATCGCTCTGCACATGCGATCTCGGTGTCAGATCATCATCGCTCTGGGTACCTGCGCCACACACGGAGGCATTCCGGCTCTGGCCAACAGTTTTCTCGTCTCGGAAATAGTGGAAAGATGCTTTACTACCGAAACCACCGACGACAATCCTCGAACCTTTGAAGCCCCTGTACCACCGCTCCTGGATGCCTGCTACGCTCTGGATGAACATATTCCGGTAGATGTGTACCTTCCGGGATGCCCCCCACACCCGGACCAGTTCTATGAGGCCCTGACGGCTCTTTTGCAAGGAGCAACTCCGGAACTTCCCACAAAAAGCGTCTGTGACACGTGCCCGACGGTGCGCGAAGGCAAAGGAAAGCTCAGCAAGCTTCGACGCTTTCTTCATAACCCTCATTACCGCAGCCCCGACGAACCTTTGGACAAAATGCGTTGCCTGCTGGAACAGGGTTTCTTGTGTATGGGACCCGTGACACGAGCCGGCTGTGGTGGAGACGCCAAGACTCCGCGGTGTCTGGCGGCTCGAGTGCCGTGTCGAGGCTGTTACGGGCCTGTGCGCCATGATGGAAATCCTATGCTGGAAATGCTCAATGCTCTGGCATCCAACGGCATCGATGTGAAATCACTTCCGGAATTCACTTCTCTTTTGCGCTTTGCCGGAGCGCACCGCCTGCTGAGGCCTTCACGGCAACGAAAGGAGAGCTAGGTCATGAGTCGTGAAATTCATATTCAGCCCATCACGCGCATCGAGGGGCATGCTTCCATACAGATTCAGTTGGATGATGCGGGAGAAGTGCAAAACGCCCGTGTCAATATCATGTCCTTGCGCGGCTTTGAAAAGTTCATCGAAGGTAAACCTGCAGAGGAAGTTCCTCGAATTGTGAGCCGCATCTGCGGCATCTGCCCCTGGATGCATCATTTAGCATCCAACAAGGCGGTGGACCGATGCTTTGGTGTCACACCGCCCCCGGCAGCCCAAAAGCTGCGGGAACTCATGCAGACCGTCGCCCATGCGGAAGATAAGCTCCTGCACTTTTTCTTTCTGGCGGCGGCGGACTTCGTGATCGGTCCCGATGCCGATTATTCGGTGCGAAACGTCATCGGTATCGCCAAAGCCCATCCGGAACTGGCACAGAAAGTGGTCCGCATGCGGCATCGAGCCAAAATGATTCTGGAAAAGTTTGCCGGCAAGGCCATTCATCCCATCGCTGGAGTGGTCGGGGGCTTTTCCAAGCCCATGCAGGAAAAGGATCGCCAGGAAATTCTTTCGGAAATGCGGGAACTTTTAGACTTTGCTTTGTTCACCCTGGATTTTGCCAAAACCAAGGTCTTTCCACCTTATCTGGAAACCATTCAGTCCTTGGGAGTCATTCGCACAGGGTTCATCGGAACCGTGGATGAAAATGGCGCTTTGAATCTCTACGACGGCCGTATCCGGCTCATGAAGCCTGAAGGCGATTTCGTGGACTTTGATGTTCAAGACTACGCCAATTATCTTGGCGAACATGTGGAACCTTACTCTTACGCCAAAATGCCCTACGCCAAAATATGGGGCGAAGGATTTTCATTGGACGAGACCAATCCTCGAGGCATCTATCGAGCCAATACGCTGGCTCGCATCAATGTGGCGGATCGGATCACCACGCCACGCGCCCAAGCGGAATTGGAAGAATTTCGAGAAAAATTCGGTCGTCCCGCCCAAGCCACGCTGCTTTACCACTGGGCTCGACTCATCGAGGAAGTTTACGCCTGCGAGCATGCCATTGAGTTGCTGGAAGACGAGAGCATCTGTGATCCGCATGTGCGGGCCGAAGTGGAACCTCGAGCCGGCCGCGGTGTGGGCAGTGTGGAGGCTCCCCGCGGAACACTGATCCACGATTATTCCACCGATGAAAACGGCAGAATCACTCGAGCGAACCTTATCGTCGGCACCACGCACAACATCGCCCCCATGAATCTGAGTGTCAAGCAGGCGGCTAAATCGCTCATTCACAAAGGTGTCGTGGATCAGGGACTACTGAATCGTGTGGAAATGGCTGTGCGCGCATACGACCCCTGAATTTCCTGCGCCACTCATCGCCTGGACGGCGATTCGGCAATCCAGATCACCATCCTTGATGCCGGCGGCAACCCCATCATCCGCCGGCCGGAGTCCATGCCCTTCTAAACCCTGAAAACGTAAGCCGCGGGGAAAGCCATGCCTTCATGGCTTCCCGCGGTTCGCTTTTTCAAAAAGGATCGTCAGCGGGGCGGGTCTTTGCGCTTGGGCTTGGGAAGTGCGATTCGAAAGATAAGAAAGGCCGGCAGCACAATCAGCCCCAAAAGCCCGATACGGCTTACCTGTTCCGGACTCAGGATATCCCCCCAGGTGCGAAGCACCCCCAAGGTCGGATCCAAGGTGGACGCTTGTCGGAAAGCTTCCCGCGCCGACAGCACATGACCGCGGTCGGCATAAATGTTCCCACGGACTGCAAGAACGCGGGCCATGGCCGCGGGATCGTCATGAAGAGCGAGCACCGCCTTCACATCCTGCTCCGCCTCCGCAAAGCGCCCCAATTCGTAGAACACTTCCGCTCTAAGGCTGAGCACATCGCTTCGATCGGCCTCCCACGCAACGGCTTGATTCAAATCGGCCAGAGCCTTTTCCCACTGCTGTCGCTTGATGGACACAAGAGCCCGAAAAAGCAATCCGCGAACATCGCGTCCTCCTTTTTCCAAGTAGGCGGTGAGGTCGGCGTCCGCTTCGTCAAACTTTCCCTGATAGTAGTAAATGGTACCGCGTTCCCGGAGGGCTTCCACCAAGCCGGAATCCAAGGCCAAAGCTTCGGTGTATAAAGCCACTCGACGGTACATGATGGAATCCTTGCGAGCTTTCTCGAAAAGATCCGTTGCCGTTTGCACGGCGTGACCGGCACTCAAACCAATGCAGAGGATAAGGGTTGCCGTGGTGATCCAGATGACGGGGCGCATGATAAGGTCCTTTCCAACATTCGTTAGGCGAGCGTGCATGTCCCGCTTCAACCTTGAGATCGGCATATCGCTTTCAAAACTTAAACCTTGTTGTTCCTGAAAGCAAGTTCCATGCCCAACATTCGCCGTGTTGCCGGTCGCTTCCGGAGCAGGCGCTCCGCCGAGGGACCGTTTCATGCCGCATCGCCCCCCACGGCTTGTCCCAGGGTGGGCTTGATCTGAAGGTTGGCCCCAGGAACTTCTCCGAGAAGTTAAAAGGAGCCAGGCCAAGACGTGTGGGCGAGGCGGCGCCTCGCCCCTACCTTGAAACGGCGAGAAAGCTTGCTATTGCCAGTTTTCGGACGGGCTTCTCGAGTTTGTTAAGAAAATTTGAGTGAGCTCTTTCGGGCCGGAGCGTAAGGGCACGGCGGCGCCCCTATTCTGGGCAGGAAAAACCATGGTGTCGCCGGTTCACAGACATACTCCAGGCCCCTTTTTTGAACCGCAATTGCCTGAAATGGCTCCTTTTGATTTCCCAGACTGGCTCACACACTCCGTTTTTTGTGCGTGCAAACGCCGTATCGGTGCTTTCTTCCCCATGGTCCATGTGTTATGAGGACGTGAAGCCGCCATGAGACCTGCACCTGAACGGAAAGGAGCTCCCCATGATTGGATCATCCACCGTAGCTCGCGACATTTATTGGGTCGGGGTCAACGACCGCGAAACCGATCTCTTCGAAGCCCTGTGGCCGCTTCCTTACGGGGTTTCCTACAACGCTTACCTCATCGTGGATGAAAAGATCGCCTTGATCGATGCGGTCAAAGGCCATTTTCTGGCCGAACACCTGCACAAGATTCGCGACCTTTTGCCTTCGGGAAGGACTCTGGACTACCTGGTCATCAACCACATGGAACCGGATCATACCGGAGCCATCGATATTCTTCGATCCGTTTTTCCCCAGATGACTGTTGTGGGAAACAAGAAAACCCTGGACATGCTTCAAGCCTTTTACGGATCCGCAAACACCTGCCTTCAGGTGGGCAACGGAGACATTTTGGACTTGGGAACCCACAAGCTCCAGTTCCATTTAACCCCCATGGTGCATTGGCCTGAAACCATGATGACCTTTGACACGACCACGGGTGTGCTTTTTTCCGGGGACGCCTTCGGTGGTTTCGGCACCGTGGATCAAGGCCTTTTTGACGACGAAGTGGACCTGGAGCTCATGAAAGGGGAAATGCTTCGCTATTTCACCAACATCGTCGCCCGATACGGCCAGATGGTGCTCAAGGCCATCGACAAGCTGGAAGCCTTGCCTCTGACCGTGGTGGCACCCACACACGGCACCGTGTGGCGCCGTAACCCTTCCCTACCTGTTAGCCTTTACGCCCGCTGGAGCGCTCAGGAATGCGACCCGGCCGTGGTGGTGGCCTATGGGTCCATGTACGGCAACACTTACCGACTTGCGCAAGCGGCGGCCCTGGCTTTGACCGAACGCGGTGTCACCCCTACGGTGCACGATATCGCTCGCACTCACGCTTCTTATGTGGTGGCAGACATCTGGACCAGCAAGGGATTGATCCTGGCTTGCCCAACCTACAATACGGGCCTGTTTCCTCCCATGGAATCCCTCTTGGCTTTCTTGGAAAACAAGCTTCTAAAGGATCGTCTCGTGGGGTTCATCGCCAGTTACGCCTGGGCAGGCGGGGCCAGAAAAGCCCTGGAAGCTTTCGCCCAGAGGTTGTCTCTGGAAGTGGTACCTCCCGTCGTGGAGGTCAAAGGGGCGGGAACGGCACAAGATCTGGAACAATGCGTCCTGTTGGCGTCCAACATGGCCGAGCGTTTGGCATAGACGACAGGTCTGGAAGCTAGCCGAGAACGACAAAGGCCCATCTATCGAAGGGCAATTCCCAGGAGGAGCCAGGCGGCGCCATGCCCCTAAGTCTCGGCCCGGAACGGCTCACTCTAAATTCCCAAGACTAGCCCCTAAGCATGGGGCAAAACGAGGCGATGGCGCTGGATGCAGTGTTGGAGCCCTTTACCCGCCGCAGGGACAAGTTTCCTGCGTAAAGCCGAAACGTAAACCCAGTTTCCAGGCGGCCTTCAAGGCGGCGTCCATTTCTTCGGCCGTGGGTTTTCGATCCAAGGGAGGTTGTTGAAGAGCCTTATGGGCTGGAAAATACTGGTCCATGAGGCTCACCCAAACATTCTTTCCCAAGGCTCGCCTCAAAAAGGCCAAACACTGAGCTGTTCCCGAAAGATCTTCAGGCAACACCAAATGCCGAACCAAAAGCCCTCGCCTCGCCACTCCTTCATCATCACACTGCAAGGGCCCCACCTGCCGCCACATGGCCAAAAGGGCTCTTCGGTTCTGCACCACATAGTCACCACGACCGCAACACCATGCCGCCACAGTCCTGGAAGCAAACTTGATATCCGGCAAATAAATATCCACGATGCCCTCCAGTTCACGGATAAGGAAAACCCTTTCGTAACCGCTGGAATTGTAAACCAAAGGAAGCCGCAAGCCCTTTTCTACGGCAATGATCAAAGCTTCCAGAAACTGAGGCACCTGATGGGTCGGGGTCACAAGATTGATGTTATGAACCCCTCTTTCTTGAAGCCGAAGCATTTTTTCGGCCAAGATTTCAGGCTCCATCACGCGACCGACACCCATTTGACTGATGGGATAATTTTGGCAAAAAAGACAATGCAGCGTGCAGCCGGAAAAAAAGATGGTGCCGGACCCTTTGATGCCGGCAATGGGAGGTTCCTCCCAAGGATGCACACTTACGGCAGCCACTTTGAGACGGGCATCGGTACGGCAAAAGCCCAATTGGCCGGACACCCGATCGACACCGCAACGACGCGGACACAAATCACAAGCTCGAAGTCGTTCCTTGAGAGCCGCCGCTTTTCTCTGCAGGGAGCCTGCGCGAAACGCTTGAACATAAGCCGGAGTGAAATGAGGCATTCTTTTACCTGACTTGTCGTGATTGTCGTCGTTTTCTCGACGGAGGAAAGAGTTCATGGAAAGAAAAAACACTACGGCCCTGGAAATGACCATTCGCCATTTTCAAAGGATCGCCCAAGAAAACCGATTCGCCGAAAACGCCGCCATCGCTCATGACACAGACCAATGCTTGGTATGTCATCCGGAGCGATGCGACGACGATCCCTTCAAAATCTATGTGGACATTATCGCCCACTGTATTCCGGTGCGGCGCCCTCGTGTGGATTCCGATCTTGTAGCGGCCATCGCTGAGGATCTGGAATGGAGCGGCGAAAACATCTCTTGCACCGTTCAAGACCTTCTTGAACGTCGGCCTCAGGCTCTCAAAGCTTTTCGCCTGTGGATTCGAAACGCCTTGGAAACGGGTTTGGAACTGCTTTCCGTTCACAGCTCGACCAGTTTGTCTTTTTCCTTGGATGATGCTGAGGGGGTAACGGACCGAGGAGCTTTCGTGGAAAACTGCATCGAACGTGTCATGAATCAAATCTTTGAAGGAAATCCATCTTGGTGAATTTCTATGCGGTTTCGGCCGTTTTCCTTGGCACGATAAAGAGCGGCGTCGGCGGCGGCCACAAGGGTTTCGAGGCTCACGGTATCCACCATGCCTGCCGGCACACCGGCCACGCCGAAACTCGCCGTCATACGCACCGGGCCTTTGGAACTCTCCACGGAGCTATGCGCCGTCAAAAGCCGCAACCGTTCGGCGACCACCACCGCCGCATTCGAATCTGTTTCCGGAAGGACCACCACAAATTCTTCACCGCCAAAACGGGCGACCCAATCCCCACTTCGCAGAGAACCTCTTAAAAGAGCTGCAAAATGCTGAAGCACGGCATCGCCTGTTTGGTGACCGTAAGTGTCGTTGATTTTCTTGAAGTGGTCAATATCGGTCATGATGAGGGACAGAGGGCGTCCGTGACGGCGACCGGCCTGCAGAAGTTTTGGAAGCTGTTCGTTGAAATAGCGCCGGTTATACACCTGGGTCAAAGGATCGGTGACGGACAAGCGTTCCACTTCCTCCATACATTTCTTGAGCTAAATACTTCGTGCTGAATAACTTTGGCCTATGGTTACTAGTACGCGATAAGATGCCATAACAAACATCCGTCGAGGTTTCTTAGCATCGCGAACAAAATCTTGAACCCTCGACGCTTGGTCGTTGGGGATAATTTCGAGGCGGTCGATCCGGAAATCGGGCAAAGGAGTAAGTTGCGTCATTTTTGGGCGTTCCGAGACAATTTTGACAGCGAGGCAAAGACGGTTTAGATGCGAAGATGATTAGATTCGTGGCTGATTGCTCAGGCGCCGAATAGTCTCGATGAAGACCTTTACGGGCAGGATTATCCTGGATCTTAACGAAAAGTGAAAAGCTTAAGGAGAGCATATGGAAATCATTGACAATTCTCCTATGAGGCTGGATCCAAACACCAAAGGATTGACCGTTGCTTCCCTAGCGAGGCATTCTCGAGCCGCTAAAGGAAAAATTAAAAAAACCCTGGATTTTGGTAACGCAGGGCAGTGTGTGAGACTTCCGAAATGTTCGGTTTTTCAGTGAAAATAGACCTCTGATCCGCCATCCGTGCATGTGGTAAGCCCCTACCTCTCAAGGGAAAAAATCCGTTTTAGAGCGGGTAGTAAAACGGACACACCGGTAGGCCCCTCCACATTCATGCCCGTACAGGCGGACGGGGCAGCAGGATTTGGACCATTCACGGCTTATATCGACATCTTTTAAGCCAAACTTGAGTCATGCCGATAAAACAAATGCATGGATCCCTTAGAGGCGGTCTTGCTAATTTCCTCTCCACGGGAGGGCAAAGGTGATGGCACGCATTCTAGTTGTGGACGATGATGCCGCCATTCGACACCTGGTTTCCTCAGCACTCTCAGGTTTCGGGCATCGATGCGTCACGGCAGCCGATGCCGCCAAAGCACGTTCGCTTTTAAGGGAACAGAATTTCGAACTGGTCATTTCCGATGTAGATTTGCCGGGAGAAGACGGGCTGGATTTCATGGCCCACGTGGTTCAGACGTATCCGAATACCGGCACGCTTATCCTGTCCGTTCTGGACGATGCAAAGACGACGCAAAGAGCTCTGGACATCGGCGTGTACGGATATGCCATGAAACCCTTTGATCTATCCGGTTTACGCATCGCCGTGGAAAGTGCCCTAAGAAGGCGGGAACTGGAAATCGCCAATCGTGAATACCTCGAGGATCTCGAAAGACTTGTCGAACAAAAAACTCGAGAACTCCGTCAGCAAAAGGAAGATTATGCCGCCTTGGTTCATAATCTGCCCTGTGTCGTGTATAAGGGTTTAAAGGACTGGTCGGTCGTTTTTGTCTCCGAACAGATTCGTGACGTCACCGGCTATGACCCTGAATTATTCGTTTCTGGAAAGAAGCGCTGGAACGAGTGCGTTCTCGAGGAAGATCTACCCCTTTTGTCACAGGCCGTGAAGGAAGCCATGGCCGGGGACGGGGCTTTCGTCAGAGAATACCGAATCGTGGATGCCTTTGGGCAAATCCGATGGATTCAAGATCGAGGTCGTACTGTTTTAACGGAAGAACGAAAAGTGGACCACGTTTCCGGAGTTCTTTTCGACATCACGGAACGTAAGAAAGCTCGAGAAGCCCTTCTTCAAGCCAAAGAAGAATGGGAGCGCACCTTTGATGCCGTCCCCGCCCTGATCGAAGTGTCGGACAAGGATCTACGCATTCTCAAGGTCAATGCGGCTTTGTCCCGCCGATTACAAATGCCTCGGGAAGAAATCGTCGGTCGTTATTGTTACGAAATACTTCACGGACGGTCGGGAAAATGCCCTCGGTGCCCGTGGGAAAACATGGATCCTTTCCAGCTTCCTGTGGAACGCGAAGTGTACAATGACTATCTGGACGCCTATTTTCATGTGGTAAGCGCACCCTATTTCAACAGCGACGGTTCTTTGGCAGGCTGTATTTCCGTCTTCCACGACATTACCCCTCTCAAAAAAGCCGAACAAGAAGTCCGTAAGGCTCACACGGAACTGGAACAATTCGTCTCGGCCATCACTTCCGTTCTCATCGGACTGGATTCCCAAGGACGTATCACACGGTGGAACAGGACCGCGGAAAGTGTTTTCGGACTGGCAACGGTTCAGGTGCTCGGCAAAACCTTGCAGGAACTGCCCATCGAATGGCAATGGAAGCGTCTGGAAGCGGCCTTGAAGGTCAGTTGCAATAAGAAGAAAACCCAGCACGTGGATGACCTTCGATACACACGCCCGGACGGGCAGCCTGGTTTCCTCGGCCTGAGCATTAACCCCATTCGCTTGAATGACTTGGAAGCCCCTGGGCTTCTCATCATGGGAGCTGAAATCACTCAAAGAAAACTTCTGGAAGCACAACTGGCTCAGGCTCAAAAGTTGGAATCCATCGGTCAACTTGCAGCGGGGATCGCTCATGAAATCAATACACCCGTGCAATTCATAGGGGATAATATCCGTTTCCTCGGGGATGCCTTTAGAGACCTGCAAGGGTTGTTGGACAAGTATCGGCAACTTCTGGAAGGAGCCCGGAACACCGAACAGCTCGCCGAAACGGTTCAAGCCGTGGAAGAAATGACGGAAGCCATTGATCTGGACTACCTTAAAGAGGAAATACCTCGAGCCCTGGAACAAACATTAGAAGGGATTCAAAGGGTCGCCAAGATCGTCTTGGCCATGAAAGAATTCTCGCATCCCGGCCAAGGGCGAAAAACTCCCACAGATATCAATAAGGCGCTGGAAAACACCATGACCGTGACTCGAAACGAGTGGAAGTATGTGGCCGATGTCATCACCGATCTGGACCCAAACCTTCCCCTGGTGCCGTGCATTCCCGAGGAAATGAACCAGGTCTTCCTTAACATTTTGGTCAATGCCGCTCACGCGGTCAAAGACGCGGTGCAGAATCAGCCGAATACCAAAGGAACCATCACCATCTCAACCCGTGCCGTGGAAGACGTGTGCGAAGTGCGCATCTCGGACACCGGCACCGGTATTCCTGAAAAGATTCGGCATCGCATCTTCGATCCCTTCTTTACCACCAAGGAAGTAGGGCGCGGGACAGGCCAAGGCTTGGCCATCGCTCATCACGTGGTGGTGGAAAAGCACAAGGGACAATTGCTGTTTGAAACAGAGGAAGGCCGAGGCACAACCTTTATCGTTCGTCTGCCTCTGGACAATGAGTAAGTCTCTCTCGCGCCTGAACGGCCGAAATGGCTTCTTGAGCCATTCGGCCCACGGTCATGTCCTGAAAAGATTCGTGGCGATACAAGCGCACCCTTGCCGTATCTGAAGTCAAGGTGGCGACGACGGGAAGACAGGAGACGTCCCCCACAGCCCGCAAGCCCCACAAGGCCAAGGCTCGAAAAAGAGCCCCGTCGTGGCGGGCATAACGGATCAGATCGATCCGGCTTTCCTCAAGGAGTTTCGGTTGGGCTTGGAGAAGACGTGCCAAAGCCCATAAAGCCCCCGCCAGCAGGGGTTCATGTTCCAAGTAGTTTTCATCTTCCCGCACAAAGGACAAGACCAGCCGGCCATATTCCTTGGCAAGAACAGGACTGCGAGCCAAGGCTTCCCCCATCGCTTCCGGAATCCCCCAGCCGATGCCTCCTGATTCGTCGTTAAGCTGCCAAAGAAAACGGCGCAGGATCACACGAGCCGATTCCATGTCCCTGTCCGCCAAGGCCGCCGTCACAATCCCCGCCGCCGTCACCGCATGCCATCGAAGCTTCTCGTCTGTGGAACACAGAAAGCTCAAGAGCGGATTGATCACCTTTCGGGCATCAAAGGAACGCCATAGATCCAGATTCCTTGCAAAATCAGGAGACGCCAAAAGACTCTGCACCTCCTTTTTGCCTATCCGCTTCAAGCCCTGCTGCCCATTCACAATACGGGTTCCTCACCGTGTTCTCAAGATACATGGCAATGGACACATTCGCGTCGCCTCGTCCATTAGCAGCTTAACATACGCACCCCGTGTTTGCACGCAATCGTCAAAGCCTTGGGGCCCATGAAACTCGCCCACACGCCCATCGAATGAGACTCACGGCCCTTCCACCACAAGACATTGATCTTTTATCCACCTTCCACGGACGGCCTCCGTTTTCTTGTGGATCTTCATCTACGGTGGAATCTCAGGGCCCCTTTGTTGCTTTTGAACCCTAGGTTGCAGCTTTCGAACATGGAGAAGACCGTCCCAGAATGGCCAATCGGCCCGGCTTTGGCACGTGAAGTCCATGAAATTTAAAGACCCAGAATTCGGAATTTCAAGTTCTTGAACACGCTTTGAAAATTGTGCCAAAAGAGCCACCTTGGCCGTTTTGACTAGGCTAAGGTACTTAAACATGCACGTGACTCTCTCTTGCTTGGGTTTTCGAGAGGAAACCATTGCTTTGTTGGAAAAATCGCATCATGACCTCCGTCCTTCCTTTTGTCGGAAAACGGCTCGACCAGCTCCGGTGAAAATTTGTTAATGGCGCATTCCGGCTTCGCCTTCATGGACTAAAAGGCAGAACTAAACATGAATGCGACTATCCCCAGTTGTTAATGGCGCATTCCGGCTTCGCCTTCATGCGCCCTACGATGAAAAGGTATTCCATTCAAGAGTGATGGCGCATTTTCCATGCCTCGAGGATCGAACCGTTCACGCCGTAGGTTAGGGCATCTTGCCCCAGCTTACACCTCTTCGAGGAAGTCGAGGCCTGGAGCATGTGACGGCACGCACAACATGTCCTGACAATTGCTTTTTTGTCTACAATTGATTTAAGTTTAGATTTAAATGTCTCCTTAGGGAATATATACCTCAATAAACCCTCAAAGAGGGTCTGCATGCTTCGTGTTCACCGTAACGAGGGAGGGGAGCATGGATACCGAGACACATTTTTACGGGGACAGCGCTCGCGAAATTTTCGACCATATCGCCACAGGCATCGCCGTGTACGAAGCGGTGGACGATGGGGCCGATTTTGTATTCAAAGACATCAACCCGGCAGGAGTCGCCATTGGAAAAACGCCTAGGGAAGCTCACCTGGGACGACGGGTGACCGAGGTGTATCCCGGTGTCAGGGCCATGGGGCTTTTGGAAATTTTTCGCAAGGTGTGGCAAACAGGGGTGTCTCAGCGTTTTCCTCTGAGGCAGTATAAAGATGATCGAATCGAGCTTTGGGTCGAAAACTATGTGTTCCGATTGCCTTCCGGACACATTGTGGCCGTTTACGAGGACAAAACGGCGCAGAAAAAAGCCGAAGAGGAAAAGAACGAACTTATCAAACATATTCACCGGATACAAAAGATGGAGTCCCTTGCCACCTTGGCGGCGGGGATTGCCCATGATTTCAATAATCTTCTCATGCCCATCTTGGGCTATGCTCAAATGGGCATCGATCATACCCCTGCCGATCAGCCCGCATGCCGGTATTTTCAACGTGTCCTGGACGCCGCGAAACGGGCGAAAGACTTGGTGAATCAGATCCTCCTTTTAAGCCGAGACAGTGCCCCTGCGGGAACGGGAACGGATCTCGTGCCTATTCTCAAGGAATGTGTAAAACTTCTTCGAGCCGGCGTGCCGAAAAACGTGGACATCTCTTACGGAATCCTTCCCGAGAGAGCACCGGTTCAAGCCGATCCCTCGGATCTTCACCAAATCCTTATGAACCTAGCCGTGAACGCCTACCAAGCTGTTAAAGATAAAGCCGGCAAGGTGTGTCTGAGCTTGGAATGCCCATGTCGCAACCAAGAGGTGCTGAAACGTGTTGCTCACCCCGAAGGTCACTGGGTGCACCTTTCAGTCAGCGATAACGGTCCCGGCGTTCCGGTCCCCTTACGGGAAAAGATTTTCGATCCCTACTTCACCACCAAGGGACCCGAGCAAGGCACCGGGCTGGGGCTTTTCATCACTGCCGGCGTGGTTCGTCGTCTTGGAGGAACGGTGTGGGTGGAGGACGCTTCGGAGGGAGGGGCGGCCTTTCATGTGCTCCTGCCTGGAGCCACCCAGGTCTCTCCTGTGAAGCAAGAAGAGGAAGAGGTACCGGCTCGACGTTGGAATGTTCATGTGCTGGCCATCGATGATGAGCCTGATGTGCGAAGCGTTCTTCAAGCCTTTCTCGGACCCATGGTGCAACGCCTGACCCTGGTGGAATCCCCTGAGAAAGCCATTACGGTTTTTCACCGTAATCCTTCCGACGTGGATTTGGTCTTTACAGATTACTCCATGCCTGGCATGACGGGTTTTGATGTGGCCAAAGCCTTCAAAGCCCTTCGTCCGAACCTTCCCGTGGTGCTCTTGACGGGATACCGATCTCTTGAGGAATTAGCGTCCGAACAAATGCATCTGGTCGAGCGAGTGGTCTACAAACCCGTGACCCGAAGGGAATTGTTCCGCGTTCTGGATGAGGTGCTGCCATCGTCTCAAAGGAGGTGTTGAGAGGATGGAGGGACGAATCCTCGTGGTGGATGACGATCTCCATGTGCGTGAGTTTTTGTTGGAGGCTCTTCAAGCTCACGCTGCTTTCATGTGCTCGGCCGAGACCTTGCAGGACGGTCTGGAGCTCGCTTCCTTGCACACTTTCGATGTCGTTTTGCTCGATGTTGTCCTTCCCGATGGATCGGGTTTGAAAGCCATTGAGACCTTCCGTCGAGCTCCTGGACATCCAGAAGTGGTCATCATGACCGGTCAGGGAGACCCTCACGGGGCCGCTCTAGCCCTGAAGCATGGAGCCTGGGACTACCTCTGCAAGCCGCTGAGCGCGCATGAAGTGCGTTTGGCGGTGACACGCGCGATGGATTTTCGACGTTCTGCGGAAGCCACCACCCTCACCTTTTTTACCACCCCGAATTTTGTGACCACATCGACGGCCATGGGGGACTGCATGAAAGCTGCAGCCCGGGCGGCGACCTCCGACATTGCCGTGCTCATCAGCGGCGAAACAGGAACCGGCAAAGAACTTCTGGCCCGCGGTATTCACCAAAACAGCCGTAGAGCCCCCCATGCTTTCGTGGTGGTGGATTGCACAGCCATTCCTGAACCGCTCATTGAAAGTCACCTTTTCGGCCATGAAAAGGGAGCCTTTACGGGAGCCGACCGACGCCGCATAGGCCTCGTGCAACTGGCCCATCAAGGGACCCTGTTTCTGGATGAGGTAGGGGATCTTCCCTTGAGCCTTCAAGCCAAGTTCCTTCGCCTTTTACAAGAAAAGACGTTTCGGCCTGTGGGGGCCAAAGAAGAGATCTATTCAGACTTTCGACTTTTGGCCGCCACCCATCGAAATCTGGAAGCCATGGTCAAGGAAGGGCGTTTTCGAGAAGATCTTTATTACCGTATGGCCGGCATGAAAATTGGGATTCCGCCTCTTCGGGACCGCAAAGAAGACATCCTTCCCATCGTCCAAGACCTTCTTCGGCGCGAAAACCAACGAAGCGGCAAGGAACTCAAGGGCCTTTCGCCGGATTTTGTTGAAACCCTGCTCCAGTATTCGTGGCCCGGCAACGTGCGGGAACTTGTCCATGCCGTTCAGTATGCCCTGGCCGTTTCAGGGGAAAATCAAATCCTCTTCGCCGTCCATCTACCGGAACACGTGCGGGTGCATGTGACGGCAGCACGCATTCCGTCCAAAGAACCTTTGTCTCCATTACAGCCTCACAAAAGCCCGGACAAAATCGACGAAGAAGTCCAAATGTCCGTCTTCATCAATGAGGCTCTTCCAACGTTCAAAGAATACCGCGAAAAGATCATGAATCGAGCCGCTCAAATCTATCTTCTGGAATTGAAGAAACGGTGCGGCAAGGATCTTCAGAAAGCCTGCGCCGTAAGCGGCCTGTCTCGATCCCGCCTCTACGCCCTGATCAAGGAAACAGGCTTGCAGGAAAAAGAGGAAGATTCCTGAACCGCTCGAGAACGCGGGCATCCCGCCCCGATCATGAGTGTGACAGGAATCGAGCTTCCAGGAAAACCATGGTCTTTCTTCATTGTCGGAAAGGTTCATAGCTTCTCGCCGCTAAGCGATCTGTCTCGATGTCGGGTTCGATCGCAGGTCTCCGCCGCTCCCCATCTGTAGCGACGAACCTGTGTGTCCACCCTGAAGGATTCTCGTGCCGGAACGGCCTAGGGGCGGACACTTGGACCCGCCCTCAGGAGGTTCGACGAGAATTTATCCTTAAGAGGGCAGGCATTCCGCCGTGCCTTTGGACACCTGAAAAGATGCCCCGTCTCGTTTTCCTGGAAAACAGGACACGCGTCCCCAAAAAGAGGATCCTTGATCTTCCCTCGACGTTTTCTTTGCTCAGCCGGAATATTCAGGCTTTCTTCAAACAAAAAGAAAAAAACTCTCATTTCAATAAGATACCCGCCATCATCAAAAGCCGGATCATGATCGCTAGATTGGCATACTTTTTGACCTCATCTTTGGGCTAACGCATGCGTCACGCAACGAGCCCAAAGGAGGGACACACGATGGTTCTGGTCACACCGTTGCCTGAAATTTCTGGATCGAGCCATCGAGAACGTCGGCTCTGGGTTGTCCTCTCGGAGTGGATGACCCGCCAGGGATGCACCTGGGTGCGTTTGGAGAAACCGGTGCATTCGAAAGTGACGATATTCTCAGGAATCGCCGTGGGTCTTGTGGTGGTCAGGGGCATGAAGGATCTGGAAAAGGCGGTCGTCTTTCGGGAACAGTTCCCACACGGGCGATTGGTTACTGTGGTTCTGTCTCCTGATCCCCAACTCTTGATGGCCCTTCAGAAGTTTTCCCCGTGTTTTATCGCTTTGGATGAAAGGGATGACGCGGCGGTTCCGCAGGTGTTGGAACGATTGGGGGAATCTGCGTGAAACAAGAAAAGGAGGGAGAAAAAATGATTAAGAAATGGACGGTTGGGAAAAGGCTGGGGTTGAGCTTCGCTGTGCTTTGTGTTGTTCTGGCGGCTCTTGGAGGCGTAGGGTACTTTACGGCTATTCGGGCTGTCAGCGCTTTAAATGAGGTGGGCCAGGTGAGACTGCCCAGTGTGGAAGCGACCTTGCATATGGCCGAAAAGCTGCAAGATATTCGCGGAAGTCTTCGAACCTTGGCGATTCCGGGACTGGATCCTGCGGTTCGGCAGCGCCAGTATGAAAACATCACCAAAGCTCGAGAGAGCTATCAAGGCGCCGTGAAAATCTATGAGCCGTTACCGCAGACTCCGGAAGAAGCTGAAGTGTGGAAACAGTTCACGGTGGCCCTTGAAGCTTGGAGGGCGGAAAACAACAAGGCGCTGGAAATGTCCAAGCGCTTTGACGCCTTGGGAATCAAGGATCCTGACGAGCTCAAATCAAAAATTTCGATGTTCACCGCAGATCACCTGAATCTGGAAGCCCGAGTTTTGGACATGATCCTTACGGGCAAATCCTTCGAAGGCGGTGAAGACCATACAACCTGTCGTTTCGGCAAATGGCTTACCCAGTTTTCCACGCAAAATCCTGAACTCAAAAACCTGATGGCTTCCGTTGCGGAACCTCATCGTCGGTTCCACGAAACCCTTGATGAAATTAAGGAATTGGTTCGTTCAGGAAGGAACGAAGAAGCGCGCGTGCTTGCCGAAAACCGTTTTCGACTGGCTCGTGAAGAGGTCTTCAAACACTTTGAAGAGATTAACAAGATAGCCGATGACGCGCATGCAACCATGGCAGCCCTTGAAGAACAATTGCTTGGGCCTGTGCTCGAGAAACAACGCATCGCCTTGCCTCTCTTGGAAAAAGTGGTGGCCATCAACCGAGACGTGGGGAAAAGCGTCTCCGAGCACTCCATCACCTTTGCCGAACGCATGAAAGTCTTCATGACTTCTGCGGCGCTGATCGGCCTTGGGTTCGCCATTCTCCTCGGGGCCGTCATCACTCGCGGCATCAACGCGGTGCTGAGAAAGACTTCGGAGGAACTGGGGGAAAGCGCCGAACAGGTGGTTTCGGCGGCCGGTCAGGTGGCTTCGGCAAGCCAGCAGTTGGCTGAAGGGGCTTCTCAGCAGGCCGCAGGTATTGAAGAAACCTCTTCCGCCGTGGAAGAGATGGCTTCCATGACCCGGCAAAACGCAGACAATGCGGCTCAGGCCGACGGACTCATGAAACAGGCCGCCAAAGCCGCAGAAAAAGCTAAGGTCAGCATGGTCGAGCTCTTGGAATCCATGGAAGAAATTACACGATCAAGTGAACAAACCCAAAAGATCATTAAAACCATTGATGAAATCGCGTTTCAGACGAATCTTTTGGCTCTGAACGCCGCCGTGGAAGCGGCTCGAGCGGGGGAAGCCGGGGCCGGTTTTGCGGTGGTGGCCGATGAAGTCCGAAACCTTGCCATGCGTGCGGCGGAAGCGGCCAAGAACACGGCGCAGCTCATCGAAGGCACGGTGGTGCGGGTGAAACAAGGGGCGGATCTTACGGAAGCCACCAATCAGGCTTTTTCCCAAGTCCATGAAAGTGTGATCAAGGTGGCGGAACTGGTGAACGAGATCGCTGCGGCTTCCCATGAACAAAGTGAAGGGATCACGCAGGTGAACACGGCCATCTCGGAGATGGACAAAGTGGTGCAACAAACGGCGGCCAATGCTGAAGAATCCGCCTCCGCCGCGGAAGAACTGAATGCTCAGGCGGCTCAATTGCAGTCTCTGGTGGAAGAACTTCAGGCCCTCGTGGGACGTCGAAGCGATGGCGTAAGTCTCAAGGGGATCATAAAGAAAAAAGAGAAAAGGGCTTCTTCCAAGGAAGCCATAAGGCATTTGCCGCAACCTCGAGAGGCTGCCGCCAGGTCGGGAAACGGCAAAGCACGTTCGAGCGTGACGGGGCCCAAGAGGCCGGGCTCTGTAAAGCCAGAGGAAATCATCCCGTTCGATGAGGATATCAAAGATTTTTAGAAGCGAGCGAAGGGATGGTGGTTCGAAGCGCCGCCATCCCCACCGCGTCGTTTCTTGTTCGGGAAGATGGCTTAAAAGCATGGGGGGAACGGCTGATGAGTGCCATATCACCACACAATGAAGACCAAAGCAAAAGTCGTGAGGGCAAGTACCTCACTTTTTCTCTCTGTGGTGAAGACTACGGCCTGGGGATTCTCAAGGTTCGAGAGATCATCGGCATGATGCCGATCACCCCGGTGCCGCAGACACCCGGGTTTGTCAAAGGAGTAATCAATCTTCGCGGCAAGGTGATTCCGGTGATTGACTTGAGGCTGAAGTTCGACATGGAATCGACGGAATACAACGATCGAACGTGCATCATTGTTGTGGAAACAGCGGGCTTGTCCGCCGGGCGGCTTCTGGTAGGGCTTGTGGTGGATACGGTCTCGGAAGTGGTGAACATCAAGGAAAGCGAGATCGAAGACAGTCCGAGTTTTGGAGTGAATATATCGACACACTACATTCTTGGGATGGCCAAGTCCGGCAATTCGGTCAAGATCCTTTTAGACATCGATCGCGTGCTGACGAGTCAGGAAATGGGGCTTCTTGAAAAAGCAGCGTGATATGAAAAGATTTCATTAACGAAGAGTTCCATGATAAGAACGAAATGGCTTCGAGGAAAAGAAGCGACATGAACGTCCGCAAAGGAAGGCCCGAACCGGACGGGGCCTCGCCCCTAGGGAGTTTTGGTGGAAGTGCGGGTCTCCCACCCCTGTCTTAGGCGGGCTAAACGGAAGAATCCCAAAAAAAAGAGCTTTTGGGGGCGAGGCGGGGCCTTGCCCCTACTTTTGTGAGGATTCCTCATGAAGCTGAAGCTTCAATCCAAAAACCCGTTATTTCGAGAATTCTACACACGTCTTTGGATGACTTTAGGCATAGCTTTTCTCCTTTCTTTCATTGTTTTAGTGATGCCACTCACCATACATTTCCAAAAGGATAAGGAAAAGTGCTTTTTGAATGAGCTCAAGCTTCAGGCTGTTTTTATTGAACATATTCTGTCCACTTACGTTTCTATGGCGGAATCTCTCGGAAGCCGAACAGTCATTCGGCAAAAGCTTTTCGACTATCATCAAGGAAAAACAAGTCTCGAAGAACTGTCGGTTTTCACGGCACCCAAATTTGCCGACGGCGCTTCTGCTCTGAAAGGCCTGATGGGCGCAGCCCGGTACTTACCTGACGGAACGCCCGTTGCCACCTGGGGTGACCCAAGTGCCCAAGCGCGACTTGAAGAAACACATCCGGGCTTGTTCTTGATCAAGGACAATGAAACCCTTTTGGCCATTGTTGTGGCGCCGATCACAGAGAAAAATATTCCCATCGGTTATGATGTTTGTGTATTCAATGCAAACATTTTGTTGGAAAGCCGATCTGATTATGTCAAGTCTTTAGATATAGTAAATAAAGACGATACGCTCGGTCTGCAAGACAGTTATTATGTCCCCGTATTTTCGAACATGTATTTCCTTGCCGGAAAGCCGGCAAAGAATATAGCGACTGAATCTGCTATCAAAGGTTTTCTTTATGCCTTTATATATACTGTTATATACAGTTGTATGATCTGCGGCGTTTCCTATTTCATCGTGTTCAAACTTGTGAAGTCGGAAAAGTTCTGGAAAGACGTTTTGGAAAGCCTTCAGGATCCCCTGATTGTTCTGGACCGGGATAGGCGGGTGCAGCTCTTGAACCCGGCAGCCGCTTTGCTGGCGAATGTAAAACCGGAAGAGGCGCAGGGACGCTTCTGTAGGGATGTTTTTTCGCCTTGGCATGAGCGTTCAGGCGCGTGCGAACAGTGTGCAGCTCAGGAAGTTCTCGAAACAGAGGCACCTTGTTCCAGGCAGTTGGAAATTCAGCTCAGAGATGGATCCAGCCGTGTTTTTCACGTTCAGGTGAGCCCCCTGAAAGAAAACGGTGCCGGTGTTAGGGGTGTGATTGAATCCTTTCGAGACATCACCCAAGAAGTCCAAGTCCGTCGAGAACTGACCGAACATCACCGGGAACTTTCCCTTCTTTTTGATCACATGCAGGGAGGGTTCGCCCTGCACGAAATCCTGACCGACGATCAAGGGCTTCCGGTGGATTATCGTTTCCTCAAAGTCAATCGCGCCTTTGAGGAACTGACTGGACTCAAAGCGGAACACATTGTTGGTAAAACCCTTCGAGAGGTGCTTCCCGCGGCGTCTTCAGGGTGTGTGGAACGTTATGGACGTACTGTCCTTGGAGGAGAACCTCAAGAGTTTGAGGACTTTGAGCCCTCGTTTGGGCGGTATTTCTCTGTACGAACCTATCAGCCCGAGCCGAAAAAATTGGCCGTTCTCTTTTTTGACGTCTCGCACCGAAAGCAGGCGGAAGAGGCCCTACGGCAAAGTGAAATGTTCTTTCGCGAACTTTTCGAAAAATCCGCCGAACCCCAACTCCTTATTAATCCTACAGACGGCATCATTCTGGATGTCAACGAAGCGGCCGTGCGTTTCTACGGGTGGAGCCGCGAAGAGATAATAGGAAGGCTCTACCAAGATCTTTCCACGAACTCACCGGATCTTATTAGGGAAAGAATGACGGAGGCCCTCGAGAAAGGGGGAAAGATTTTTTTGGCAAAGCACCGAACGGCTTCCGACGACATCAAGACCGTGGAAGTCGCGTTCGGTCCGGTCACTCTAAACGGGGATACACGTCTTTTATTGTTCATCCATGATGTCACGGAACGAGAAAAGCTTCAGGAACAACTCCGTCACGCCCAGAAAATGCAAACCGTGGGGCAACTTGCCGGTGGAGTGGCCCATGAGTTCAACAACCTTCTTCAGGTCATCAACGGCTTTGTGGAGATGATGCTTTCGGAAACGCCTGAGGACAGCCCCAACCATGAGCGCCTTCAAAAGGTCATGGATAGCGGGCTCAAAGGGGCCAGGCTTGTGCAGCAGCTTTTGGCTTTCAGCCGAAAGCAGGTCCTTCGTCTGGAACCCGTAAATCTCGACGATCTTCTTGGGGAGTTCAGGAAACTTGCCCAAAAGCTTGTGGGAGAAAACATTCAAGTGCATCACGTTCCGTCCCAAAAGGCAGCTTGGGTGCTTATCGACCGGCAGCTCATGGAGCAAGTCTTTTGGAATCTGGTTGTCAACGCACGAGACGCCATGCCCGATGGGGGTGAGATCCTTATCGAGACATCCCGTGTGGAATTGGGTGAGGATTATGTCAAAAAGCATCCCTTGGCCGGCCCCGGTCCCTATGTCATGGTGACCGTTACGGATACGGGTTGCGGCATGACGGAGGAGGTACGCCAACGGGTGTTCGAGCCTTTCTTCACCACTAAAGAAGTGGGGAAAGGCACGGGGCTTGGTTTATCCGTGGCCTTTGGCATTGTCCAGCAACACGGTGGAATGATCAACGTCTACAGTGAACCTGGAAAGGGAACCACCTTTCGAATCTATCTCAAACCTTACGGTGAACCGCAGGAAACATCGACGAAGCTCAAAGAGGTTCAAGAAGAAGCACCTTTCGGAACGGAAACCATCCTTTTGGCGGAAGACGATTCGGCGGTTCGAGAATACTTGGCCAACGCTCTTCGAGAAGCGGGCTACAAAGTGTTGGAAGCCGCAAACGGACTGGACGCCGTGGAGCTCTTTGCCACCACTTGGGAATCTGTGGATCTGCTCATTTTTGACATGGTCATGCCGGGTATGGGAGGCGAAGAGGCGGTTCACCTGATTCGAAAAGGGGGCTGGAACATTCCCGCCTTGTTGCTGAGCGGCTACCCCGGTCGGGCCAACGGTCTTTCCACTCCTTTCGTATCCCAGGTCCTTTTTTTGGAAAAACCCGTATCCCGTGTGACCTTGCTTCAAACGGTGCGAAAGCTTCTGGACGGGTACACGGAAGGCCGGCAAGATTCCCCCGCGGCCTAGAGGTGAAAGCCACGGCCCTGTGTCCGGTTGTCCGACGTTGACAATCATGGCCAGGAGGTCGCCTTAAGAACCGGTAAGACGTATGCCATGCGTCACTTGAAACCGCGTGTAAGGATCGTGTTTCACTTCAACGCTTTTGCCGACTCATCGACCGTTGCTCTCGCCCCTTCCGAAAGACTCCTCTTTAACCCACCTTCGATAACAGGCCACCATTTTCCTCTCTGGATCTTCGTCTGCCTTGAAATCTCGTAGGGATTTTGCAGCTTTGAATCTTCCTTCAGGAATTCTCGAAGATCCATAGCTGCACCTTTTCTTCGGCCTTTCGTGTATCGTAAACGTCATCCAGATGAAACCGCTCGTCTTTCCTACGGGTATCGGTTCGTGCACAATCCGCCTACTCTGCGGGCCATCGGGCAGGCTATCAAGTCGGTCTGGATCCCGCAAACCTAGCCAATCATCATGGCAACTCCTCATCTTCTTCCCAGAAGATACACTGCGACGGGCACATCATCATGGCTTCCTCGACCAGTGCTTCGGGATAGGTGGCGCATTCCTGCACTTGGATGCAGCCGGCTTCGTTTCGCACAAAAACCTGCGGGCACACACTGATGCAACCCTCGCAGTCCACACATTCGCTCAAATCCACCACAGGTCGCCGCATGTTTTCCTCATGAACTCCTGAATCGTGAAATCGCGAAGTCGGAAAGCTGTCAAGCACGGTGATGGGGAAAGACTTGGTGTTGGCGATCCTTCAAACCTGGGCAATTTCGTCGTTATGCGCCAATCCCTTTACCAACATCCCAAAGGAGGCCCTTCCACCTCAATGACTTAATGACT
>JBBFKY010000011.1 GCA_037481875.1 Desulfosoma sp. | reverse complement strand
CGAGCTTGCCAGGATGGAACGCCTTCTGCAAATCCAGAAACCTCTCGCCCATGCCGTGAATTTTGCCGTGCAAACCAGAGATGCTGCTCGTTGCGGGGTACTTTCCCATTACGAATACCCATGGCTTCCGCAACCTCGAGGCGACTAGTCCGTTCCAAGCCGCCCTGCCGTTGGTCTCTTTCCCGATAACCAATCTTTTCTGGGTTATCTGCTGAGCCGATTCTAGTTGTCTGGTTGACAGAAAAGCCGCTTTGTGATTACGAAGATTTTTACTGCTATCGGAATGGCAATGAAGTCTGCTTGAACCACCGGCGCCGGTTGATGACTTCTACCTCAGGAGGGTGGAAGTCTTTTTTTTGCTGAACGTTTCCTGGGACGAACCGCCGGTCTCCAGGGAAAACCAGACAGAAGTGTGGAGGTCCCCAACATTTATTCGCCGGAGGATTCAACATGGCGGTTAGTCTGGCTCTCATCGTGATTCTTGGTCTGGCGGCGGATCACCTCTTCCGGAAGATGAAGCTTCCCGGATTGGTGGGCATGCTCATTGTGGGCATTCTGGCAGGCCCTTACGTGTTGGGGTTAATGCGCCCGGAAATGATGCAGGTATCCGCGGATTTTCGAAAGATCGCGCTCATCGTGATCCTGCTTCGAGCCGGCTTTGAACTCCATCGGGACACGCTCAACCGGGTGGGATGGGCCGCGCTCACCATGAGCGCCGTGCCCGCCGTGTTCGAAATCCTCGGGGTGATCTGGGTGGCTCCTAAGTGGCTGGGGATCACCACCCTGGAAGCGGCCATCCTCGGATCTATCCTGGCGGCGGTTTCCCCGGCCGTTGTCGTCCCACTCATGATCGACTTCATGGATCGGGGCCGCGGCTCCAAGAAGGGCGTCCCCACGCTCATTCTGGGAGCGTCTTCGGTCGACGACGTCTTTGTGATCGTGTTGTTTACGATCTTTATGGGCATGCACGGCGGCGGACAGGTGAACATTTGGGCCAAGCTGGCGGAGATTCCCATATCCATCACACTGGGTATCCTGGTGGGCGTCGTCCCCGGGTATCTTCTCTACAAGCTCTTCACTCGCTACGACTGGCGCCCACCCAAGCGCACCCTGATCGTCCTGGGCGTCTCCATCTTTCTTACCTGGCTCGAAACCGCCGTAGAACGTTGGGTGCCTGTGGCAAGCCTCCTCGGTGTCATGGCCATCGGCTTCATCATGCTGGAGAAGGCGGAACCCATCGCCCATCTGATTTCGCAAAAGCTCAAGAAGCTCTGGGTCTTCGCCGAACTGTTGCTTTTTGTGCTAGTGGGCGCCCAGGTGAACATCCATGTGGCGTGGAAGGCGGGGCTTGCCGGCATGGCCGTGATCGCCGTGGGCCTTGTGTTTCGGAGCATCGGAACCTGGGTGTCGCTCATGGGAACCCCTCTCAACTGGAAGGAAAAGCTCTTTTGCGTCGTGGCCTACATCCCGAAGGCCACTGTGCAGGCCGCCATCGGAGCGGTTCCTCTCACCGCCGGAGTGGCTTCGGGCGAGTTGATTCTCGCCGTAGCGGTCCTGTCCATCCTGCTCACCGCCCCGCTAGGCGCCATCGGCATCATGATCCTGGGCGAACGGATCCTTGATTACGGCGAAAATTTTCCGTACACCTTCAAGTCCCTGCGGGAAAAGCTGCAACTTCCCCGGGTGGGGGAACGGGTTCGGAGCAAGCGCTACGGCACCGTGTGGAAGATCATCGAGGAACGCGAAACGTGGATTCCCGCCCCCGCTGTGCCGTCCACGCCCCACGGCATCCTGCCCCACGGCATCCTTCCCGCGATCCTGATCCGCTACTGGAAAGAAGGAAGCGGTAACGGCCCCGGTACGGGAAAAACCATGACCTACCGCTACAGCCAGTTGGACCCCTCCTTCCAGGAGCACTGGGAGGTCCTTTACGACTGGTAGCATCTCGGGGTCTGTCAGGCCGCCCTTGCGACTGAGCGGTTCCGAGGCACCCGGAAGGCTATGGGGACGGTTCGCGCCCCCCGGCCCGGTTTCTTTCAGCCGCCAACGAGATCGCCGGCAAGGTCACTCATCCCGGAGTCGCCGAGGCCTTCGACCTGGAGTACGTGCCCGTGGAAAACTTTCTGTAGTCTATCAGGCTTTTTGGGGAAGAGTCTGCGCCGGGTGCCTTTTGTCGCCCGGCGGGACCACTGACAAGCATCATTGTCTCTTTAAAATTCCGATTACTTTGCCGTTCCGAGAGGGACCTCAAAACCGCTTCCGTCGGGAATGCCATCGCCGGATTTGGATGCGGGACCATGAGAAGGAGTGGTTGTCGCGCCAGGTGCCTTCACCTCTCCTCGATTGACTGCCAAAGCCGGAGACGCAAATCAAAACATTGCTGCGAGCAGAACCACGATTGATTTCTTCACTTTTCAACCCCTTTTATCGTCAGGGTGTATTGGAAGAAAGCATCAACGGTCTATGGGGCAAGGCAACATTTTTGAATCGACAAATCCAGGCTAATCGGCAGGCGGTCTTGTCAGTAGATTCTGCGAAATGGACCAGAAACCTTTCGGCCAAACCCATCAACCCTAAGCAGGAGCATTTTTTCTAATTCACGGCACTTTCGTAAAGAAAGGCTGTTCGTAGGCATGAACGATCCAGATGCGGCATCCAGATCAAGCCGTTCTGCGGCGGCTTAGAAAATAGAGGATGGGAACGGCCACGCGGGACAGTAAAAGGGAAGCCACTTCGCCGGACATGAGAGCCAAAGGAAGTCCCTGAAAAATAGGGTCTAGTAGCATAGGAGCAGCGCCCACAATTAAGGAGGTGGCCGTGAGGACCATGGGGCGAAACCGGACCGCTCCGGCATCCACCACGGCATCCTCCAAAGGCATGCCTTCCCTGAGGCGTAGTTCCACAAAATCCACGAGAATAATAGAATTGCGCACCACAATGCCGGCTCCAGCAATAAAACCAATCATGGACGTGGCCGTAAAAAAGATCCCAAAAAGGCCGTGCGCCGGAAGAATCCCCACCAATGAAAAAGGAATAGCAGCCATAATCACCAAAGGCGTTACAAATGATTGAAACCAACCCACCACCAAAATGTAAATCAAGACCAACACCGCCGCGAAAGCTAAACCCAAATCCCGAAACACCTCATAAGTGATGTGCCATTCACCATCCCACTTCATGGCGTAACGTTCCGTGCTCAAGGGAAGTGTCGCCACGTAACGTTCCAAGCGATACCCCTCCGGCACCACCAGCTTGTCGAGAGCCTTGTTCATCTTCAGAATCGCATACACCGGGCTTTCTTCTCTACCCGCCACATCGCCGGTCACATAAACCACCGGCATTAGATTCTTGTGATGGATGCTTTTGTCTTGAACAACTTCCCGAACCTGAACCAGCGCCGATAAGGGGACCAAACGCCCCTCAGTGCCCTGCACTTTGATGCGTAGCACATCCTCCAGTCGGGAACGCAATGCTATGGGTAATTGCACCCAGATGGGCACATCCTCCTTTTCTTCAGGCATGTGAGCCAAGCCGATCCCCTGGCCTCGAATCAAAGCCGTCACTGTCTCCACGATGGTTGCCGTGGAAATTCCGTTCAAAGCGGCTTTTTCCTTGTCCACAGTGAGAACAAACTTGGACTGATCGTCTTCAACATACCAGTCCACATCCACAACACCCTCAGTTTTTTCAAAAATTTCCTTAACCTGTCGGGCTATAGCCAATCGGCCGGTTTCGTCAGGGCCGTAGATTTCCGCTACCAAAGTCTGCAGCACCGGAGGTCCCGGAGGAATTTCTGCAACCTTTACGTTGGCTCCGTAAAGTCGAGCCACTTCCTGAATGGCAGGCCGCAGCCTTTTGGCGATGTCGTGGCTTTGAGCCTTTCGGTCTCCCTTCGGCACCAGGTTCACTTGTATGTCCGCCACATTGGGACCGCGACGCAAAAAATAGTGACGTATCAGCCCGTTAAAGTTATGAGGAGCCGCTGTGCCGATATAAAGCTGATAGTGCGTTGTTTCTGGGGCTTCGGCAATCACCTGAGCTATGTGACGTGTGGCCGCCGCTGTCTGTTCCAGAGTGCTCCCTTCAGGCATGTCGATCACCACCTGAAATTCGCTCTTGTTGTCGAACGGTAGCATCTTGACCCGCACGGCCTTGAAAGCCACCAGGCTCATGGCCCCCAAAAGCAGCAACACCACAAAAACCAAGAAACCATAGCGCCAAAAAGGTTCGTGAATCAAAGGGCGCATGGCACGGCGATACACACGCGTGGTCCAGCCTTCGGCTTCATGCTTGGCTTCCACTTCCGGGCGTAACAGGCGCACACTGGCCCAGGGTGTCACGACAAACGCGACGGCCAGAGAAAACAGCATGGCCGCCGTGGCTCCTACCGGAATGGGGCGCATGTAAGGCCCCATGAGGCCCCGCACGAAAGCCATGGGTAAAATGGCCGCAATCACGGCAAAAGTGGCCAAGATCGTAGGGTTGCCCACTTCAGCTGTGGCTTCCACGGCCACCTCCAAGGGATTGCGGCCCCGGTTATGCGGCATGCGATAGTGGCGCACGATGTTTTCTACCACCACGATAGCGTCATCGACCAAAATACCGATGGAAAAAATCAGGGCAAACAAGGTCACACGGTTGAGCGTATAACCGCCGAGGTAAAACACGGTCAGCGTTAGCGCCAAGGTGACGGGAATGGCAATAGCCACAATACCGGATTCCCGAACCCCAAGGGTTGCAAGAATCAATAGGGTGACGGAAATGACCGCGATGGTCATGTGCCAGAGAAGTTCATCAGATTTTTCCTTTGCGGTCTCTCCGTAATCCCTCGTAACCGTCACATGCACTTCTGGGGGAATAAGACGGCCCTTGAGACTATCAATTTTTTTCAAGACAGCGTGGGCCACATCGATGGCATTGGTCCCTTTCCGCTTGGCAATAGACAAAGTCACCGCAGGAAAAAGTTCCTGAAAAGGCTTACCCTCAAAAGCCGGACCACCTCCGAAAAAGACATAATCCGCCGGCTCTTCTGGCCCATCAATGACCTCGGCCACATCCCTCAGAAACACCGGCCGTCCCTCATAAACGGCCACCACCAAAGAACCCACATCCTCCGCCGATCTCAAAAATTCTCCGGTGTCCAAAAGGATTTCTCTGTTGTTGGAAACCATGCGGCCGGAAGCCAGCGAACGATTGGCACCTGCAAGGCTGTGGAGAAGCCTATCGGCAGCCACTCCATGGGCGGCCATCTTGGCTGGATCAGGAAGGACTCGAATCTGACGGCGCTGTCCTCCGATGATATGGACTTCGGACACATTGGGCACTTGTTTCACATGGTCATGAAGCTGAGCTGCAAGGCGTCGCAACGCGAAGGCATCCAGGTCGGCACTCCACAAGGTTAGAGCCAAAATGGGCACATCATCGATAGACCGAGGCTTGATCAAGGGCGGACTGGCACCAGGAGGAATGAGATCGAAATTGGCGAACATCTTTTGGTTGAGCCGAACAATGCTCTCTTCTTCGTCTTCTCCCACCTTAAAGCGGACGATGACAAAAGAACGTTCGGGAGAGGACGTGGAATAAATGTATTCCACACCCGGAATTTCCCACAAAAGCTTTTCCATAGGCTTGGTGACACGCTCTTCCACTTCCTTGGCGGACGCACCAGGCATGGAGACAAAGATATCCAGCATGGGCACGACAATCTGGGGTTCCTCTTCACGAGGTAACAACAGCACGGCACCCAAGCCCAGAAGCAGGGAGGCGAGAATGACCAAAGGGGTCAATTTCGAATCAATGAACGCTTTAGCAACACGACCGGCCAGTCCTAGATGCAGGCTTGTCATGAAGACACTCTCATTCGGCGATGATGCGTGTACCGTCTTTTACTTCCGGCACGATCTGAGCCACGATCCTTTCCCCATCCTGCAACCCCGAAAGGATTTCCACTCGGTTTTCCAAGGTCTGCCCCGTTCGAACCAAACGCCATCGGCACACCTGATTGTCATCCACCACGTAAACTCCCGTAAGTTGGCCTCGTGACGTCACGGCCGAAATCGGCACCAGAATGGTTTCTCGAATCCCCGTCACAAAGCGGGCTCGAGCAAAGGTACCCGTACGCCACGGCGGGTATTTATTTTCCGTAGATGACGATGGCAACTGGATCTTAACTATTCCGGATCGACTCTGAGGATCCACGGACGGAAAAACTTCCACCACGGTCCCTTGCACAGGACCCTGGAACAGTTCCGTTAAGACTGGAACAATGTCCCCGATGTGCACGATGGCAAGGATTTCTTCAGGAACTGGAACTTCTAAACGATAAGACGAAAAATCTTCCACCGTTAACAGGGGTAGGCCGGGCGTCGCCATATGGCCGACATCGGCGTGTTTCAACGTTACCAAGGCATCCATAGGGGCTGTGACTTGGGCATATCCCCAAAGGGCCTGCGCGGCTTCCAAACCGGCTTTGGCGGCGCGAAGCGCCGAAAATGCCTGTTCTCTTTTGGCCTGCATGGCGTGAACCGCTTGGCGGGCACGTTCCGCATCCGCCGCGGCAGACTCATGCCTAGCTTTAATTTCATCGAATTCCTGACGGCTCACCGATTCCCGAACCAACAGGGCCTGAAACCTTTGAAAGGTGGCTTGAGCCACCTGGCGCCGAGCTTCTGCAGCTTTGGCTTCGGCCTGCGCCATTCTTAAAGCTTTTTCCGCTTCCTCCAAAGCGTACTGAGCTTGGCGGAGGGAAGCTTGCGCCTGCTCGACGCCTGCCCTGGTTTCTCGATCATCAATGCGAACCAGCACCTGTCCCTTACGAACACGATCCCCTTCACGCGCCTCGATGGATAAAATGCGCCCGAACACCTTGGAAGACAGCACACTCACATGCGCCGCTCGAACAGTGCCGGATAATTCCACCGTGCTCGGAATTTTTTCCTGCTTTACTGTCATTACGGAAAGCCGAACGGGTTCGGAAGAGGAAACCTTGGGTGAAGGTTTATCCTGACAGGCTGGAAGCATCACCGCACAGGTCACCCAGAAAGCCAGCACGGTTTTGAACTTTCCTGAAAACGCCGTAAATAATCGTTGCCGATCAACCACGCTCATGGGCCATCATCCTTCAAAGGGAGCAGTCTCTCGAAGCCTTCCGGTGCGGAACAAAAGCTCGGCATACCGAATGACGTGATCATAACGAGCCTCCAGTTCCATCCACTGAGCCCTGCGATAGGCCGTATCGGCCCTTAAAACTTCCGTGATGGTCGTCAGTCCTTCCGTGTACCGGTCCTTGACAATCCGAAGGGCTTCCCTGGCTTGCTCAACGGCTTTTTGAGACATTTTCAGGCGTTCTCGGGCCCCTAGAAAACCTTCATAGGCTTCCACAACCTGAAGACGGACTTGATCTTCGGCTTCCTGCAGCTGGGCTTCTGCGCCGGCCAGGAGGGCTCGAGCCTGAGCGATTCCTGGAATGCGTCGTCCGTCGTAAAGATCCCAACTGAGGCTGAGACCTAACGTGTAATCTGAACTACCGCTTTCCCAATCACGCCCGCTCACACCATAGGAAGAGAAAGCGTCCAACCTGGGCAGGAAACGCGCCCGGGCTTCTCGAAGCCGCCGTTGAGCCACCTGAAGATCTTCGCGGACCATAGCCACATCAGGCCGATGAGCCAGAGCCTCCGCCGTATATTTTTCAAGTGAATCCAATGGCATCAGAAGGCTGGGAATATCGCATATCGGTTCAGGGTAAGGTGGCGTAGGACGCCCTAAGGCCGTTTGAAAAGCCTCCTGAGCTGTGTGGTACCGGCCTTGAGCGTCAACCAGTTGTTGAGAAAATTCCAACTGCTGCACTTGAGCAGCCAAAAGATCCGAACGCACCACCTGCCCATTTTCGTAAAAACTTTGAATACGTCGCACCTGGGCTTCGGCTTCTCGGACCGCATCTTCGGCCACACGAACCCGATCCCGAGCCACAATGACACCGTAATAGCCTCGAACAACCCCTAGGAAAATTTCCTGTTTTACCCAATCCTCCAAAAGGCGGGCTTTGTTTTGTGCTCCTTGACCTTCAGCCACTCGAGTGGCCGTGTAAAGCTGATCGAACACGGGCATCGTGGCAAAAACTTCGGAGCGTCTGTTGGTCATGGGATCAGGATCGTTCAAAAAGGCAGGGTCGAAATGCTGAACACCAAAGCGCGCCTGTTCCAAAAGGGAACCGAAAACAAAGACAGGATTATTGCTTTTTAGAATTTTGTGGGAAAGGCTGATCTTAGGAAAATATCCGGCTCGAGCCGCTTCGTAGCCGGCTGTAGCGGCCTGAGTTCCCGAGGTGGCGAGAGACGCTTTTGGATGTCGAGCCAAAGCCGTTTGCAGGGCATGAGCTAAGCTGCCAACAGGAGCTTCCACTGGAGTTTCAGCAGCATGTGTTAGGGAAACCGAAGGGTCCGAGGATGTTCCCATTCCTGAAAAGATGAAGAGCAAGCAGAAAAGCGTGGCAAGAAGAGCTGTGGCGTTTCCGTGTGACTTCATGCCGATTCACCCTTTACGGCCCCGGTCAAAGACACGTAAATTACCTTGAACAAGCCATGCACAGCCCTATCGTGGATCATGTTTTTGCATTTACAGGAAAGATAGGCCATATGTAAAGAGTTCAAGTTGCCGATTCGGTCTAAGTCGATGACCGTCACCAATTGGGCATGGTTCTTTGGATGTTTCTTAAAAGGATTGCCTGAGCAAACTCTTTGCCTATTATCCTTACGGGAGCAAGCCGTGTGTGATCTCAGGCTCGAAGAACCTCACGTCCCCATTGTGTGTGAGCATGAAGATTTTTTGGTGGTCCACAAACCGCCGGATTATGCCGTCACCAGGGACGCTGAAAACGATGGAGTACTCACCCTCCTACGGCGACGGACCGGTTGGACCGGCTTGATTCCGGTGCATCGCCTGGACAAGGTGACATCGGGTTTATGGCTCCTGGCCAAGAACCCTGAAGCCGCCCGCGTACTGACGGCCCTGTTTCGTGAGCACACCATTCGAAAATGCTATCTGGCCCTTTCCGATCGTAAACCTCATAAGAAACAAGGGGTTATCATCGGAGACATGGCTCGCACTCGAAACGGCCAATGGAAAATCTCTCTTTCACGAAAGGCACCCGCCATCACTCGATTTGTCAGCCGCTCCATAGCTCCGGGACTACGCCTTTTCGCCTTGTTTCCCGAAACCGGGAAAACACATCAGGTGCGCGTTGCTATGAAATGCTTGGGGTCTCCCATTTTAGGGGACCCTCTCTACGCAAACGCAAAATCCCGCTTCCAGAATGTCGATCGAACCTACCTGCACGCCTACGCTTTGGCTTTCTCCTACAAGGGAATCCACTATCACTTCAAAGAACTTCCTCAGCACGGCCGTCTTTTTCTGGAACCAATCTTTTTGCAAGGGTTAAACTCGTTCAAAAGCTTGGGAGAAGATTTCTCGCGGCCATGGAGACCTTGAAGAGAAAGGAATCTGTTTGTCTGGAACGTTTTGTCCAACGGCCACATCTAAATCAAAGGAACCTTAATCCGTGAGCTTGTGTCTATACGCGCAAGTATCATGCCGGATGTATCGTATTGAATTTCATTTGCTTTTGTACTATAGGGTCTCCTGTCACAATTTCACCCGGCAGGTGCCCTCATGAAAAGAATCGAGATTGAACAATCTTTGAAGGCCTTCTCTAGCGGGCACTGGGGCCTGCTTCTTGTGGGCCATTTGATCAACCACAGTACGGACCTCTGCCAACGGTTGGAAAAGGAAGTTCCGGGACGGCCGGTGATCTCTCATGCGGATGTGGTCAAGACGTATGTGGGGCTTTTGTGTATGGGGAAGAGCGACTTTGAAGCCGCCGAGGGGGTTGTCGGCGATGACTGGTTCAAAGAGGCTCTGGACATCCAAAAGGTCCCTTCTCAGGAAACCCTGCGACAGCGCTTCGACAAACACGCGAGAGTTGTGGGCGGCCTGGCCGCACATTCAAAACGCGGAACCAAAACTGGGAGAATGACGGAATGCGTCGCACTGTTTTCTGTATTTTCGTCTCGGTCCGCTGGCGTCCGGCGACGGAACACGAGAACAGGACGCTTCGGGCTGTCGTGCCGAAATCAGGAGATGGAAAAACGTCCTATGCGCGGAATTTCCGCAACACCGGAGGAAGTCCCACCCCTTAGAGGGAGATGTCACGGAAATTCTCCGGCACAGCGTGGATTTGGCAAGCAACTTTTTCCAGGGAGGACACAACCATGAGAAAACTGTTCTGGACGCTGGTGGTGTTGTTGTCGGTCGCGGTGTCACAGCCGGCCATGGGGAAGTGGGAGGGCCTGCCGCAGTCGATCTACGACTATCCCATCCTTGACTCGCCGTCGGGGAAGAAGTGGATTCCAGCGCGATACATTTACAAGGTGGCTAAAGATGCTGGCCTGTCCACGGATGAGGCTGGTGAGTATTACGAGTTTATCGCAAACCAGGATCGCAGCATCATAACAGAAATTGTCACTCCCTACCCCAACAGGCCGTATCATCCGGTCAACAATCCGGATCCCTACTGCCGGAGCGGGATAGACCCGAACTACAAGATGTCGGTGCCCGGGATATGTGTCCCCTACATCACGCATCTCGACTTTGGATTCGTGTATGGCCACAGGAACGAGCTGCTGGTCTACGGCGACGGGCGCAGGCCCTGGCCGGAGCTTTACGGGGACTACCGGCTTTTCCGGGACGAGTACCGCATCCATGTCGGGGCGGTCGTGGACGAGGCGACGAGGCGCCGGGTGTTCGGCCAGGCGATGGACCACGTGAAGGAGCTGGTGGCGTACTACAACGTCCAGTCCTATCTGGGGACGGCGGTGCTTGTTGACGATCCCGGCCAGGCGAACGTGGAGGTCTGGATCGTTCCGCCCCGGTGGGAAGAGATCAACCGGTTCGCCATGGAGAGGTTCGGGATCTCGATACCCGACGAGAACCACCTGCCTCAGGGAAGCTTCGCCTACAGGACGTCGTGGATTTCCTCCGAGCCGGGCCATAGCAACACCAAGGAACATGTGCTCGCCTTCGGCTTCTACCACGAGCCGACGGGGAAGTCCGTGGGGATGGTGTTCAGCCAGCCGTGGGTGGACGGAGCCTTCCTGTATCATCTGACCGCCGCGCTGCTGGGCGGTTTCACGGGGGATCTGAAATATCTGTATCAGGTGACGGATGCAAAAGCGATCACCTTTTCCGCCGCGGCGAGGCTTGCGGGGTGCAACGCCTGGGATGCGCAGTGCGTCGGGGAGAAGGCCAGGCCCCTGTTCGAGCTGCGGGCGGCCTACGTGGGCGACGCGTGCCGGACCTACATCGACTACGGCCAGATGCCGGGATTCGACCAGCCGGTTCTCCACATGACGGTGGCGATGCCGGATTTTTCCTCACCGATGGCGACGCCGGAGGAGACGGCCCTGTGGTATGACGTGCAGGCCGTGATCGAGCTGGATCCCTTTGAGACGGTCATGGGAGGGAGTTTCTTCTACCGCGTGACGTCGGCCGTTCCCGTGGAGCCGAAGGAATGCGTTCCCGTGTTTTTCATGGGTTCAAGGCGCGAATGGTCCGGGGGGTATGATGGCTTCCTGGAGTTCCCCGCGCTCCACTACGGGAACCTGGACAACTGGTCCGACTGGCTCGGCCCCCACGGAAACCATGCCGACCGGTGGTGGGTTGGGGGGGTCCGCTTCGTGGACGGACAGATCCTTTTCTGATTCCCGCAGACATGCGGAAAATCCAGGCCGTCCGTGGAATTCCCGCGTCCATGGGCGGCCTGGGCGCGTTTTGGGAAACCCAAAATCAAGGGCGTTCTTTTCCCCTGTTCTATTGGGAAAATGGAAAATGGAAAACAACAGGCTACGTGCCAAAAATCAAACCTGAATCCGTGAGGTGTGGTGGAGCGAACTGAGCTGTGGGCATGATGACCGCGTTTTGAGCCGTCGACAATGCCCTGTTTCAGCCAATTGCTCGAATTATCGATTCTCCAGTGGCAGAAAAGGGGTCATGACTGGGATCATTGAGCTGTTTTCGGGCATACCTCGCCCCCGTTCAACGTGAACATAAAGTAGATCCAGGCTCTTGCAATGACTCCCTTTTGCCTTACCCAGGTGAAAAATGAGACATTGAGTCATTAAGGCATTGAGTCATGAAGTCATGAACTTGCAGCGACTGCCTTTTGCCTTACCCTGGGCAAAATCTGAGAAAGGCGCTCCGAAACGCTTGAAAGGCGGGACAGTAGCGACCAAATTGGAGCTTCAGCCGACGACCGCTTCGGATGACGCGCCCTGCCAGAGAGATCAGTTCCTGGATCACGGTCTTTAGGCGACGCCGCTTGGCTCGATTCGAGCGGGCGAAAATGGCCCAGGAGGGCGTTTTGCCCCAGGATGCGCAAGATGTTGTCAGCCAGTCCGCCCAAGGTCAACACCAAAGCCTTGGGAGCAAACTTTCCAGAGGGCAATCGCTCCAAGTCCAGATCGGACTTGATCACACCGTGAAACAGCTCACTCAGACCCCGCTTTTCATACAACCGAATTCCTTGATCCTCATCGATGGAAAGGGACGTCCACCAACCCTCCAGCGTGATATCGGGCTGGATCAGCCTATGCCCCTTGGCATCCGAGATGCTCTCGGTGACCCGGATCATCAGGCGAAACCGAGAACTATTCCCTCCATAGTGTCGTGTCACCCATGTGCTGAGGATCGCTACTTTCTTGCCGGGCCGGGGCTCCGTCACACGGCCCTCCCTGAAGGCCCGATCACGCCAAGAAAGGCGGTCCGCCCCGCGTGGATTCCATTGGATGATGAAGTTCACCTTAGGGTGTCGGCGAAGCTCCACAAGCGTTTCCAGAGCATCGTGAGCCGAGTCCGTTCGCACCAGCAGGGGCCTTTGGGTAACCTTACGAGCACGCCCCAGCATCTTGCGCACAAACCCCACAAATCCGTTCTGGGAATGCTGAGACCCCGGGCGAAGCTCTATGCCCAGACACCATCCCTCCTGGCCGAGATAGGCCGCAATCGGCGCGTATCCCTCATAGTTCTGGTACGTCCGCGACACCCCTTCTTTCTTTGTGTCGGAATTGTCCAGGCAAAAAACATCCAGGTCCAAAGCCACATCCCCTGTGGAAAGAGCCGTTACGGGAACCTGGGTCTTCTCAAGCAGTTGAACGCTAGCGGCGCAGGCAAGACGTTCGAAAACTCTCACGTGCTTGTCGAAGCGCTGTCGCAAGGTTTCCTGCGATGGGACCTTTTGGATGTCCAGAGCCTCTTTGAACCAGTCATCGCCGACAACCCCCTCGGCGGCTTCAAAGTCGCTCTTCCCCATACACAAAAGCCCCACATACGTCTTGACCACATCCGCATGAGAGATCACCGGCCGTCCCGGAACTTCCTTTTCCAACCGTTGGCAGAGGTCCGTACTGTGGTTGATCAAATGGCCCACAAGAAGCAGGCCCCAGTGCCCGCTAGAGAAGGCCTTCAAAGATTGTTCAATCTCGATTCTTTTCATGAGGGCACCTGCCGGGTGAAATTGTGACAGGAGACCCTATAGTACAAAAGCAAATGACATTCAATACGATACATGCGACATGATACTTCTATGTATAGACGCAATCTCACGGATTAAGAATCTATTATTGTCGCCTTGATGGTTTTATCATCCGCCCAGCAGACCAAGCCGGAAAGCACGGCAGCCGAAAAACAAAGATGGCAGAACATAATTAACCAAAGATTTACAAGTCAGATACAATCCAGTATTCGAAGCAGAGAAACCTGTACCGCTTTAGGTTGGGAATGGCACGAATCCAACAAAACTTGCATTCCCGCCGTATCCACATTATCCTTGGATCTTACATGCGCCATGCTTGGTGGAAAAATGGTTTCAGACATCTGTGATTTCGATGCATACACTACTAGTTCAACACAATCCGGCGCTGGGTGGACTCAGGATCTGGACTACACCGATAATTGAAACATTATTGGATCGTCCTTACCAAGTTTCATACAGCCTCTGGCTGGCACCTGCAACGTACATAGTAGCATCATGGCATCTCTTGCTAAAACAGAAAGCGAGAAGGACGTCGCCTCTAAACTGAACTCTCTATCCAGCAATCAAGTCGATTGCAAACGTCAGATCGCAACATTCCGCCCACGAGCACTTTGTGTCGAGTCTGGTCAAAAGTGGATCTGGTACAAAACCCCCAAAGGTGGAATCTACGAAGGCTTTTGTGTCGCTAAAATGCCCGCTCCACCCAAATGTTGCGTTGAACAGGTAGAAGCTGCAACCCCATACTGTCCACTTATTCAGGAATGTTTTGTCCAACGGCCACATCTCAATGAAAGGAGGACAAAAGAAGGTCATGAACTCTCAAATTTTCAACAAATTCCCAAAAAGATTCATCACCGCCACGGCCATGTTGGTGCATCTGCTCGTGACACCCTTTGGGGCGTATGCGGCCAAAAATCTTATTGTAATGGTCCCGGACGGAACAGGCGCCTCGCATATCACGCTGACTCGCTGGGTGAAAGATATACGTAACCTGGCCGTCGACAGTATGTATGCAGGTGTGGTTCGAACCTACGGAGCGGATTCCCTGGTCACCGATTCAGCTCCGGCGGCCACCGCCTTTGCCACTGGACACAAGAGCTGTGATAAGTTCATTTCGGTTCTTCCCGGCTCGGTGACCATTCCGGGTGTAGATCCGGTTTCCGACGAACTTCAATACAAACCCGTGGCTACGGTCCTGGAAGGGGCCAAACTCATGGGAAAAGCCACAGGCCTCGTGGTTACATCCAACATACAGCACGCCACTCCGGCTGCCTTTTCAGCGCATTGGCCTGACCGTGATCATTACAACGAAATCGCTGAACAGCAGGTTTACCAAGACATCGATGTTGTTTTCGGCGGAGGCAGGCAATTCTTGGTCCCGTTGTCTCAGGGAGGTACACGTACCGACGGCGAAAACCTGCTACAAGTGCTCAAAGACCGGGGAGTCACCGTTGTGGAAACGCGTGAAGAAATGCTTGCCGTCCGAGCAGACCGTGTCTGGGGTCTCTTTGCCCAGAAAGATATGCAGCGGGATCTGGATCGAGCCGAGTTCGCTCCGCAAGAGCCCTCATTGGCCGAAATGACAGAAAAAGCCATTCAGATCCTTTCCAAGAATCCCCAAGGTTTTTTCCTGTTCGTGGAAGGCAGCCAAGTGGATTGGTCCTCTCATGGAAACGACCCCGTTGGTGTTGTGACCGAACTCTTGGCCTTTGATCGAGCCGTTCAGGTGGCTTTGGATTTTGCTAAGCAGCACGGTGACACAGTGGTCCTCGTGTTTTCCGATCACGGAAATGGCGGCATGAGCATCGGGAATGCCTCGACCACCGGTACCTATTCCAAAATGTCTTTTGAATCGGTGGTCGACCCTCTTAAGAAGGCCAAATTGACCGCGGAAGGTATCGCCAAAAAGATCGAAAAGGATCGCAGCGAATCCCATATTCGAAGTGTTCTCAGCCGATTTTGGGGCATTGACGACCTGACTATGGAAGAGATCGCTTCCATTCAAAACTATCAAGGAAAATACCTCAGCAATGCCATCGCTCCGATCATGAGTCGTCGTGCCAATATCGGCTGGACCACGGGAGGGCATACGGGCGAGGATCTCTTTTTCTATCACTATGGATTGAATGTTCCGACAGGAACGGTGGAAAACACAGACCTGGCCTATCTATCGGCTTCCGTTTTGGGATTCACCTTGGCTGATGTGGATGCACGGCTTTTTCGGTCGGCCGAAACCGTCGCCGCCGAACATGGAGCGACCCTGTCCATCGATCGCTCGGATCCTGAAAATCCTGTGCTAGTTCTTGAAAACGGCTGGACGGCCCGTTTTCCTTTTTCCAAAGATGTCCTCACTTTGAACGGGGACAATTTTCGGCTTAAAGCCCCCACTATCTTCTCTCCGAAAACCGGCAGGGTCTATATCAACCTGGAATTGGAATCAGGGGGCGGGTTGTAGAAATTTGACCGAGAACTCGAAATACTAGGGGCTCTTCCAATTTCAAGGTAGGGGCGAGGCGGCGCCTCGCCCCTACGTCTTGGGTTGGAGTGGCTCATTCTAGGTTCTTGGACGAGCTCCTTGGAGTTTGTCCAAATCTTCCCCTGAAAAACGGCTGTGCCGCCTGAACAAAGCGTGCTTACGGACAAAGCGTGCAAGCGTTCCCGGTTGTGCGGAGGGGCGAAACCATGGGTCCGCACCTACGGATTTGTGGTCGTAGGCGGACACATGGGTCCGCCCCTACAAGGTTTCCTCATGGCCCATAACTTATGAGGCTGTCCTAAGCAGGGGTGGGTTAGATGGGCGGGCACATGGGGCCGCCCGTATGGGTGTTTTCAGTTGAAGAAGGCATGATGGACCTCGTCGAAATTTCCCTTTCTAGGGCGCATCCCTGGAAAGGCAGCGGGACAGCAAAAAGAAAGCGTTTTCAGGTGCTTTCTCGGAGCTCGTCCATCATGCCGCCCGGTTCAGGGAAAGGCCCAGGCAACGGTCGCGGGCCAGCAAAGCGGCGCCCAGAGCTCCAATGATTTGAGGTTCGGGCGGCACCACCAAACTGGTTTGCAGGGCCCGTTCTAAGGCTCGAACCATGCCGATGTTCTTGGCAACCCCTCCGCTCATGGCAACCCTTTCTCTTTTACCGACTCGAGCGACCATGGCGGCCGTGCGAGCGGCAATGCTATCGCAGATACCTCGAGCGATTTCTTCGGGAGGCGTATCGTCGGCAATCAGCGAGACCACCTCACTTTCGGCAAAGACCGCACAGGTGGAAGAGATGGTCAGGCTTCGTCGTGCCCTGCATGCTAAAGGTCCCAGATCCTCAAGATCTATTTCCAAGGCTCTGGCCATGACTTCCAAAAACCGACCGGTTCCGGCGGCGCACTTGTCGTTCATCAAGAATTGACGCACGGTTCCGTCTTCATCCACCGAAATGGCCTTGGTGTCTTGGCCTCCGATGTCGATAATGGTTCGCACTTCCTTGATCTGGTGCACCATGCCTCGGGCATGGCAGCTTATTTCACTAACCGTGGCGTCTGCAAAATCGATGACCGATCGACCATATCCGGTGGCAACACAGGCACGAATCTTTCCTTTCAAATCGGCGTGTTCCAGAAGCATTTCATAAAGCTGCCGGGCCGCTCTCTTGCAGCTGGCGCCGGTATAGATCACCTTATGAAACTGGATTTCCCCGGACCCGTTGATGACGACGGCCTTTGCGGTCAAAGATCCCACATCGATTCCCAAATAAAAACCGTCCACAGGTCTAACGGATACCTGAGCGCGGCGTTTTCCCATGACCTCTGCAAACCCTTCCAGCCGCGTTCGAACAGCGCCCGGCGCGTCGTTGCGATCATCTACACAGTCCCCATGCAGCTCCAAAAAAGGAACCCCGAGCCGAGCCAGCGCGTCGGCGATCATACTCACACCGCCGCAACCCTGACGGCATCCCCAATGCGAAAAGTGCACAACCCCGTCGGGTTCATATTCCCTAACGAGGCTTTCCACCAGGCGAATTCGGTTTTCTATGGGGCCAAGGTTAGGGTTGGAGAGCATCTTTTGGGCCAGGCTTTTATGGGGATCGGCTCCATCCAAAAAAGGTTCGAAGACGAACCCCAATTCTTCCGCCACAGCCCGCATTCCCAGTTCCTTTTCCATGAAAGGAACAAAACTGTCTTTGAAAAACGGGTAAGCTAAGAGCCAAACGATGCGAAAGCGCTCCCCGTCCGGCGGTGTCCATTTTCCGGATTCCAACGTGTGCAGCAACCGACGATAAGCATCCCGCAAAAACCTGGTTCCCATTAATTGCATGGTGAGAAAATTGAGGATGAAAGCTTCGCGGCCATAAAGGGGACAAGGTCGCCTTCGTCGGATCTGTTGCAGCCGAAGCTGCATCTCTCTGGTCTCATGGCTCCAGGCGAAAATCTTACGCCATCGCTCAGCATCCAGCTGCATGCCCGTGAGATCTTGAAGAACAGCTTCCAATCGGCGCAGCTGCTCCGCTAAGTAATGCACGGCTTCGGGCGTGTTTTCCTGAGGCACGTCAAGGAGGAAAAACTCGGCTTCCAATAACCTGGCGATTTCTTCCAGGGTCTTGCTTTGGCCGTCACAGACGTGGGAAGTAGCCACCACCAATTGGAATCGGGGAAGATACCCGGCCAGAACGCCTCCCAGAGTCGCCCGATGAAAAGAGCACACATCCGGGCTGTAGCCATGCATTTCCGCCGTTTGCAGGCAGCGGCCTCCATAGCCCGCCCCGGCCAGGATCGCCCCCAGATTTTCAGTGAACATGGGGGCTGTCTCGTAGGCGTGCAACAATTCAGCCGGAACCAGAAACCCCGAAAGGATGGATACGCGGCGGTTTCCATAGGCATCCAAAAGGACACGTGCCGTTTTTTCTTTAAAAGGCAGGGTTAAGGGATGTTCTTGAAACCTGTTCAGGCGGGTTTCAAGTATCCAGGCTTTGGTCAGCATACGGGCACGAAGACGACGCCACGTAGGATTCATGACCTCTGCTCCTCAGGCCGAGCGGCCAGAAGCTCTGCGAAAGCTTGCAATCTCGTTTTCAGTTGCCCGCTGTCCGTCACCGAGCCGTCACGCTCCAACTGCAGCAGTGGCAGGTTGTGCTCTCGACAAGCTCGGCGGAGCCAAGGCAGATCACTTTGCACCGGGTCACAAAACTTCAGGCTTTGAAACACAACTCCCACAGCCCCACATCCCTTAGCCAAGTCCATGAGACGCCGGACTCGAGACGCCGCTCCCTGCATGCGGGCACACCCGGGACGCTTCAAATATCGGCGGGCCAAAGCTCTCAGGGGTTCGGAATCCGATTCGACCAAGCCTTCATAGGCGCGGGAACCTGTACACACATGGGCAGCTGCCAAGAACAGGCCGCATTCCTCCGCTATGGCCGCCAGCTCGCAGGCTCCGGCAAGCGTGCCACCGCCGAGAACAACAGGAAACCGGTTTGCCTTACATGAAAACGAAGAACCATTGCGGTGCAGCTCCAAAAAGCGGCGGGCTTCCTCGTTGAATCTCTCCTTGTCCATTTCCTGGGCCTTTTGGGTGATTTCAAGGACCTGCGCGCCGGTCACCGGGGCCGTGGCCTTGAAACGCATGAAGGAAATAGCTTGAAGAAGCCGTCGGGTCTCGTTGACCAAGGCGATGGCCGCTTCCAGATCGGCATCGGAAATGGCATGTCCTCCAAAAACTCCAAGAGCTTCACGCAGCCGGCTCAGCTGCTGATAAAAGAACTCCTCGGCGTCTGGATCCCAGCGGCGGGGAACATCCAAACGGTAAACGAAATGATTGGGAAAACAAAAGGACCAGGCATCCGCCAGCCGCCTCATGGCGTCACAAGACATGGCAAAAACCACTCCCACCAGATCAGGTCCCAGGCCTCCCAGAGCAGTCCCCAGCAGTCCGCGAACATATCCACACAGATTGGCAGGAAGCGGGGTTTCCAGAGAAGGGTGTGATGATGAACAGGGAAGACGCACCGGAGTGAATCCGGCAGCCAGCAGAAGTTCTTCGGGGGTATACGTGCAGACCCATCCCAGCGGCGGCCGCGTAGAACTGGACTCCAATCCATTGCGGAAAAGCTCCCCTCGACTCAAAGCGGCTCGCTCCTTTTCCACACGGACCCATTCAGTGAAAAATGGCTAACAGGATGCTTTTGCTGAAGATAGAAGCATAGTCCAGATATTTCTTTTGGCAAGCAAGAAGGAATCGCACCCTGGAATCAACCGCCATCCCCAAGTGTTTTGAAGGCTCCTTGAAACGACGGCTTGAAGAGACGGCCTCATGACGCCGGCACGACTCTTTTTCGCAAGGAGGAAGAGCAAGCCAGTGGCTCCAAAAATCTTTGGAAAGCCCTTTGGATCCGCTTCAACGGGATTTGCGTGCGGACCATAGGATGCAAATCACGGAAGCGGCCCATTTTCGAGCGTGCTCATCAAAGGACAGACAAAAAAGCCGCAACCCGTGACTGGATTGCGGCTTGAACGGCTTCATGGTGCCGAAGGCCGGACTCGAACCGGCACGGGTCTCCCCACCACCCCCTCAAGATGGCGTGTCTACCAAATTCCACCACTTCGGCACTACAAGATGGCAACTATCCATTATAGCCGAATTTCATACCGGTGCAAGAGTTTATTGAGCGGATTTTCCTTGCGTCCCCGATTCGGTCGCCGGTTGTTGTGACCCTGGAGCCTCGGGAACCGGCCCTGGCGACGGCTGCCCGGCTTCCTGTTCCGGGGTCACCGGTTTCGTTTCCACCGTGATGGGGGCCGGTGCAGGCTGCACGGGCTTCGCTTCCGGCAACAACGGCTGTTCCTTGACAGGCGCCTTGTCCATGACGGATTTGGTGTGCACCTGACCGGACATGTAAGTCAAGCCCAGACAGGTGATCATAAAAACGACCGCTGCCAAGGTCGTGAGTTTACCTAGAAAGGTTGTGCCACCTGTGCTGCCGAACAGGGTCTGGGAACTTCCCCCAAAGACGGCACCGATTTCGGCCCCGCGGCCCGTCTGCAACAGCACGATGAAGATCAGGGCCAGACAGGCCAAAATATGAAACGTGATCAGGATTGCTTGCATCAGCCGCTTCTCACACTCCTTGTGAATTGAACAATTCGGGCAAAGGAACCCACCTCCAGGCTCGCTCCTCCAACCAAGGCCCCGTCAATATCGGGCTGAGCCATGAGATGGTCCACATTGTCCGGCTTGACCGAGCCTCCATACAATATTCGCATACCGTTTGCAACCGCTTTGTCAAAGCGTTCTTCCAGCCATTGTCGAACAAAAGCATGGGCTTCCTGAGCCTGTTCGGGTGTTGCCGTCTTGCCTGTGCCGATGGCCCAAACCGGTTCATAGGCTATGACCAACCGGCTCGAAGCCTGCAAATGGACCTTTTCCAGAGCCGTGCTCAACTGACGGCGCAGCACCTCCACCGTTAATCCCGCTTCCCGCTCTTCGATCTTTTCACCGATACACAATATGGGCACCACCCCTTGCGCTAGAGCCGCTGCGGTTTTTAAACCGATCCAGGCATCGGATTCTCCGAAAATGTGCCTCCTTTCCGAATGTCCCACAATGACGTAGCGGCATCCCGTTTCCAGTATCATTCCCAGAGACACTTCGCCGGTGAAAGCTCCCTTGGGTTCCCAGTGGCAGTTTTGGGCGGCTAAAGAAAATCCGGCCGCTTTCATGGCTTCCCGTAACGGCCAAAGATGAGTGAACGGCGGAGCGATGAGCACCTCGCGATCCTCGGGACTTCCCACGGCTTCATGAAGCTTGGCGACAAAGGAGACCGCTTCCGCCACGCTCAAATGCATTTTCCAGTTGGCCGCCATAAGAGGTAGGCGCGCATTCGTACCCATGACTACTCCTTACCCATGCAAGCTTCCAAGGCTTCGATACCAGGCAGGATCTTTCCTTCCATCATTTCTAAAAAGGCGCCGCCTCCTGTGGAAACATAACTGACTTTCTGAGCCACACCAGCCTGTTTGACCGCGCTGGCGGAATCCCCTCCACCGATCACCGTCAGGGCCTTGGTCGACCCCAAGAATTCCGCGAGAGCAAAGGTTCCCCTTTCAAAAGGCGGAGTTTCAAAAGCACCGAGAGGACCGTTCCAAACGATGGTCGCACATGTTTTCAGAGCTTCCTTGACAGTCTCGAGAGTGCGTTCCCCCACATCATAGATGGCGGCGTCTTCAGGGACGGCATTTAAATTCACGGTTTGAGCCTGGGCTCCCGATTCCAAAGCTGGAGCGACCACCACATCCATAGGCAGAAGCACACGAACACCGCGATCTTTGGCCAGTTGCAAGAGTTCCGTCGCTTTGTCGACATATTCCTCTTCCACCATGGATTTTCCCACGCCGTAGCCCTGCGCCTTGAGAAAGGTGTTGGCCATGGCCCCACCGATCACGAGAAGATCCACTTTGGGAATAAGGTTTTCCAGCACTCCGATCTTGGTGGAAACCTTGGCGCCCCCTATCACCACAGCCAGAGGACGCTCAGGCGTTTCTACGGACTTCTTGAAATATTCCACTTCCTTGGCCAGCTGATAGCCCGCCGCGCACACCGCCACGTATTCGGTAATGCCATGCACGGAAGCATGGGCGCGATGAGAGACGGCAAAAGCGTCATTGACGTACACATCGGCAAGAGACGCAAGTTCCTTGGAAAAGTTCGGATCGTTTTTTTCTTCTTCGGGGTGGAACCTTAGGTTTTCAAGAAGGAGAACTCCTCCAAAAGGCACATCTCGCACCATGGCCTGGACCTCGGGCCCCACACAATCGGGAGCCAAAGAAACTTCTCGGCCCAATATGCCCGAAAGATGCCTTGCCACAGGTGCTAAGCTCATCTCCGGCACCACTTTACCCTTGGGTCTGCCCAAATGGGACGCCAAAACGGCCTTACCCCCGGCATCCATCACTTTTTTCAGGGTGGGCAAAATAGCGTGGATTCGAGCATCATCGGCAACTCGGCCGTCCTTTTTGTCCAAAGGCACATTAAAATCCACGCGGATAAACACACGCTTTCCCGAAACGTCCACGTGATCCAATGTTTTCATGGTTCGCCCCTCCCGCGTTTTTCGACCCACTCGAAAAACTTCATCGAGCGAAACCGCCCTTTGATTCCCCTCGTTTTACAGGTCCTTGCCCATGTGCAGAGCCAGGTCCACCAGACGGTTGGAATACCCATATTCGTTGTCATACCAGCTGAGCACCTTGACCATCCGCTTATCGATAACCTTGGTAAGAGGCGCGTCCACGCACGACGAGTAGGTGGTATGGTTGAAATCCACCGAGACCAATTCTTCTTCCACGTAACGCAGTATGCCCTTCATGTGCCCTTCGGCGGCTTCCTTTAGAGCTTGGTTGACGGCTTCCACCGTGGTGTCCGTTTCCACGCGACACACCACATCCACAATGGACACATTGGGCGTGGGAACGCGAATGGCCATGCCGTCCAATTTTCCTTTGAGTTCCGGGATGACTTCCGCCACCGCTGTGGCCGCTCCCGTCGTGGTGGGCACCATCGAAAGAGCTGCGGCTCGAGCCCTTCGCAGATCCTTGTGGAGCGCGTCCAAAAGCCTTTGATCCATGGTGTAAGAATGGATGGTGGTCATGAGACCGTGTTCGACGCCGAACCGGTCGTGCAGCACGCGAATGATAGGCGCCAGACAATTGGTGGTACAGGAAGCATTGGAGACGATGTGATGCTTCATGGGATCATACTGGTCATGGTTGACTCCCATGACAAAGGTGGCATCCATGCCCTTGCCGGGAGCCCCCAGGATGACTTTACGGGCCCCTGAATCCATGTGCTTCAGACAAGCGGCCTTGTCCCGAAAACGACCGCTGGTTTCCAACACAATGTCCACGCCCAAGTCTCGCCATGGGGCTTGGCTGGGGTCCCCCACCTTGAGGCATTTGTAGGCCTTGCCGTCCACATAAATGTTTTCATCGTCTGAGGAAATGTCTCGATGCCATGTGCCGTGAACGGAATCGTAACGCAGCAGATGAGCTAATTCGGCAGGGCTTCCCAAATCGTTCAAAGCCGCTACTTCCAGTGGATTGCCGCGTTCCACAATAGCGCGAAAAACCATGCGACCGATGCGACCAAATCCGTTGATAGCAACCCTGACAGCCATCTCATTTCTCCTTTTTCCTAAGGTATCAGCGCAGCATCTTGGCAATACCGACCGTACGATCCCCCAACATATTGGTGTAGCTTCCCAATTCGTTATCATACCATCCGTAAATGACCGCTTGCGTCACAGGAATCTGAATGATTCTGGCTTGCTGTTCAGCATTGAGGGTTTTATCGGCTTTTTTAAGTACTTGCTCCACATCAAAAGCCGATCCCTGTTCTGAAGACAAAGCGGCACACACGTTGAGCACGTGGTTGAGGTCGAAGCGCACGGCGGCCGTGCGGGTGTGTGTTTCGTGGCCCTCAATGACGGCGGCCGCTCTAGGCAAACCGATAATGTCCGAAGAAACGTTTTGTTCGTCCGTATACAAGAGGTAACCGTCGGGAAAGTGGCTCTGAGCCTTTCGGTAAATGTCATTGATAAGGTTTCGGTTAATGGGATTTTTCATGCTTTCGTCTTGAATAAGGACCACCAAAATGATCAAGGATCCTGTCGTCACCGGCACACGCACGGATTCGGCGATGAACCCGATTTCCTTCATTTCCGGAATAACCAGTCCCAAAGCTTTGGCTGCACCGGTCGTGGTGAGAATAATGTTGTTGAACACGGACCGAGTCTTTCTCAGGTCGTCTGCCTTGGCCTTGGGAGCTCGATCCAGCACCTGTTGGGAAGGGGTTGCCGCATGCACCGTGGCCATGGATGCCGAAAGGATGCGCATGGGACCGAAATAGTCCAGAAGGGGCTTGACCATGTAGGCCAGGCATGTGGTGGTGCACGAAGCATGGGAGACGATCACATGGCGCTTGGGATCAAAGTCCGCATCGTTGATGCCCATGACCGTCGTGACCGCATCGGGCGGCATCTCTTTGGATTTGTCCTTGATTTTAAACGGTGCCGAAACAATCACCTTGCGGGCTCCCGCCACCAGATGACCTCTTACCGACCCCTTAGGATCCTCCGCCGGCACTGTGGGATCCAGAAAAGCTCCCGTGGCGTCCACGACAATTTCCACGCCATGTTCCTTCCAGCCGATATCGGCCGGATTCCTGTGCTTTCTCAAAAAAGTGGTCTTTACGCCATTGATGCGCATGGATCCTTCTTGGTCATTGATTTCCTCGATGACGCGCGAAGCTCGGCAGCCATACAAGAAATGATGCAGCCTTCCATAAGTGGAGTCCTTTTCAATAAACATGGCGATATCTTCAAGGCTTCGCCCCACTTCTCGACCGATATTGACCACCAGTTCGGAAAAATACTGTCTTTCTACGTGATGCCAGATGGTCAGCTTGGCAATGCGACCCAATCCATTGATACCCAACTTCTGAGGGACCATTTTTTCTTGCTCGCCCATATAGCCTCCTCCCTCTTCAATCCCGAACCTTCACACCATCACTCGGCGCAGGCGGTGCCGTTTTCTTCGGCCTGTGTGGTTTCGTGAAATCCCGCATAGATGGCTCCGCTACGCCCGTCAATCCCGATCACATCCCCGGTTCTCACAAAACGTCCTCCAATCAGGCATCGGCCGTCCCGTTCCCAGACCCTCATTTTGGAACACCCTACCACACAGGTCTTGCCCAAACGATGGGCCACGATAGCCGCATGGGACGTGGCTCCGCCTTTACCGGTCAAAAGGCCGTCGGCAATGGAAATCTCATGAATGTCATCGGGAACCGTGTCCGAACGGATCAAGATGATAGGTTCTCCAGGATAATCTTTTTTCAGCCGCACGATCTCATTGACTTCAAAAGCCACACGACCGCACAGTGCCCCTCCACTCACCCCGATGCCGTGGCCAAGGTAACTTTTTTCCAACTCGTTTGTCACCTTGAAACATGCATAGCGGCGGCTGGTACGCGGTGCCATGTTCCGAGACTGAAGAATGTAGAGCCCGTCGCCGTCGGAACCTTGAAACGTGAATTCGATTTCCTGAGGTCCCCATTTCTGGCGGTAGATGAGTTCCTTGGCGATTTCCGTTAGACGCTCAAAAACTCGAGGGAACAAGGATTCCAGGGAGTGTTGCTTGCGCTCGCCTGCCGCCAAACGTTGCTTTTCAGACAGAGGCAAAGTTTCCACCAACCCCCCCACCACGTCTTCTCCTTGGTTCCCAAGGGTGAAATCCCCTCTTGGGTCGATTTCCTCATCCGAGGTCCAAGGGTTGTGGGTGAACATCACGCCGGATCCCGATTGGAGGTCCAAATTGCCATAGACCATGGTTTGAATGGTCACGGCCGTGCCCCAGTTCTCTGACAACCCCATAATCTTTCGATAGGTGATGGCCTTGGGAAAAAACCAGGATTCCATGACTTGTCGAATCGCCGTAAAGAGCTGCTCGACCGGGTCATCCGTTATCTCAATTCTGGAATCCTGCGTGTATTTCCGATAAGCCAAAGCCACCTCCCGCATCTCCTGCGGGCTGAACTCCCTCTTGAACTCACGCCCGTACTTCTTTTTGTAAAACTTCATGATGGCATCGAAATGATCGCGATCCAGCCCAAAAGACATGCCCCAGGACTGGACAAATCGGCGGTAGTTGTCCCAGGCGAACCATGGCTGCCCCGTTTGCCGAATGAGACCTTCCACAATCTGCTCATTGATACCCACATTGAGGAACGTGTTCATCATTCCCGGCATGGAAACCGCTGAACCGCTACGCACCGACAACAACAAGGGATTTTGAGGATCGCCGAATCGTCTTCCGGATCGCTGCTCCAAATCCGCAATGTGCGCCATGACTCGAGCTTTGAAGTCTTCCTTGGACTGCTGAAGACTTTCAATGACATCCTGGCAACGGAAATATTCTGTGGTGATGATGAATCCAGGCGGCACACGAATCCCCAGGGAATGCAGTTGAGTGAGATTGTATCCCTTGTTTCCCAAATGAATTAAATCGTAGGTGGCATCATCGGGTGCATAAATGCGTGATATTGTCTTTTCGGGATCGTAGCTGAGCAGTAGATCAAGTTTTTCCGTGGATAGTTCCTCCCTTTGCGTCGCCAGCGTGGTGAGGATACTGCTGATAAAATGGTCAAAGTATTGCAAACCAAAGGTGCGCGCCACAAGATCGCGTAAAAAGGTCTCCGAGATGCGATGCACACGTTCTTCCGCCTTTTCCCCCATGTCCTGACGTTGGTACCTAGGCAAAAGGTCTCCCGATTGGCTCAGTTGCCGAATCACTACCCGTAGATTGTCTTCATGAACCGCGTTGTAAAAGCTCTGGATAAGCTGCTTGATGGCTTCGGAAAATCCACGGAAAATGTCCATGTACTGGGAATGGGAAAATCTTCGAATCTGCAACGCCCTCTGGAACAACTCTTCCTGACGATCCAGTCGCCGGGATGTGATGCCATCCAAGGCCAGGGCTCGAATAAAGAGGGGGAGAACACGACCGATGCGAAAGAATGTGGCACGCGTGATGAAACTTAGATTGAACGACAAAATGATTTCTTCAAAAAGCACATTGGCCAGATTTTCCAGGCGAAACATAAGTCCAAGAGCATCGAACTTGCGTTCACTGTAGGAACCGTACATCGAAGGAATATCCACAGCGATATGTCTCTTGAGGTAGATATTCTCCACGAAGGTCATTTCCTGTTCGGTGAGCAGAATGTCCTTGAGCTTTTCCAAGTAATCCAAAATGGCTTCCAGCTTGGTGATGGTCTCCTCACCTTGAAGGGCCTGCTCCAAAGGCCGAGGATCCGGTAATCCCAACTGAGCGGCTCGGCGTAAATGCACCTGAATGTCTTTGAAGCTCAGGGCATACTTTTCGTGAAGCAACTGGTAGAAGCGAATCATGAGAAAAGCGCGCTGCTTTTCCCGACCGGACGCTCCGGGAATCTTCTCTATTTTCGACCGAACCACTTCTTCGGAAAGATCCAGCAGATCCTTCACACGATGCACGCCGTCATCGCCGGAAAGAAGCCCTGTAAAGATTCGATGCATGTCATCCACAAAGGGCCCTGTTCCGCTCACGTCTCGATAGACTTCAGGAGGTGTGAATCTTTTCAGTGGTTCCTTATCGAGCGTCTGCCAAAAGTGAAAGATGGCTTCAATAAAAAGGACGATGAGGTTATTGCTTTCCACATGGCTTTGTTTGCGCAGAAAATGAATGAGTGGGTCTGCGCGCTGTGTGATTTCGTCCACATCCGTGGACACAGCCCGAAGCAGCCCTTCCGCGCCCACTTCATTGAAATAAACGGGAAAGAGCTTGGTCAACTGCTTGATCAGATTGAACACCGGGGCAATAGGAGCATGCAACAGAAGGCTGACGTCCTTTTGAAACAGATCCGTGTCGCGCACATAAATGCCTGCTAGAAAAAGGTTCACGATGAGAGCGGAAAGCAAGCTTCGAGTGCGCCGAGGGTTTTTGCGAATGAGATCCAGCCAAACACGAATATTGGTCAGGTGTGCCGGATTCACCTGAACCTGCCAGTACTGGGAAACCCCCTTGAGTTTGGGGGTCTGAAACCCGAGCCAGATCACATGACGAAGGAAAAATTCGATAAGTTCCTTATCATCCGTGCCCAGAATTTCCAGACCAACGGTGCGGACACAGTGTAACGCCGCTTCCGGGTAATTGTTCAAGCATCCTCGAAGCACCTGAAGGAACCGAGTAAGACGAGGCCGGAGGATTTCCTGGGACTCCTCACGAATCCATCGGCCCACGTCCATATTCATGGCCCGCAACGTCTCTTCGTGAATAGGCTCCAACCCCTTGGTTTCCATGATCCGCAACCGCAAGAGCATACTCACATGCCCCGATATTTCCACGGGCACATATCGACCCACCTTGTCCGCCAATTGCTGATAAGCTCGAACAATGTCTCGAAAATCCGCAAGCTCGCACAACTGCTCCACGGCACGTCGTGGATCCTTTTCGGCCCGAAGGCTCTGAATATGCTGCAGAGCCCTTTCATGGTCCGCGTGAAGCAGGGGCGAGAACAAAGGACGCCACGCCGTCACGTCCACCTCATCTTGCAACTGGCGCGAAAGCCAGGCGAAAGGGTCCTCCCGTTGCGCCCAAAAAGTGTGTGTTTCCGTAAGCAATCGATCCAAAAGTCTCCGACCTTCCACGAAGGAAGCCGAAAAAGACCAGAGGCTCAGACATCGGCGAAGGACTTTCTTGGGCTGATGAAAACTCCGTACCACCCATTGAAAGCCGGATGGCTCCATGGCCTGGAGTCTTGCCAAACACCATCGAAGAATGCCGCCGTGAGCCCTTCCCGACGGCAGAGGATCACGGTCTCCGTCAAACGGAGGCATGGAAGCATCTTCCCGGCACAGTTCAGGGGATTCCTCGAGCACCTTCAACCACAGGGCCAGAAGATAATCGGCGGCGGCAGATTGCGTTTTGGGGTTTTCGGAATCGGAGAGGGCATGCAGAAAGATGCGACACAGGAGAGTCACCACGGCGGCGCTTTCTGAAAATTCTCGGTACAGACGAAGGTTTCCTGTGGCGTACCGCCAGGTTTCCTGGAGCACGTAAGCCCAGTTGCGGTACCGATGATGATACTCCACTAGGAGCTCCCGGGCTTGTTTTTCCTTACCGGCGTAGCCTTGAACCGCCTCCACCAGCACTTCGTGCCCGGGATCCACCCTCACCGGCACATTGGTCACCATGAGGTTCTTCAAGAGCGCCTCGGATTGCACACGTGCCCTTTGCATTAACAGGACCTCTCCTCTCCCTGTGCTAAACTTTTGGAATTCAGCCAGCGGGCCCTCCACCCTCGGTCCATTTCCAGTTCCATGAGCACCGCCGGTTCCCGTAGCCCCTCGTAATAATTGGGGCGCGTTCCAAAGGGTCGAAATCCCACGCTTTGGTAAAGTTTCTGGGCTGCATGATTGCTGCGGCGCACCTCCAGAAGGGCCACACGGGCGTTTCTCTGGCAGGCATGCTGCAAGGCCGCCAGAAGTAACCGCCGTCCGATGCCGCGTCTTCTGAGAGCGGGATCCACGGCGAGGTTGAAGATCTGCACTTCATCGGCAATCAGCCAGACGCAGATGTAACCCACCAGCCGGCGCGGATCCTCGCCATGACGGGCCACCAGCATCAGGGCCTGAGGTCTTTCAAGCTCTTCCACGAAAAAGGATTCCCGCCAAGGATCCACATGACTGGCTCTTTCTATTTCCATCACAGCCGGAACATCTTCCGGCCGAATGGGCTCAATCACTATGGGCAGGGGATCGCTCATGATCCGATTCTCGTGCCTTGGTTTCGGGTCTGGAAGACAAGATTTCGCTGGCCAAAGCAATATGGCGGCGCCCGTAATCTCGAAGGGTGGCCGCCGCTTCTCTCAGCGATTGCGTGTGGCGAATTTCCGCAAATTTGATGAGCATGGGCAGGTTGAAACCACTGAGCACTTCCACGCGAGGTCCCATGAAAGACAGAGCCACATTGGACGGCGTGCCGCCGAAGAGGTCCGTAAGGACAATGACCCCGTAGCCCACATCCACATCCTTGATGACAGCCGACAAGGTCTGTACCATCTGTTCCACAGGCGTGTCCGGATCCATGGAAACGGCGCATACCCCTTCCATGGGTCCCAAGATCAATTCCGCCGCTTGGACCATTTCCTGAGCCACACGGCAATGGGCCGCCACCACCAGTCCGATTCTCGACATTTCGGTGCTGTCTCCTCGCCTCGGGCCCACCCCCCACTTCAAAGAACGTTCAGCTTTCCAAATGGACGTCGCGATGAAATAACACGGTATAATAACCTGCTTCACGAACCCTGTCAGCAAGGCGCTCAGCAATCACCACCGATCGGTGTTTTCCGCCCGTACAGCCCACGGCCAATGTGAGATAGCGCTTTCCCTCCGCCACATAGTGAGGGAGCAGTTTGAGGACAAGGGCCGTGTATTCGTCCAAGAACTGCACGGCTTCCCCGTGACTTAAAACCCAGTCCCGTACGGGTGCTTCGCACCCGCTTAAAGGCCGCAAATGATCCACAAAATAAGGGTTGGGCAAAAACCGCACATCCATGACCAGCTCCGCCTCCATGGGCAAACCGTATTTGAAACCAAACGACAAGACTTGAACGCTCAGTCTCTCTCGATCACTGACCAAAGAAAAGGTTCGATTGATCAAGGCCTTTAATTGATGCACGGAAAAATCGCTGGTATCGATGATGCGCGTGGCGCGGGCTCTGAGGAAGCCCAGTTCCTCGCGTTCCTTTTGAATGGCGGCCACCAAACGAGACTCTTGATCGCCGATGGGGTGCTGGCGTCGTGTTTGGCTGAAACGCCTTTGAAGCACTTCGGTGGAGGCTTCAAAAAAGAGAATTTCCAAAGCGTAGCCCAAGGCTTCCACGGCCTCCAAGAGCCGGTCACAGTCCCGAAGAAAACTTCGGCCTCGAATATCGATGCCCAGGGCCACCTTTTTGAGGTCCGGCTTGTCCTTTTCACAGAGTTCCAAAAAGTTTGGCAACAAGGGAACCGGCAGATTGTCAATGCAAAAATAGCCGATGTCCTCAAAAGCCTTGATGGCGGTACTTTTCCCCGAGCCGGAAAGACCGGTGACGATAACCAGGTGGGTTTCCCTTTTCGGCATCCTTCCTTCCCCTTACCCATTGTGATCGGTGAACGAGATACTCGGCGAGCTTATGTGCCGTCGCGGGCTCGTGAGCTATTTCAACACGGGTTGAACCAAAAAGCCACGGCCAAGCCGGCTCCGTCTCAGAACACTCCGTGGTGTTGCCAGATGAGGTGACGACCAAGTCTTGCTTCGAGAGAAAGAAAAGGGGGAGTCGAGCCTTCCCCAACTCCCCTCACAACCACCATCCCTTGCTGCCTAAAAATCGTCGTCTTCCTGCTGAATGATGCTGAAGATCTCTTCTTGTGTAGCCGCCAAACCCAAACGGCGTCGTACGGTGGCACTTTTTAAGAACCGTGCGATCCTTGCCAAGGCTCTAAGATGGGTTCCTGCACAGTTTTCCGGCGCCACCAAAAGAAAGAAAAGATGTGCAGGCTTGCCGTCCATGGATTCGAAATCGATCCCTCGCGTGGACTTACCGAAAGAGACCACCAATTGATCCAGGTTTTCGATTTTTCCATGAGGGATGGCGATTCCTTCGCCGATGCCCGTGCTCCCCAGTTTTTCCCGCTCAAGAAGCACCTCGAGCAGGCGATGTCGATCCAACTGAGGCTTGTGACGCAACAGTGCGTCCGTAAGTTCCTCCAAAACCTCTCTTTTGGTCCTGGCTTCCAGTTCGGCGATAATCGCCTCTTTGGGCAAGATATCCGCGATCTTCATCAACCCTTCGGGATCCTCCCTTGGTGCCGTGTCCCTTTCCCGGGACCGTTCTTCCAACCTTCTCCACTGTGGATCATTGCACAGGCTCGATCAGTCCATAATTGCCGTCCTTGCGGCGATACAACACATTGACACTCATGGTGGCACGATTGGTGAACACCAAAAAATCGCCGTTGGACAAATTGAGCTGCATGACCGCTTCATCCACGTCCATGGGTTTCGCATAAATTTGCTGCGTTGTCACCACCCGCGGCTCGGAAGCTTCTTCAGAAGGCCATTCCAAAATGTTCATCATGAGCCGCTGCGATCTTTCAGCCGCGTTGGATTTTCGATTTCGAAGTTTTTCTTTATGTTTTTTGATCTGCCCTTCCAATTTATCCACCACCATATCAATGGCGGCGTACATATCTTCCGTCTCTTCTCTGGCATTGATACGAAGGCCGTTGGATTCCACAGTCACATCGGCAATATGTCGAAATTTTTCCACTTGTAGCACGACATTGGCTTCAATGGGTTCTTCCAAATACTTCTTGATTCTGGAAACCTTTTCTTCGGCGTATTTTCTTAACGTGTCCGAAGTTTCCGTGTGCCGAAACGCCACATTGATCTGCATAGATCTACTCCTTATCGCCGTTCATGTGCACATTGAGCCCTCAACGGAAGGGCTGGGTCACGCGCCCCAGAGCACGCGTTTTCTCTTGTGTGAAGGAAGAATGCCGAGCATTTCCCGGTATTTGGCCACCGTTCGTCTTGCAATGCGAATATTTTCCTTCTTCAAGAGATCCACCAAGTCCTTGTCGCTGTAGGGATTGGCAGGATCTTCGTCTCGAATCAATCGACGGATGCGTTCCTTGACACTTTCCGAAGCCACCGCCTCACCCACCACACTGTTTATGGAACTGTTAAAGAAATATTTCAACTCAAAAATCCCCTGAGGCGTGTGCATGTACTTATTGGTGGTAACCCTACTGATAGTCGATTCATGCATGCCCACATCCTCTGCCACGTCCCTTAAAACCATGGGCTTAAGATAGGCAATACCCTTTTCAAAAAATTCCCTCTGAAAGTTGACAATACTTTGAGCCACTTTGTACAAAGTGCGTTGACGTTGGTGTATACTCTTGATCAACCAAGCCGCGGAACGAAGTTTGCCTTGAATGTATTCCTTGGCCTCGTCAGGAATCGCCGAATCCCCGCGCAAGGCTTCCTTGTAATAGGGATTCACCCGCAACTTAGGCATGCCGTCTTCATTGAGCACCACCACGAAATCGTCGTCCACCTTGATGACATAGATGTCCGGGCTCACATAATGCACATCTTCATCGCTATACGCTCGACCCGGCTTGGGATCCAAGCTCATAATAATTTCCACGGCCGCCTGAACTTCCTCTTTGGAACGCCGCAAGACTTTCATCAATCCCTGATAGTTCTTGTTCTCCAAATAAGGCAAATACTGTTCGATGATCGTTTCCACCAAGCTGTTGCGCACATCCAGGCTGCGCGCTTGAATGAGCAGGCATTCCTGAAGCGTGCGGGCGGCCACACCTGGAGGGTCAAAGGACTGAACCTTTGTGAGCACCGCTTCCACGCGGTCTATCGAGGTCCCTGTGAGATGGGCGATTTCATCGAGGCCGGCCAAAAGGTAGCCGTCGGAACTGAGGTTTCCGATGATCTGTATGGCGATTTCGCGTTCTTCTTCAGTGAAATCCGAAAGGCACAACTGCCACATGAGGTGGTCTTCCAGGGAAGGCTTTGAGGTCAATCGCTGCTCAAAGGAAGGTTGTTCCTGATTAGGGTCTCTTTCATTGGTCACCGGCGTGTAGGTGCTGTAGTCGGCCAGGAAGCTTTCCCAATCGAAATCATCCCGAACCTTTTCCGTGATCTCCACCTCGTCATAGCGCTCCTCAACCCGAACCGCCTCCGGCTCCACTTCGTCCTTGACCCCAACCTCTTCCAGGCCTTCCGCCACCTCCTCCAGAACCGGGTTGACCTCCAACTCCTGCTGAATGGTCTCCAACAGTTCTAATCGAGACAATTGCAGGAGTTTGATGGCTTGTTGCAACTGAGGCGTGATAATCAGTTGCTGCGTAAGTTTCATGTGTTGCTTGAGTTCCAAGGCCATACCGTCTTCCCGTTCCTAAAGGCTGAATTCTTGCCCGAGGTAGGTTCTGCGAGCCAGTTCGCTTTGCGCGATCACGTGGGGAGGACCCTGTTCGAGTATTCTTCCCTCATGCATGATGTAAGCTCGATCGCATACTCTCAGAGTCTCTCGCACATTGTGATCGGAAATCAAAACGCCGATCCCTCGGTCTCTTAAGGACCGTATCAACCCTTGAATCTCCACGACGGCAATGGGATCGATGCCCGCAAAGGGTTCGTCCAACAAAATGAAGCTGGGCTGTGTCACCAAAGCTCGGCAGATCTCCAACCGACGCCTTTCTCCTCCCGAAAGCCTGTCCGCTCGGCTTCGCCCCAGATGGTCGATGCGAAGTTCCCGCAGCAACTCTCTCAGACGTTGCCTGCGTTCCTCTCGACCCATCTTAAGGGTTTCCATCACGGCCAGCAGGTTCTCCTCCACCGTCAGTTTGCGGAACACGGAAGGCTCTTGGGGCAGATAGGTGATCCCTTTCCGGGCCCTCAGGTACATGGGATCACGTCCGATATCCTCCCCATCCAGATAAACGGCTCCGGAGTCCGGTCGAATAATGCCGATAACACTGTAAAAGGTCGTGGATTTTCCTGCCCCGTTAGGGCCCAACAACCCCACCACCTCACCTTGGCATACCTCCAAGGTCACGTGATCCACAACCACACGCCCACCATATTGCTTCACCAACCTGTCCGTTCGAAGAACTCGTCCTGCCGTCGTCATGGTTTCTGTGGTGATTCCTTGGGGTGAAAGACCGCCTGAACGGGCTTTCCCGATCGGCCTTCCACCACACTTCTTTGCTCTTGCAGGTAGAGCGTGATGAGGTCGCCTTGAACCCTGTCCTTACCTTGCACGAGCTCCGGTTCCCCCATGAGCACAATCTTTTGCTCTTGATTATACAAGACAGCCTTTTGGGCCGTGGCGACTCGATCCCCTTCGGAAATGACCACATTGCCCTCGACTTCAATGCGATCGATCTGATCCCCTGTCACTGTACCCGATTTTGTCGTGGAACCCTTTTCTTTTTCCACGCCGTAAACAGTGAGCTTTTGCGCCGTGATGGTCATGGCACCCTGCTGCACCGTCACATGGCCTTCAAAAACCACCGAGCGACTCTTCTGATCGGCCGTCATACGATCACTGGCAATATGAATGGGAGCGGCGGCCTCACGTCCTGAACGTGAAGGTAGGGGGGATTGGCTTTGGGCAAGAAGACCGGTAGCAAGCGCCAGGAGCCATACAGCAAGGCCCACCGAGACGCCGAATCGAAACCCATCTTTAATCCGCTTCAAGTCCAAGGGTTTTCTTGACGTTGGTCTTTGTTCCTTCATGATCCTCCAGTGCTCGCTCCAAAAAATCCTCGCACCAAAGCCTTTACATTTCCTTCCACAAGGACGGTTGACGATGCCAGGTCATAGTGCCACTGTCGGCCCTCTAGGTCCAGTTGCGGGCCTGTCAGCCGCACAGGGGAGCGGGATTCTATGTTTTGGGCTCCATGTTGATAAAGGACCTTGTCGCAGTGGACTTCATAACCTTGAGGCACACGGGCCGTGACGTTTCCCCACAATTCGATGTCTTTACGGCCCGCGTAAAGAAGCCCATGGTCGCTTACCAGCAGCACTTCTCGCTGGTCTTCCAAAAACAATGTAAAAGTCACCCCCGTCAGAAGCGTCTTTTGTTCCCCTTCGTAGTATTTGGCCTCCTGGGCTTTGAGACGCCATTTGGGCTTGCCTTCCTGCACCTCCGTGTAATCCATGTCCGTCAACCGAATATCCGCATCCACGGTGGAAGCAACGGGGGCTTGCTCCGTCTTTTTTTCCTTCGGCGCTGTGAAAAAAGCCTGGAAGACAAAAACCGTGAGGACCACGGCCATCGCCATAAAAAGCCAAGGAATCACCTTGGCACTTTTCTTCATGATGCGCCCGGCTCCTTTCCCGCTTCCATCAAATGCCTCAAGTTATTTAACACGCGCTCTTTCGCACTGTAAAGAATCATGCCTAACAGCCAAGCATTGACAGGCCCGTTTTTTGCCTTTAGGAGCTTGTCCGAAAATGCAAAATCATCGGTGCGGCGAATGCCTTTTCCACCCAGGGGCGACGCGCCGGGCATTGTGCGTTCTCGGACAGTCTCTAGGAACCTGAAACCATTTCTTTTCCTGGAAGCGTGCGCCTTCGGCCTGTTCTTGATGTCGGTGAAACGCCCGCACTTCGAGGGAAAATGCATTTTTGGACATGCTCCATGAAAAGCTTGTCCCAGAAAAGTCAGCATAGAATCTTTCACGTTGCAAAGGGATGAGAATGATTGCGGACTGTGTCGTTATCGGAGCCGGACCCGCTGGATCTTGCGCCGCACGCAAAGCGGCGCAGCGTGGCCTCACAACCCTTTGTTTTGACAAAGAGCGATTTCCTCGGGAAAAACCCTGCGGAGGCGCCCTATCCATGAATGGCGTCAAAACGTTGGATTTTCCTTTGCCGGCTTCCGTCCGAGAAAGTTATGTTTACGGCATTCGAGCACACCACGGCTCCAGGGTTTTGGAGGCTCGACGATCTCAACCCATCGCCGTGCTGGTACGTCGGGAAACCTTCGATACGTTTTTGGTGGAAAAAGCCCTGGAAGCCGGCGCCGACCTCCACATGGGTGAAAAAGTCCTGGACCTCGAAGAATCCCAACATTACGTGACGGTGAAGACCAATCGAGGGCACTACCGCAGCCGATATGTCATCGTGGCTTATGGCGCCTCGGGAGTCTTGAACCGACGTTCTCAAGGCCCGGCAAGCAAACGAAAGCGCTGGAAGGCCGTGACTCGACGGGAAGCGCTTTCGTCCCTAAAGCACCCTTCTTCGCGCAATGAAAATTTTCTGGAATTTTATTTCGATGCTTACCCCATGGGGTACGGCTGGGTTTTTCCGCTGCAGGACGGCTTTTCCATCGGGGTCGGAGGTTTGCATACCGGGACTTTTTCCACGAGAAAGGCCTTTCTTGATTTTCTGCGAAAGTTCAAAGATTCAGAGAGCGCTTCTTACCGGGGCAGTATCATTCCATGTCCCGGCATTGCTTCCGTTCTAGGCACCCATCGAATCCTTTACGCCGGAGACGCGGGCGGTTTTGGAGAAGCCTTCTCAGGTGAAGGAATTTACTACGCCATGCGTTCGGGACAGCTGGCCTCGGAAACCATCGCCGATGCGCTTCAAGGCTTGCTGCAACGCCCCTTGCATCAGGTTTACCGTAGCCGGTGTCTTCGCGTCTTGGGGGACAATCTTCGGTACGCGGCTTTTTTTGCCAAATGGGTTTATCGATTTCCCGGTTTTTTTGTTCATCTTTTTGCCAGAAAAAGGCTCTGGGCTCAGGAATTTCTAGGAATCCCTTTGGGCGAAACCACCTACAAGCACTTTTTGCTCAAGCGGTTCAGCTTTGGTCTTCTTGGAAATAACGGGAGGTGACGGTTTCCCAAAGGCCTTGCACTTTGAGAATCATCTCGCAGACTTCCCGCGCCGCCCCTCTCCCCCCTGGTCTTTGGGTGACATAATGCGCAAAGGGTTTGACATGCTCCACGGCGTCCTGAACACACACCGCCAAACCCACACGGCGCATGACAGGAACATCGATAAGATCGTCTCCCACGTAAGCTATCCGGTGGTCTTCCAGGCCGGTGGATGTTTTGATCTTGTCGTAAGCATCCAATTTGCGATGAATTCCTTGGTACACGTGTTCAATCCCCAGCCCTTTGGCCCTGTGTTCCACGGCGGCGCAATAACGTCCGGAAATCAGCGCGATCTGAAGACCTGCGCGCTGAAGCAGTTTCATGCCATGCCCGTCTTTCACGTCAAAAGTTTTGGATTCGGACCCATCATCATGGATGGTAATCCCGCCGTCGGTAAGCACGCCGTCCACATCAAAGATCACCAAGCGCACGGCAAGAATTCGATTTTTGAGTTCTTCATTCACGATCGTGTCCCTCACCGGCTGGTTCACTTGAAAGCATCTTCGAGTACTCGCAACACCAAGGTGTTTCACGGCATTTCCAGGTAGGGCCGAGGCGTCGTCCCTTCAAGCCTGGCACTCCATCTTTTCTTGGGGTCACGGGCTTGCGGCCCGCTCATTTTGCAGGCGAGTCGCCCGCGCTCCCAACAGAACAAAGGGTTTGAGACGTAGAGGAACGGCGCGGCGCGCCCCTGCATCATGGCCTGGAACGGCTCATTCCAGTTTTTCGTGCAGACACCTAGAACCATCAGTGCCAAAGGGTGCCCCTTCCAAGTTTTTCCATCGGCCACAGGGCATCTTCAAGCGTCTTTGGAACTTTCACGGCCTCTGTGCAAAAAGAGGCGCATCTTGAAGCCGAAAAGGATGCCTTCGAGTGGTTTCGTACACGTCCTTGAGCGCCTTCAAAATGGCAAAGACCTCATTCAGGGGAACGGAATTGGGACCGTCACAAAGCGCCCTGTCCGGATCCTCATGGACTTCCATGAAGATGCCGTCCGCGCCTGCCGCCACAGCCGCTCGAGCCAAACTTTCCACAAAACGGCGTTCTCCCCCGGAGGCAGTCCCTTGGCCTCCGGGGATTTGCACACTATGGGTGGCGTCAAAAACAAGGGGGTAGGGCGAACGGCTGAGAAGGCTTACCGAACGCATATCCACCACCAAGGTGTTGTAGCCAAAGCAGGTGCCTCGTTCCGTAATAAAAATCTGGCGATTTCCCGCACTTTCCGCCTTTCGAACCACCTGAAACATGTCCCAAGGGGCTAGAAATTGGGCTTTTTTGAGATTGATAGGTTTTCCCGTCTTGGCCGCCGCCACCACCAAGTCCGTCTGTCGAGCCAGGAAAGCAGGAATCTGCAACACATCAACCACTTGGGCCGCCGAAGCGGCTTCATCCACGGCATGCACGTCCGTGATCACAGGCACTCCCACCTGAGACCGCACTTGATGAAGAATCCTAAGGCCTTCCACGAGTCCGGGGCCGCGATAGGATTCAATGGAGGTGCGATTTGCCTTGTCATAGGAGCTCTTGAAAATATAGGGAATGTCCAATTCACGGCAGATACGGGCCATGGTGGCAGCCACACGCACAGCCAGACCTTCGCTTTCCAAGACGCATGGTCCCGCTATGACGAAGAGTCGCTCTTTACCAAAGGGCTGCCCTTGAATCCAAATGGGAGACACGGAATCATGCACGGGGAATCACTCTCCTTGCGGCCGCAAACCCGCTCACGGAACAGCCGTTTCGCTCGCTTCACTCTTTTTCTCTTCCGAAAACTCCAAAGCCTTTTTCACAAACGCCTTGAACAACGGATGAGGATCCATGGGTCTGGATTTGAATTCCGGGTGAAATTGACAACCCAAAAACCACGGGTGATCCGGCAGCTCGATAATTTCAACCAAGTTCCGGTCCGGCGACAACCCCGTAAAACGCAAACCGGCGTTGCCTAAAATCTCCCGATACTCATTGTTGAACTCGTAGCGGTGCCGATGTCTTTCCGAGATTTCCACCTTTCGGTAGGCTTCATAAGCAAAACTGCCCGGCTCCAAGAGGCACGGATAGGCCCCGAGCCGCATGGTGCCTCCCAAATCGGAGTCTTCGTTCCGATGAACCAGCCGATTGTTCTTGTAGTCGAACCATTCCCGCATAAGAAAGATGACAGGGTGCGGCGTGTGTTTGTCGATTTCCATGCTGTGCGCCCCTTCCAAGCCCGCCACATGCCGAGCAAACTCCACCACGGCCATCTGCATGCCAAGACAGATTCCAAAGAAGGGCACCCTGTGTTCCCGAGCATAATGAATCGCCTTGATCTTTCCTTCGATCCCTCGCATTCCAAAGCCTCCGGGCACCAAGATACCGTCAGCCTGCTGCAATAAAGCCTCCCCGCCTGTTCGTTCCACGTTTTCTGAATCCACGTACTGCAGGTGCACACGGGCATCATTGGCCGCCCCACCATGCGCCAAAGCCTCATTGAGGCTCTTGTAGGATTCTCGCAGATCAATGTATTTCCCCACAATGGCGATGGTCACTTCTCGAGACGGGTTTTTCATGCGCCGAATGAGATCCCTCCAGTCGTCCAGTTGAGGAGCTCGAGTCCAAATATTGAGTTTTTTGAGAATCTTTTCATCAAGCCCTTCCTCGTGAAAGCATAAGGGCACCTCATAAATGCATTCCACATCTTTAGCGGTAATGACGGCGTCCGGTTCCACATTACAAAAATGGCCGATCTTGGCCTTGATTTCTTTAGAAAGGGGAAATTCTGTGCGACACAACAAAATATCCGGCTGAATACCGATGCCCCGCAGTTCCTTGACACTGTGCTGCGTGGGTTTGGTTTTCACTTCACCCGCAGCCTTCACGTAAGGGACCAAGGTTACATGAATGTAGAGAGCGTTTTCCCGGCCCACATCAATGCGAAATTGGCGAATGGCTTCCAAAAAAGGCAAACTTTCAATATCCCCAACGGTTCCACCGATTTCCACGATGACCAGATCCACCCCATCGGCCACCTGGCGAATACATGCCTTGATTTCGTCTGTCACATGCGGAATCACCTGAACGGTTCCGCCCAAGTACTCCCCTCGTCGTTCCTTGGTGATCACACTGTAGTAGATGCTGCCTGAGGTGTAGTTGTTGCGCTTGGTCATGCGCGCATGGGTGAAGCGCTCATAATGACCCAAATCCAGGTCTGTTTCGGCCCCGTCGTCGGTGACGTACACTTCGCCGTGCTGAAAGGGATTCATGGTGCCGGGATCCACGTTGATGTAAGGGTCCAACTTCTGCAACGTGACACGAAGACCTCGGCTTTCCATAAGCGCGCCGATGGAAGCGGCCGCCAGCCCCTTGCCCAGGGAGGATAAAACTCCTCCGGTAATAAAGATGTACTTGGGGTCTCTCAAAACCTTGATCCTTTCTCTTTTTGACAACGGATCGTCCCGGTCAAGATGTTCTTTTCGCACCGAAAGCCAGTATAGCGGAAGAGTGTCTCAAGTCAACGCACGGACTTTTGGACTCCTTGCCAACCATGTACGATTTTTCTCTTGCAATCCTGAGGCAGTTTTCTTAGGCTTTTGTGCGAAGGGGCCCTCGGTTGGGGTATGCCCGCCACCGCAGCGTACAATACATTGATCAGCACGTCGTCTCGTACCGATCGGCAGGTTCCGGCAATGATCGTTCGCCATTGGATGACCACAAAAGTGGTAACCACCACCAAAGAGGCGTCCATTCAGGATGCGCTCAAGCTTATGAAACGCCATTCCATTCGTCATCTTCCCGTGGTGGAGGCGAACGGCACCTTGGTGGGCTGGGTGACCGATGCGGATCTGCGCAGTGTGCTCATTGCTTCCATGCTGGAAGAGCTTTCCGTGGAAGATGTCATGGTCCGAAGACCCATTACGGTCAGCGCGGAGGATTCCCTGGAAAGGGCCGCACAATTGGCTCTGGAGAACCGCATCGGCGGTTTGCCTGTCGTAGATGGTCAAAAGCTTGTCGGGGTCATCACGGTTGTGGATATGTTATCGGCTTTCATTTCCATGCTTGGATTAATGCAAAGTTCAAGCAGGCTGGATGTGAGGCTGGTGAGTCCTCAACAGTCCTTGGACAGTGTAACGCGATTGCTTCAGGACAAAGGGGCTGAAATTATTAGTGTCTGTCATGTAAAGCCCACGGAGGCCCACGAGGCCGTCTATTCCTTTCGCCTCAAGAAGTGTTCCATGGAACCCATTCTCGGATCCTTGAAGGAGGAAGGCATCGAAGTGGTTTCGGCAGAGATGTGACTCCAAGTCTGCCCAAGGACACTCAAGGCAGGTAAAACCCACAATCTGAAGCACCACGGTTAAGCCATGAACCCAAAAGGGTGTGGCGGATTTCACGCGGATATCTCCTCAGTCTCCTGATCCCTCCCTCTTCACGCTCCTTCTCTTCAGGGTTCTACCGCCGTTTCCAATATCGCTGTTTCAGGAACTCTCCACCAGTATGTGGCGGTCAGGTTTTTTCACGCTCAGCAATCAGATGGCTTCGTTAAAGGAGGTGATGCGTAACGCGAATCCATGTTTCAGGAACGATGACTTGATGCCCGGCGATGAAGCGCTGCGGGCATCCATGTCCAACGAGCAGGTCAAGGAGGAATGAGCATGGCGAAGATCCCGGAAGATTATCTCCCCCCAAAAGACACATGGCCCGAATACATCGTGCCGGAAGAATTTGCCGACACTCCCATGGAGCTGAATCTTGCCGACTATCTGCTGGACAGGCATGTACGAGAGGGGCGGGGAGACAACATTGCCATCAAGTTCATGGATAAGTCGATCACTTACGCCCAGCTTCAACAGATGGTTAACAAGTTCGGCAACGCCTTGAAGGCTGCCGGCGTTGAACCTCAGGACCGCGTCGGTATTCGCCTGGTCAATTCCCCTCAGGCCCTTGTGACCATCTTTGCCATTGAAAAGATCGGGGCCATTCCCATTCCCACCTCACCCTTGTGGTCCAAGGAGGAAGTGGCCTTTGTGGTCAACAATGCGGAGATGAAGTATTTTGTGGTCAACGCGCCACTCATGGGCCCTGTGGAGGAGGCCAAGCCGGATTTTGACTATGGCACAAAAGTCATTGTCATCGGCGGGAATCCCGATGAGGTGAAGGCTCAGGGGAATCTGGTCTATGAAGAAATGCTTCAGCAGGGATCGCCTGAGCTGGAAGCGACCATGCTCAAAGCCGATGACATTGGAGTCATTCTTTACACTTCAGGCACTACAGGCATGCCCAAGGGCTGCGTGCATTTCGTTCGGCCGGTGATTATTGAATCCCGTCTGGTCAATAAATACGTATACAATTTGAAGCCGGGAGATATTCTGGGTGGAGCGGCTCCGGTTTCCTTTGCCGCCGGCTTTGGGACCTTCACGCTGATTCCCTTTGAAGGCGGCGCCGGTATTTCGCTTCTGCCTAAATTCGCTCCAGCCGACATGATGGAGCTTATCGAAAAGCACAAGATCACCGTGCTCACGGGGCTTCCTACGGCTTACCGAGCTTTGATGAAGTTCCCGGACTTCAAGAAATACGACTTCAGCAGCGTTCGGCTGTGCACTTCCGGCGGCGATGCTTTGGGCGCCGAAACCTTGGAAGGATGGACGAAGCTCACGGGTCAGCCCATCTGGGAAGGTCTCGGCGGTACCGAAATGCTTCATCTGCTCACATCCAACACACTGAACCCCGAACCTGTACCCAATTCCATCGGGAAAGCTCTTCCCGGTGTCCTCGTGCGCGTTGTGGATGCCGACTGGAACGATTGCAAGCCCAATGAAGTGGGCAGCATGATCATCAAAGGACCCTCGGGCACTTTGTACTGGAAGCCTTATGTGGACGGCGAACGCCTTCTCAAATCCCAGCAAAAGGGTGTGAAGAACGGCTGGAACCAGATGGGTGATGCGGTGTACATGCGCGAAGACGGTAATATCTTCTTCGTGTCCCGTGAAGACGACATGATCAAGAGTTCCGGCTACCGCATCGGCCCTGCCGAAGTGGAAGAAGCCATCCTTAAGCATCCGGCTGTGGCGGATTGTGGTGTCATCGGTGTGCCCGATCCGGAAAAAGGCCAGGTGACCAAGGCGTTTATCGTTCTTAAACCCGGCTATGAAGGTGGGGACGCGTTCTTTGAGGAACTTAAGGAATTCCTTAAGCAGCACATTGCCGTCTACAAGCTGCCACGTCTGGTGGAATATGTGGACAGCTTGCCGAGAACGCCCACCGGAAAACTTCTCAGGCGCATGTTGAGGAAATAAGAAACCGAGAAGGTTTCAAGAACCGATGAGGCGGCATGGGCTCTGTGCCGCCTCATTCATTTGAGCTATATTATTAAGCAATGCAAACCATTCAAGGGCGGGCTTTCAAGGCAGGAAAGGAGTGGGCCATGGGATATCGAGTCACCGTGCTGTGTGAAAACACCGTTCCCGTGCCGGGGCTTATTGGAGAACACGGCTTTGCGGCCTACGTGGAAAGCCCCGAAGCGACGCTGCTCTTTGACACAGGCCAAGGGTTCGGTTTGATCCAAAATTCCCTTCGCCTCAAAAAGGATCTTTCCAAGGTGGACAAGCTGGTGCTCAGCCACGGCCATTTTGACCACACGGGAGGTATGCTGGCCTTTCTTGGAGTGCGAGGGCCCTGTCCCGTGGTGGCTCATCCGGACGTGCTCTTGGAAAGGTTCCGCTACATGCCGGTAGGTCCTGTGGAAAAACCTGTCTCCATTGGATTGCCCTGGAAAGAAGCCTATCTGACGACACGAGGCGCTCAATTTCAGTGGGTGGAATCCTTTGCGGAAATCGCTCCCAACGTCTTTGTGTCCGGACAGGTCCCTCGACAGACCGATTTTGAAACCGGAGATCCCAAGTTTGTCATTCGCGCCAACGGCGGCTGGACATCGGATCCGTTTCGCGACGATTATTCCATGGCGCTCAAAACCCCCAAAGGGCTGGTGGTCCTTCTCGGCTGTGCCCATGCGGGTTTGATCAACATTTTGGATCATTTGACAAGCCAAACGGGGGAAAGCCGCATCTATGCGGTTCTTGGGGGTACCCATTTGGGCTTTTCGCCCATGGACCAGTTGGACAAGACCATTGAAGCCCTTAAAAGATTTGATGTTCAGATTCTAGCGGTCAGTCACTGTACCGGACAGGAGCCTATCGCCAGACTTGCGGCGGAATTTGGATCCCGTTTCGCTTTCGCCCCGGTCGGCTATGTGCTTGAAGTGGCGGATTGAAATCAACAACACATAACCATCTTGCCCCTTCCGGTCCCATGGCATATGGTGGACATGCGGGTTCGCGCGCAAAACATAGCGTCAAGGCTGCTTGAAGCATTCAGGAGGGAGGAGGGGCCATGTGGTGTGCACGGCTGGTCTTTGTGTGTGTGTTTTCATGGATGGTGGGGCTCACGGCCGTCCAAGCCGTTTGGTCTTCTCAGGATGCCGTGCGCCTTGGAGCCGTGAACCCGCTTACGGGAAAACTTGGCAATCACGGTCAGGAAATCCTTAGCGGCATTGAATCCGCTGTGCAAGAAATCAACGAAAGCGGAGGGATCAAAGGACGTCCTGTTCAGTTGCTTTCCAGAGACGACCAAAGTCATCCGGAAACGGCCATCAATCAGGTTCAGGATCTGATCTATCGGGAAAAGGTAACGGCTCTGACGGGTGGCTATGTGGATTCTCTGGTCGGTCCTATCAGTCAGCTGGCTTCCAAGGCTCAGGTGCCATACGTCGCTTCGGCAAGCCTTCAAAAAGACCTCACCGTTCGCGGCAAAAATCCCTTCTTCTTTCGCATCTCCCATTTGGACGGAATCACGGAACCTTTATGTCGATTCCTGCCCGAAGTCTTGCCAGGTAAAAGGGTGGCGATTCTCCATGCCGCGACGCCAGGAGCTACGGAGTTTTCTCAAACCCTCTTTCAGTGCCTACGAGGTTCAAGCTTAGAGCTGGTCTTGGTGGAAAAGTTTCGTCCTGGAACCCCCGATTTTTCCCCATTTCTTCTCAAAATGCGCTCCCTGCAAGCGGACGTTCTTGTCAGTGCCGCCTTTTTTGCCGACCATTTGATCCTAGTGCGCCAGATTCGGGAACAAAACGTTCCTCTGACCGCTTACATCGGCCCTTGGGGCGTGGCGTACCCGGAGTTCATCGAACAGATGGGGCCGGCAGCCGAACACCTTTTGGGACTGAGCGCTTGGCTGCCGGATTTTCCACTTACGGGAACGGAAGAGGAATCCAAGCGCTTTACGGAAAAATTTAGAAAGCGATACGGCCGGGATCCCACCTCCACCGTCATGCACGGCTACACTTCGGCTCGAGTGCTTCTTGAGGCCATGCAGGCCGTGTCGGCTCGCGGCCTTCCTTTGAACGGCCCTCATATTGCGGAAGCGCTGAGAAACACCGACATCACATTGCCCATGGGTCGCGTGCAGTTTGACTACAAGGGGGATCCCCTGCATTATCAGCAGCTCGTCATCCAAATTCAAAACGGGCGCCTTGTGCCCATATATCCGGCACAACGCGCTCAAGGTTCCTGGATTCCTATGACAATGCCGGTGCGTTAGAGGTCTGTCCGACAATGAGGAAAGGCATTGGTCTCCCAAAAGAGCGGGCGTCCCGCCCGCATCCATGGCGGGCCAAAGGCACGCCTTTCCAGGAAAAGAGTTCCTTTCGTCCCTGAGGAGCGAGCTCCCGAGTGGCCGGCCTTATACACGATAGGCAGAGATGATGTGGGTGCAATTCTTGATCGGAGTTTTATCACTCGGTTTCTTTTACACTTTGACGGCTTTAGGGTTTTCCCTGATCTTTGGTGTCACCCACGCCTTTAATCTCGCCCATGGAGAATTGATTGTTTTAAGCGGCTATATTGCCTATGGCCTGATGAAGGGGTTCGGCTGGGCCTTTTGGATGACCCTTCCCGTCTGCATGCTGTGTCTCAGCCTGGTGCTCATCGGCATACATCAGGTGCTGAACAAGGTAGGGGAACCTTATGAATTGAATTCTCTGGTCATGACCTTCGGCATCGCCCTCATTGCCCAGAACATTATGCTGTTTCTCTTCAGTGCCGACTACCGCTTGATCCCTTCTTTTGAAGACACCGTTTTTTCGCCTTTTCCCGGCACCACGGTCACGTCCACGCACCTTTGGAGTTTTGTGCTGTCTTCCGCAGCCACAGCCGGCGTCTTTTTGATGTTGCATCGGACTTATTTGGGCAAGGCTTTGCGAGCCACCATTCAAGAGCGGGAAGCGGCCATGCTGGCAGGAATTCATGTGCGCCGCATGAAAAAGGTGGCTTTTGCCATCGGAGGTCTGCTCATCGGCCTTGCCGGGCCGATCTTTGGACGCTTGGCCTATCTGCATCCGGCCGGAGGCATGGAAGCGACCCTCATCGCCATTGTGATCACCATTTTTGCCGGTGTCGGGCATGTGCGAAGTCTTCTACTTGGAGCCTGTGTCCTGGCGGCTTTAGAATCAGGGGCTTCGCTGGTTTTGGGGACGAACTGGCGCGAATTGGTCAGTGCTCTGATTCTCATCGTTTTGCTGTTGTGGAAACCTCACGGACTGCTGGTGGGGAAAAGGTCGGCCCCGGAATTGTGAAAAGAACGCTCTTTCCTTCCTTCATTCTCTTTTGGGCCGTTGTTTTGGTGCTGGCAGTGTGGCCTGCTATCACGCCGCACGAAACCCTTGTCTGCCGCGTTTTGAGCCTGGCTTTTCTTTATGCCGTCATGTCCATGGCCTGGAACCTAACGGCTTTAACCGGCCTTATTTCTTTGGGCCACGCCGCCTATTTTGGGCTCGGTGCCTACGGTGTGGCCCTCATGGATCATTACGGACATTCCAACCTTGTCTGGACTCTTTCGGCAGCCGCCTTGAGCGCCGGGATTTACGGCGCTCTGTGCGCGGCTGTTTTTCGAAACCTGCGTGGTGCCACTTTCGCCCTTGTGACCCTGGCTTCCGTAGAAATCCCCAAAGTTATCGCGGACAATTGGGAATCGATCACTTTCGGGTCCATGGGCCTGGTAGGTATTGCGCCTTTACCTGCGATTCGATTGGCAGGAAGCACCTTGGACCTGGGCGCCAATATGAGGGCGCAGTACTACGCCCTCTTAGGCGTGCTTCTCGCCGGAACCTGGCTTCATCACAAGGCCATCCATTCCCGTTGGGGCTGGGCCTTGCGAGCGATTCGAGAAGATGAACAGGCGGCAGGAGTCCTTGGAGTTCCCGTGCATCGTCTGCGTTGGACCGCCATGACTCTCAGCGCCGTTCTCACAGGCTTGTGCGGCGGTCTTTACGCGCATCTGCATGGGTTTGTGGAGCCGGCCCTTGTTTTCAGTGCCCACTTCTCAGCTTTGCCCCTAGTGCTTTCCATTCTCGGAGGCCGTTTTCGCTGGTATGGCCCTGTCCTCGGCGCCCTTTTTCTTTACCCACTGGACCAGTTCGTTTTGCATCCCGTCCTGCCCGCGGGCCATGCGGCGATTTACGGCCTGGTGATAGTCGCTGCCGTGCTTTTCTTTCCAAAGGGTTTGGGATCGTGGAGCCGATGAAACGTGTTCTGGAAATCCATCACCTGGTGGTGCGTTTCGGCACGCGCACCGTTTTAAAGGATGTCAGCTTTGCCGTGCATGAAGGCGAAATCGTCAGCCTCATCGGCCCAAACGGAGCAGGAAAAACAACCCTCTTCAACGTGGTCTGCGGCCTGGTGCAAGCTTCTTCGGGCGATGTGATCTTCATGGGACGGCCCATCACCGGATGGGCTCCTTATCGTGTGTGTCAAGCCGGCATTGCCCGGACGTTTCAAATTGCGCGTCCCTTTCCGGAAATGACCGCGGAAGAGAACGTGCTTATCGCCATGTGGTTCGGAAAGGGCTTTGCGAAAAGCGAGCCTCCCGTTTCGGACCGAGATGCGGCGCTGGAATGGCTTTGTTTGGTGGGGTTGGAAGAAAAAAGACACACGCTTGGAAAGGAACTGACCCTTTCCGAACAGCGGCGCCTGGAAGTGGCTCGTGCCTTGGCCACCCGCCCTTCCTTGCTTCTTTTGGATGAAATTGCTGCAGGACTCAGCCCTTATGCCGTCAATCAGGCGGCTCAACTGGTTCTTTCCTTGCGTGAACGCGGCATGACCATTGTCCTGGTGGATCATTTCTTGAACCTTACGGCCCGAGTCTCGGATCGCTTGGTAGCCTTGGATCAAGGGGAAAAAATCGTTGAAGGTTCTCCCCACGAAGTGCTCCACCATCCGGAAGTTCTATCGGCCTATCTGGGCGAACGGGAAGCACCCGAAGAGGCGTGATGGGTATGTCGGCCGAAGAAAAGAGAACACCTTTACTTCAGGTGCAGAACCTAAGTGCCTGGATCGGATCCACACCGGTGCTTCAGGATGTCTCCTTCAGTGTGTGGTCTCAGCAAATCGTCGCCATGGTCGGACCTAACGGAGCAGGAAAAACGACTATTTTAAAGTGTGTGGCCGGGATCATTCGACCTGTTCTCGGCGAGATCGTCTACGATGGAAAACGAATCGAAACCTTGGACGTAGCCGACATCGTCGCCCTAGGTCTTGTTTATGTTCCGGAAGGCATGAGTGTTTTTGCGGAAATGTCCGTGCTGGAAAATTTGGAGGTGGGGGGGTATCTGCATCGCCGACGTTTGGACGAAAAACTTCGATTGGTGTTTTGTCTTTTTCCGGAACTGGAGGAAAAAAAACGTCAGAGGGCCGGAGCTTTAAGCGGTGGAGAAAAACGCATGGTCGTGCTTGGCCGAGGCCTTATGGCCGGGGCTCGACTCTTGCTCTTGGACGATCCTTTTCTGGGGCTGAGCCCAAAGGTGGTGCGGCGTTTCTGCAGCGCCTTTCAAAAATTGCGAAAAAGCGGTCTGACCTTGCTCATCGCCGGGCAGCACGTCCGTCGCATTTTACGTGTAGCCGACGTGGCTTTCCTTATTGAAGATGGATCCGTAACCTTGACGGGTCCGGGTCCGGAAATTTTGCGCCACCACCATGTGATTCAGATTCTTTTCGGCAACTCTCAAGAAACTAGCCAAAGCGCCCCGTGATGTAATCTTCTGTCAGTTTGTGGCAAGGTCGCGTAAAGATGCGGTCCGTGGGTCCTACTTCAATCAGATCCCCCATATGAAAAAAGGCCGTCCGTTGGGACACTCGAGCCGCCTGCTGCATGGAGTGAGTCACAATGACGATGCTGTACTGGGCGCGCAGCTCGTGCATCAGGTCTTCAATGCGTCCCGTAGCAATGGGATCCAAAGCCGAGCAAGGCTCATCCATTAAAATCACTTCGGGATTCACCGCAATGGCCCGGGCAATGCACAGCCTCTGTTGTTGCCCTCCCGAAAGGCTGGTTCCCGACTGATGCAGTCGATCTTTGACTTCTTCCCACAAGCCGGCTTTGCGAAGGGATGTTTCTACAATTTCATCCAGTTCTTCCCGACTTTGGGCCAGGCCATGAATTTTGGGACCGTACGCCACATTGTCGTAGATGGACTTGGGAAAGGGGTTCGGCTTTTGAAAAACCATACCCACCTGAGCGCGCAGAAGGACCACGTCCAAGGCCGGATCGTAAATGTCCTGCCCATCCAGGGTAATCGTCCCTGTGACACGGCACCCTTCGATGGTGTCGTTCATGCGGTTCAGGCATCGAAGAAACGTGGACTTGCCGCATCCAGAAGGACCGATCATGGCCAGCACCTCGTTTCGGCCGATGTCTATGGAAACATCCCGAATGGCTCTCTTTTCCCCGTAGAAGACGTTCACATGGCGGCACGTCATGCGAGGATCAGCCACATGGATATCTCCCACCGTAGCTGTGGAAGGCTTTAGAGGCTCTTTTTCCTTCTTATCATCATCTCCGGCCACCACATGATCCCCCTGCCTCGGGTCCTTCAAAATCTTGAAACTTTTCGTATTCACAAAAGCATCCATGACCGTTTCCATAGCATATTCCAACAAGGATGAAAGCCGCGTGCAAGGGCCGAAAAGCCACGACCCTTGCACTCACTCGGTTTACCTGGAAAATTTAAAGGATCATTGCATGGCCAAGGGTTTCATCGCACGGGCCGCTTCCCTCATGGAAGCCCTTTCACTTTCCGGAAGTGGAATCAAGCCTTTGTCGGCCAAGTACCCTTGGGGTCCCCAAGCTTTGTCATCGGTGAATTCCTGAACAAATTCTTTAATGCCGGGAATGCTGCCCACATGAGCTTTCTTGACATAGAAGAAGAGGGGCCTTGAGAGGGTGTATTTTTGGGCGGAGATGGTTTCAAAAGTAGGAGCTACACCGTCTACTTCGGCTCCTTGAATCTTGTCCGTGTTCTGATCCAGGAAACTGAACCCGAAAACACCGACCGCATCCGGGTTAGATAAAAGCTTTTGGACGATAAGGTTGTCGTTTTCCCCGGCATCAATCCAGGCACCATCTTCTCGAAGGCTGTGCACAGCCTTTCTGAAAGCTTTTTCATCGGTTTTCTTCAAGGCTTTCATGGATTCGATCTCGGACGCTCCTTCTTCCATGGCCAATTCTAGGAAAGCGTCTCGAGTTCCAGAGGTAGGAGGAGGTCCAAGGACCTCAATCTTCTTGTCCGGCAGGGAAGGATTCACGTCTTTCCAGGTCTTGTGCGGGTTTTTCACCATGGCGCCTCCGCCTTTGGGATCTGGAATTTCGGCTGCCAAGGCCAAAAAGATGTCCTTTCGAGACAGCTTCATCACCGGAGCTTTCTTGCTATTGGCCAAAACAATGCCGTCATAACCGATCTTGACCTCAACGATTTCCTTCACTCCATTTTGGGCACATGTTTCCAATTCTGACTTTTTAATGGCCCGGGATGCGTTGCTGATATCGGGGTGTTCCACCCCAACCCCTGCGCAAAAGAGCTTAAAACCACCGCCGGTTCCCGTGGATTCCACCTTGGGCGTCTTGAATCCATAAGCCTTTCCAAACTTTTCTGCCACTGTTGTGGAAAAAGGATAAACGGTGGACGATCCCACGATGAAGATATAATCCCGAGCTTGAGCACTCGAGGGCGTCTGAAATACAAAAAGCATTGAAAGGGCGACGACTGAGCAAAATAAACGTTTCATGGTGCGACTCTCCTTGAAATTTTTGTTAAGTTGATTTCTTTCACAGACGCTCGTTTCTTTCATGTCCCTGAGATGTTTGCCATCCGATAAAAAGACACCTCCTTTCTTTGTTCACCAACGCCGTTCAAATCGGTTCCTCAAATAGACCGCCGTCGCATTCATGACGATCAGGAACGCCAGCAGCACCAAGATGGCAGCCGAGGTCCTTTCGACAAAGGCACGTTCGGCACTGTCCGCCCACAGATAGATTTGGACAGGAAGGACGGTGGCTGGGTCGGTGAATCTTCGAGGAATATCCACAACAAAAGCAACCATTCCCACCATGAGCAAAGGCGCGGTTTCCCCTAGAGCTCTCGCCATGCCGATGATGGTTCCCGTGAGCATGCCTGGAAGAGCCAAAGGCAACACATGGTGAAAGACGGCTTGCATGGGCGAAGCCCCGACACTCAAAGCCGCATCCCGAATGGATGGAGGCACGGCCTGAAGAGAAGCTCGCCCGGCAATGATAATGGTCGGTAAGGTCATAAGGGTCAGCACAAGGCCACCCACCAAGGGAGAAGATCGTGGGAGACCGAAAAAGGAGAGAAAAACGGCGAGGCCGAGAAGTCCAAAGACAATGGAAGGGACGGCCGCCAGGTTGTTGATGTTGACCTCGAGGATGTCCGTCCAGCGGTTTTTAGGCGCAAATTCTTCCAAATAAACGGCTGCCGCCACGCCGATGGGAAAGGACAGGGCCAAAGTGACCAAAAGGGTGTAAAAGGATCCCGCTGTGGCTCCTAAAATACCCGCCAGTTCCGGTTCTCGAGAATCTCCTGAAGTAAAAAACGCCATATTCCAATGTTTCGCCACACGCCCTTGAGATTCCAGGACCTGAAGCCACTGAAGGCTTCGGTCTCCCAGGCGTCGTTCCGATTCCGGAAGTCGGCGATCCACATGACCCTTGACCACCATGTCCACATCCGCCGAGGCCGGAACCCAGAGGGAAAGAGTCTTGCCGATAACCGATGTGTCTTCCAGGACCTTTTCTCGCACCACCGTTCCGGCTCCGGTACTGACCAGGCTAAAGAGCTCCCTTTTTTGCTGCCTGCCTTCGACTTCAGGAAAGAGCTTTTCAAGACTCCTTTTCACCAAACCTTGGTAATCGGCACGATCCAGATTCCCCACGTGCACCTCGTCAGGGTCCACATAGATGTCCAACAAGACAACTGTTCGCTGAAAGGCCGTATACCCCTTGGAAAGGATGTCCAGAAACATAAAAGCCAAAAAGGCTAAGGCACAGAGCACCGCGGCCGCCCCCAGTGTTCGAAACCTTTTTTCCGCTCGGTAACGTTTGGCCAGACCGGCCTGCACCATTTTTACCGTTCGAGACGAGGTCGAAACGGATTCAGAAGAAGGCAACGTCACTTGTTTATTCATATTGCTCCCGATACTTACGAACCACGTACAAGGCGATGATGTTGAGGATTAAGGTCACCACAAAAAGAACCAAGCCCAAGGCAAAGGCTGCCAGCGTCTTGGGACTGTCGAATTCCTGATCCCCCACAAGCAAGGTGACAATCTGCACGGTCACCGTCGTCACGGCCGAAAGAGGGTTCAGGGTCAGGTTGGCGGCTAAGCCCGCCGCCATGACGACGATCATCGTTTCGCCGACGGCGCGGGACATTCCCAGCAACACACCTCCCACAATGCCCGGCAAAGCCGCCGGAAGAACCACTTTCTTGACGGTTTCAGAACGGGTGGCCCCCAGAGCTAATGACCCGTCACGAAGATCATTGGGGACAGCTGTGATCACATCGTCGGACAAGGAGGAGATAAAAGGAACAATCATGATCCCCATGACCAAGCCCGCTGCCAGAGCACTTTCCGACGCCACCGAAAGCCCTAGACTTTCGCCGACTCGCCGAATGGAAGGCCCAACGGTTAAGGCGGCGAAAAAGCCATAAACCACGGTGGGAATCCCCGCCAAAATTTCCAAAATGGGCTTGACAATGGCGCGCGCCTTTTTCGGGGCGTATTCACTGAGGTAAACAGCCGAAAGAAGCCCTAAAGGGACGGCAACGGCCATGGCAATGGCGGCAATGAGAAGGGTTCCCGTAAAGACGGGGATCATGCCGAAAGCCCCGGAAGCTCCCACCTGGTCGGCGCGGATCGCCATCTGAGGGCTCCATTTAAGACCCAACAGAAATTCCCACCACGGCACCAGACGAAAAAACCTCATGGCTTCAAAAAGAACAGAAAAAATGATGCCCACGGTGGTCAAAACAGCGATGGTAGACGCCAAGATCAGAAAGACACGCAGAACCTTTTCCACTTGGTTTCGCGCTCGAAAAGAAACCGAGATTTTTCTATACCCCATCTGGACGCCAAGACCCGCAAAGGTCAGGACAGCCGTCCATAGGGCCGTCCTCGCCAAAGTCTGCAGCCTCTTATACTGCTCCGCGGCCGCCTGAATGGCAGAGTCGGCCTGCCCGGAAACAATGCCCCCCTGGGCCAAATTTCTGATGTCATTGAGCACAAGACTCAAACGATCCGAAGAAAGCCCTTGGTAAGAATCAGGAAGGTGACGTAGGACCCACTGTTCCAGCAGCACAGGTTCCAGCAAGATCCAAAGGAAGAAGATCAGCAGAGCGGGGAGAGCGCACCACATGGCCAGATAAACGCCGTAGTAGTGGGGCCTGGAGGCAAGCTGTCTGGCATGAGTTTCGCCGCCGACGAGACGAAGCGCACGGCGACGGCCCAGGGCGTACGCCGTAGCACTCAAAAGTAGAACACAGAAGACAACCAAACTAGACATGGCAACTTTTCTCGATCATTCGGGCCCTGACAAAGCGCCGTTTTTTGAATCCCTGACTCTTAGCTTTTGAGCTACAACCTTTTTCATGTCACGGGGACTTTACGAAGAGCATGTGAACGCGACGTTACCGCTATGTGACAATCATGTTACAGTGCTTTTAAGGAACGGAGCTCTGACGATTCTCAAGGCTTTCCATGGGAAAAAAACTGTGTCACACAAACGTCACAGATTCATCACGTCACTGTGACAAAATTGACGTTTCATGGCGATGTTCCAATGACTTTAGAGGAAACATCGGGTATCCAAAGGGAAAGAGTGTTTTTGGAGTTCGGAAACGCATTGTCACGGAGGTGTTCGTGGCACGAGGAAAGGTCCTTATCATCGAGGATGACAAAGACATCTTGAACCTGGTGGCTTGGCATCTCAAAGCTGCCGACTATGAGGTTCTCAAAGCCGAAGACGGGGTCTCGGGTTTGGAGAGAGCCACACAAGAAAAGCCCGATTTGATCGTTCTGGATCTAATGCTTCCAGGCATGGATGGTCTCGAAGTCTGCAAGGCTCTGAAACGGCATCAAGACACGGCATCCATTCCCATCATCATCTTGACGGCTCGAGGCGAAGAAGCCGACCGTATTTTGGGTTTGGAAATGGGCGGGGATGATTATGTGGTCAAGCCGTTTAGTCCAAGGGAACTGGTCCTTAGGGTTCAGGCGGTTATGCGCCGTGTCTCCCCCGCTGAATCCGGAGAAAATCTGCTTTCTGCGGAAGGATTGGTCGTGGACCCTCAGGCGCATCGTGTGTGGATCGATCGTAAGGAAGTGACCCTGACGGCCACGGAATTCAAGCTCCTGTTGGAATTGATGTCCAATAAGGGCCGCGTCTTGTCTCGAGATCGGCTTTTAGATCGCGTGTGGGGTTATCATTTCGAAGGCTATGCTCGAACGGTGGATACACATATTCGCCGGCTTCGTCAAAAACTGGAAGGATACGCCGGTTTTGTAGAAACGATTCGGGGTGTGGGCTACCGGTTTCGAGACCGGAGTGGTTCATGAAAACGTTAAGTGTGCGCACCCGTTTGCTACTCGCCTTCTGGACCATACTGCTGGTGTGTGTGCTGGCACCTGTGACCTATTTTCATCGTCAGCTGCATCAGGTTCTGTTGGATGAATCCAAAAAGCGCATCCATCAGGAGCTGACTTTTCTTATCTGGTCCCTGAAGAATCATGACCCGTTTCCATGGCTGAGCGATTTGGACGATTGGTGTACTCAGGTGGGAAACCTTTTGGGACTGCGCATCACTTACATTGCACAAGGAGGCCGTGTTGTGGCCGACAGTGATGTGCCCTATGACAAACTGGGATTCATGGAAAATCACTGGGATCGTCCCGAGGTGGCGGCCGCTCGACAAGGCGGCTTTGGGTTCATTATGCGACGCAGCGACACCGTCCGCAAAGACTTTCTCTACGGGGCCATGCCCGTCTCGAACATTCCCAATCTTCCTTCAGGCATTCTGCGCATTGCCATGCCCGTGTCCCAAATCAAAGGCACTCTGGATCAGCAGAGGAGGCAACTTTGGATAATTTTGGGATTTTCCTTTGTCGGCACGGGACTTCTTGCCTTGGCTCTTTCGCGGCTTATGGAAAAACCGCTTATGCCTTTGCTGGACATGGTGCGCGCCCTGGGACGCCTCCAACGCCATCGCCTTCGGCCTTCGGGCTATCCTGTGCTGGACGCATTAGGCGAAGCCTTGCAAGAAACGGCGTTCCAGATCGAAGAACATATGAAAGCCTTGGAAGATCAGCGTGGTCAGCTTCAAGCCATTCTCGAAGGCATGCAGGAAGGTGTTCTTCTTCTGGATGCCGAAGGGCGGATTCAGAGTGCCAATCGCGCGGCTCTTCAGATGCATCGCGGTCCCAAGCCCCCTTTGGGCTTGAAGCCCCTGGAAGTTTTTTTCAATGCCGATTTGCAGAAAGCCTGCGATGCCGTCCTGGCGGGAAGGCATGCAGAGCGCATGGAAATTGTTCTGGAACCGGACCGATACTTCGACGTCCATGTGGTCTCATTACGTTCACCGGGAATGCCCAAAGGGGCCGTGGTTGTGCTTCATGATATTACGGAGCTGAAACGTTTGGCCAGGATTCGCCGTGATTTTGTGGCCAATGTCTCCCATGAATTGCGAACGCCTTTGACCGCCATCAAAGGATACGCTGAAACATTGCTGGAGAGTCCCTGCGCTGAAGATGCGGAAACCAGAATGTTTATGGAAACTATCTTACGTAAAGCCAACCACATGACCCGAATGGTCAATGATCTGCTGACCTTGACCCGCTTGGAAAGTCAACCGCCTCAGGTGCCTCAAAGCGCCGTAGACGCTGCCTCTGCCTTGGCTTCAGCCGTGGAAACATGTCATCCGGAATCTCGAAAACGCAACATGGACATTCAGATCCATTTTCCCGAAGAACGCTTGTGGGTGCGCGCCGAACGTGACGCTTTGATGCAGGTATTTCAGAATCTTTTGGATAATGCCATCCGCTACAGTTACCCTCAGACCGTCATTCGCGTGCGAGCGGAGGTACAAAAGGACACTGTGCTTTTTGCCGTAGAAGACGAAGGCCCTGGCATTCCTTTCGAGCACCAAGCTCGAGTCTTTGAACGTTTCTATCGAGTACCCCGACAAAGGGAAAGCACTACGGAAAGCACGGGGCTCGGGCTTGCCATCTGCCGTCATCTTGTGCAGAACATGGGAGGACGGATCTGGGTGGAAAGCCCGGTGCGCGAAAAAGGAATTGGAACGGCGTTTTTCTTCACATTACACCGGGCCTTGGAACCCGAGAGTAAAGAGACACCTGAGGGCTGAAAAAAATCTTTGGAGTTGAGATTATGAAATCACGGTTTATTCGGCAGATGGAAGAACTGAGAATGACGGTCCTTGAAATGGCGACCCTGACGGAAAAAGCCATGGAAAAAGCCCTGCAGGCCTTTAAGACTCGGGATGAAGAGCTCGCCGCCCAGGTCATCGCCGAAGACCAGATTGTGAATCAGCTGGAGATGAAAGTTGACCATCTGTGCCTTTCCCTGCTGGCCTTGGAACAGCCTGTGGCCAAGGATCTCAGGTTCATCATTGGAGCCCTGCGCATGAGTATTGATCTGGAGCGCATCGCCGATCAGGCGGTCAATATCGCGCAAAGGGCTCAATTCCTGGCCCGAAGGCCGCCACTTGATTTTCTTCCTGAATTGGATGCCCTGGCGGACACGGCCATGGACATGTTGCGGGTGGCCATCAGTGCTTTCGCCCATGAAAACGTAACCCGAGCCTACGATGTCTGCCAAATGGACGATGAAGCCGATGAGCTTAACGACAAGGTGTTAAGGCGTATGATCGATCTTATGGTCAACGAAAGCCGAAGCATTGAAAGGGCTGTGCAAACCATCATCACGGCACGGTGTTTGGAGAGGGTGGCAGATCAGACCACCAATATCGCCGAAAGCGTCATTTTTATCGTTCAAGGGGTAAACATCAAGCACCGCTGCGAACCTTAAGCGTTCTTTGTGAAGAATTCTTGGTATGCCTTCTCGGAGCTTGTCCAAGAACTTAGAATGAGCCATTCCGGTCCAAGACTTAGGGGCACGGGGCGCCGTGCTCTTACGCCCCAAAATCTGTGGAAGCGCAGGCCTCTGGCCCGCCATTTGCGCGGGCGGGACTTCCGCGCTCCCTGACGATAACTTGTCGGTCACTCACGTAGAGGCGGACCTATGAGTCCGCCCCTAAACCTTTCAGGCACAACAATCCATTGGGGCGGAAACACAGGTCCGCTCCCACAGATGGGGTACCGGCGGAAACCTTCAGGCTTGGCCGATATAGAATAAAGACCATGGCTTTCCCGAAACATCGATTCCACCCACGCTCATGTTCCGGACACCACGCACATCATGCGCGCGGGACTTCTGCATTTCCAGGCAAGAAACCCATTTAAGGCATGGAGGAGCGAAGCGCCGCCTTGCCTCTACCTTGAAGTGGCAAAAAACTCTCGTATTCCGAGCTCTCGGACAGGCTCCTAGCCGAGGGAGGCTTAGGCCATGGACACCCTTTCCACCTTTTCTTTTGTCTTCTCTTCCCTTGACAGGATGTTATGGATTCTCTACAGTGCGGTCGGTGTCGAGAATCCATTGAGCCGTCATGATCAGCCTTCATAGAAAACCCCTAAGGCAGCAACGTATGAAGCGGCGGGAAGGTTTAAGCCGCTGAAGCGAAGTTTTTTGCACAGACGATTCTGAGATTCTTTTCCTAAGGTTTGCTGTTCATTCCACATTCCATGATCACGGAAGCGGGGGGAACTTTCATGGGCGACAGTGAAATCAAGAATCTGGTGGAATACATCGCTCGCGCTCTGGCGGAATATCCTGACAAAGTCCAAGTGCGGGAAATTAACGGCCATCAGCTTTCGGTCATCGAATTAAGGGCGGCAAAAGAAGATTTGGGAAAGATCATTGGAAAAGAGGGTCGAAACGCTCATGCCATTCGCACCATCATGAATGCCGCAGCGACCAAACTGCGCAAGAGGGCCGTGTTGGAGATTTTGGAATAGAAGATCATGGAAGCTACACCGGTGAAGTCGGACCCAGAAAAGCCGCCCTGTTTCGGGGACGCGGCTCATGTCTGTCCCCGCAACAAGGACGGCTTCATTGAACCTCAAGCTCACTGTCTCAAGTGCCCGCACGTACGCCCATGCCTTCAGATCGCACTTCAGGCGGAAGGAACCTTAAAGGTGGAAACCGAGAGCGTTTCCATGGCCGAAACTCCTCTGGGACGATTTCTCAAACGTTGGTCGGAAAGAAAGCGTGCCTCCTTGCGTTCTGCTAAGGGTTCAAAACCGGCATAGTCGTCGGATAGAAAGGGGTAGGTCATGATTTTCGGCATACTTGGGCCTACCCCGGGACACTCTCATGCATGCCCATCCTTCCAAGGCGGCTTGCGATTTCGTCTTTAGGAACCTTCATCCTCAAGTGCTTCTCGGCACAGCCAGTGACCGATACAGCGGCTGGATCGGTCAAATCTACACGCCTTCACTCTATGAAGGCCGCATGATTCAAAAGGCTCAAAAGGTCGGCGACAAAAATTTCACGTCCCTGGTTCTTCCTGTGGACAGTGTTCGCGAATACTTCGACCATTTTTCCGTCCTGGAACTGGATTTTACCTTCTACAGCCTTTTGCTCACTCCAGAAGGACAACCGACGGAAAGCTATCGCACCCTGGCTCGATACGCCGAACACTTGCCTTCGCAGGCGCTGGTTATCCTTAAGGTTCCTCAAAAGGTCTGCGCGTATCGTCTGTGGACCGGCAGGGAAAGTTCGGAAAACCCGCATTTTCTGAATTCCGACCTTTTTCAAAGATCCTTTTACGAGCCGGCCTTGCAGCTCTTGGGGGAGCGACTGGCCGCCTTTGTTTTTGAGCAGGAATATCACCGAAAAGCAGACCGATTGGATCCCAACGATCTGGCGGATCGGCTGAGAAGGTTTTTTCATAGCGTTCCTCAAGATTCTCGGTATCATCTGGAGCTGAGAACAGAAAGTTACCTCTGCAAGCCGGTTTTTCATGTTTTGGCTGAATACGGTGTGGGGCAGGTGCTTTCCCATTGGACCTGGCTTCCTTCGTTGCTGCATCAGTGGCAACGCAGTGGACGCAGGTTTTTCAGCGCCTCCCATTGGGTGATTCTTCGATGGCTCACGCCGCGAGGCATGCGTTACGAACAAGCGTATGCTCGCGCTCATCCTTTTGATCACCTTGTGGAAGACATGATTCAGCCAAGCCTCTTTCATGAAACAGCGGAACTGGTGGCAAGGGGTCTGGAATCGGACCAGACCGTGTGCATCATTGTCAATAACCGTGCCGGCGGCAACGCTCCGCTACTGGCCCGGCGACTGGTATCGACCCTTCAGGAACGAGGCGTGCTCGAATCCGCTAACGTTGCAAAACCTTGAAACGTCAAGCCATACAAAATCCATTGGAATTCTGTGCCCTTTCCGCCGAGGTTCAGGAAACCCTGAGGCATTACGAGGATCGAGTCACCTCGTTGCTTCACCTGGCTCGGGATGCTCTCGTCCCGGCTCTTTGGGAAAAACAAAGAAGTCTTCCCAAAATTTTTCTCACGCATTTTGAAAAAGCTTTTCTTGTCTACGATCAGTCTCTTCGTTTTGTCGTCAGCCACTTGCACCGAGCAGGATGGACCGTCACATGTGCTCCTGGATGCAGCCACTGTTGCACACAGTTGCCTTCGGGCCTGACAGGCGTAGAGATCCTGTATCTTTACCAGGGAGCCTGCAGTGTCGGTATTCTGGATCGCATGTTTCGCCGCTGCATGGAACGCCTGGAGCTATGGGAAGAAATCCGCCGATGGGATTGTTCCGATACCGCTGCCATTTCCTTGGAAGAGAACATGGCGGGGCGTCTCCATCGATACCATCGACTCAAGGTCCCCTGTCCCTTTCTCGACGCCGGCTTGTGCAGCCTTTACAAGTATCGCCCTCTGGCATGCCGCATTCACTTCAGTTTATCGCCACCCCACTGGTGCCGACCTGATCATTTTCAAAACGAGCATGCCGTAAGGTTTAATATGGAACCCAGCCCTCACGTTATGGACGCCTTGGAATCTTTGGATAAGGCCTTAAAATTGTGCCTTTCGGATCTGTTGGTATGCGGTTTTGTGGAGTATGTGGTGAATGTTATGGGCTTTCGGCCCATTCACTGGCTGGAAAATCCTCGTTGAAGACGACCGAAGACTTTGCTAGGACGCGTGGCGGAAAAAACTTCTACGCTTTAAAGGCCCCTTGCTCCATCAGGCCATGATTTAAAGGACAGTGAGGGAGAGCATGCACGAATCCATGCCGCACGAAGATATCATAGCCGACTGGCTTCGATTGGATCCCTTGGTGGTGCGCCGTGTGGTCCACACTTCGGCGCCTTCCTTGGCGGACAATACGGCGGATTTGGACCGATTGCGTCGCGCTCTTCGACAACAGGGCTACGATCCTCTTCGAATACCCCCTCAGGAATTGGGAACCTACGCCGGCCGTTTTCGTGAAGGAAATTTTACCGCGACGGCCATTTTGAGTTTTACTGGCGATGCTTGGGAACTCACGGAGCTTTTTGCCGGATCCGACGACAGCCCTCTTCTCGGCGTGGCCGTGGATTTGGGTACGACACAAATCGCCTTTTACCTGGTGGACCTTGTCACAGGAAAACTTTTGGACCGGCTTTCTGTGCCCAATCCCCAAATCCCTTACGGAGAAGACATTCTCACACGTATCCTCTACGCGGCCACTCCAGACAAGCTGGCCTTCATGCATCACCTTTTGCGATCCACCCTGAACGACACCCTTTCCCTTCTGGCTCAAAAGCATGGATTTCATGTTTCTCAAATCTATGCTCTGACCGTGGCGGGCAACACCACCATGACCCATTTCTTTTTAGGGCTGGACCCATCCCGCCTCTGTAAGGAACCCTACATTCCCGTGGCCAACACCTTTCCCGTGTTCCATGGAACGGACCTGCAGATGGCCATGCATCCTAGGGGAATTCTCGTGGTGTTTCCCAATGTGGGGTCCTATTTCGGAGGCGATCTCATCGCGGGTATTCTGGCCAGTGGCATGCACCGCACTGAAGAGATCTGCCTTCTTGTGGACGTGGGAACCAATGCGGAGGTGGTTCTGGGTAACAAGGATTGGCTTGTGGCCTGCGCCGGTGCCGCGGGGCCTGCTTTGGAAGGGGGTGTGGTGGAACGAGGCATGATGGCGCAGCCTGGAGCCATCGATCAAGTCCGTATCGATCCCGAGAGCTTGGAACTCACGTACCATGTTTTGGGGGAAGAAAAGCCCAGAGGCCTCTGCGGCTCCGGTCTTATTGATCTCGTGGCCGAAATGTTCATGGCCGGAATCCTCACGATTCAGGGAAAAATCAACACAAAGGTTTCAAACCCAAGAATCGTCAGCGTCGAAAACGGACCTGCTTACGTGGTGGCATGGGCTCAGGAAACAGCCGACGGCCTGGATCTCATGGTCTCCGAGATCGACATCGGCATTCTTCTCAAGTCCAAAGCGGCCATGTACACCATATTGCACATCATCACACGCAAGGTGGGGCTGAGTGTTCACGACATTCGGCGGTTTTTCGTGGCGGGGACCTTTGGTAGCCATATCGATCCCGTAATGGCCATTCGCATCGGCATGTTGCCCGACCTTCCTCTGGAAACCTACCAGGGACTCGGAAACACGGCGGGACGCGGAGCCGCCATGACCCTGTTGGATCGCAGCCTTCTCGCCGATATGGACGCGGTGCGCCAGCGCATCACCTATGTGGAACTCAACGTGAATCTGGAACTGATGAACGAATTTCGTGGAGCGACCTTTTTACCCCACACGGATCCCAAGCTTTTTCCTTCTGTGTCCATTCATCCAAGAGCCATGGGGTAAAGGATCATGAAATGGGACTGGCATGAACTGATAGGACGATGGGGAACGATCGCATTGGTTGTGTTTCTGGCGGCCATGGATCTTTTGCTCTTTCGAGCTGTTTTTTTCTCTTCAAAGGGTCTTCAAGGCTACCAAAACAAGCGCCGTCAAGTGGCCGTTTTGGAGGAAAAGGTCACTCAATTGCGCAAGGAGGTGCAAAAGCTCTATCTTCAGACCCAAAAATTCAAGGAAGATCCCCTTTACGCGGAACGGTATCTGCGACAGAATTTGGATCTTATTCGGGAAGACGAAATTGTGGTTCGATTCACTCCCCCTCAACGAGACAGCTCCCCTCATTCTCAGAAAAACGAAGCCGCGCAACCCCCAAAGGGCACGCAAAGACCTTGACGCCTTTTCGCCCCCTGTGGTACTCGAAGCAGTTCTCAATCACCTTACTCCTTGCTCCGCACAAAAAGGCGGGGCTGAAAACCCGAAAGGAGGATTTTCTTCATGGCATTGCGCAAGTACGAGTCGTTTTTCATTGTGGACCCCGATCTTCCCGAAGACGCCTACCAAAGCGTGTCCCAAAAGTTTCGCGGGGTCGTGGAATCGGGAGGTGGCACCGTGCTCACCTACACGCCTTGGGGCAAAAAGAAGCTGGCCTATCCGGTCAAAAAGAAAACCTACGGCTATTACGTGCTCATGGAATTCGCCTCAGGGCCGGACCTGATCGCCGAGTTGGAACGCACCATGCGCATTGATGAACGGGTGCTCAAGTTCATCACGGTGAAGCTGGACGATGCGTTTGATCCTGAAAAGGAAAAGGATCGCCAGCGCCCTGTGCGGATGCCTCCGGCCGACGATGAAGATGAAACAGCGCCTCGGTTTGCCGCCTCGAGTGAGGAAGAAGAGGAAGACGAAGAAGAAGGCGAGGACGAAGACTAAGGATTGGTCTTGGGATCGTTTCGGATAATGAAGGTTTGGTGAAAAAAGGAGTACAAAGTGGTCGTTAAGAGAAAACGAAGGAGAAGGGTTTTTCGACGCCGTCGTGTGTGCCGGTTCTGCGCGGACGCCAGCCTGCATATCGATTACAAAGACGCGAAAATGCTTCGCTATTTTCTTACCGAGCGGGGCAAGATTATTCCACGGCGTATTTCGGACAACTGTGCTAAACATCAGCGAGAATTGACCCTGGCCATCAAGCGCGCTCGCCAGATGGCCCTTCTGCCGTACACGGTGGATCATTCCATCTAAAAGGCGGCGCTGACTCGTAGGACGGCGGAGGCCGCCGGACATGACGATGGACATGGAGCGGTCCCAGGGAACAGGGCACGGTGCCCTCACGACGGTCATGAGGGAACTCGCCGTCGGGATTGGTGTGAGCGTGGGGATGTTTGTGGTTTTGGTTCTGATCCCCATCAGCGGCATTGCGGCGACGATGATCGTTCCGGTGCCTTCCTTGATCGGTGTCTACCGGTGGGGAATCCCTCTAGGGTACTTGGTGCCCGGGGGATCCGCCCTGGTAGGAGGAACCTTGTCCCTGCTTCTCAAGGCGCCTCAAGCGTTCGTATATTTCCTGGAACTGCTTCTGCTGGGCACCTTTTTGGGACACGGTATGCGCAAAGGATGGTCCATGACGCGCACTGTGGCCGATGCCGTTATAAAGGTTTGTGCCTTTGGAGCTTTCATGTTCTGGTGGACGCACGGTCAGGCCGAAGGCGGTCTCTGGGAACATCTGGAAACCCAGCTGCGTACCCTTATGCTCTCGGTCTGGACGGAAACGGCTCCCGAAGGGTTAGAAGGCTCGGATTTACCTGTGGAATGGAACGTCTGGGTGACCGTTCTGGCCCGTCTCTTTCCGGGTGTGGCCGTGGCTACGACCATCATCTGCGCTTGGCTGATTCTGTCTGTGACACGTCGCATACTTTACCTTCGAGGTGTGCCGATGCCGCCTTGGCCTGCCTGGTTTGTATGGAGTGCTCCTGAACCCTTGGTCTGGGCGGTCATCGCCGCAGGGTTCCTCATGTTGGCCCCCCCATGGAATGCCAAGGTGGTGGGAGCGAATGTGGTCATCGCTGTGGGAGCGGTGTACTTTTTACAAGGTGTGGCCATCACCGCTTATTATTTCAGCCGATGGAAGGTGCCCAGCTTTTTACAGGCCTTCGGTTATGCCTTGATTTTTTTCCAGCAGTTTGTCGGCTTGGCTGTGGCTTTTATGGGGTTTTTTGACACCTGGTTTGATTTTCGGCGATTGAAAAAGAAAGCCGATGTTCTTTCACCGTCGTGACATGGGTTCGAACCTTTGCGGACTTGAGGATCGGCGGATCAGGGTATCAAGGAGTGGACAATGAAAGTGATTCTTACGGAAAACATTCCGAATTTGGGACAAATCGGAGACGTCGTCAAGGTGGCTCCGGGCTACGGTCGTAATTACCTGTTGCCTAAGGGCTTGGCCCTTGAAGCTTCCAGCTCGAAAATTCGCGAACTGGAACACCACAAACGCGTTTTGGCACAAAAGAAAGAAAAAGTTCGACGTCAGATGCTTTCTCTGGCGGAAAAACTCAATGAGACAACCCTTACTTTTGCGCGGAAAGTCATCGAAGAAGATAAGCTCTACGGATCCGTCAGCATCACGGACATTCAAAAAGCCTTGCAACAGAAAGGTATCGACCTGGACAAGCGCTTTATTCTTTTGGATCAGCCCATTAAACAGTTGGGCGAGTGTACCGTGCCCATCAAGGTGGACGCGGACATTACGGCGAACATCACGGTTGTGGTGACCAAGGAAGAATAATGCATGGAAGGGCTCTCCGACGAGCTCAAGAGAATCCCTCCTCATCAAATCGAAGCCGAACAGTCTTTGATAGGTGGGCTTCTGGTGGACAACAGCGGCGTACCGGCCGCTTTGGAAATTCTTCGTGGGGATGAGTTCTATCGGGACGCTCATCGGGTGATCTTTCAAGCCATTCAAGAACTGTTTGAGCGCAACGAACCCATCGATCTGGTTACCGTCGCCGATTTTCTTGAACAGAAAGACAAACTGGACGCCGTCGGTGGAGCCGCCTATCTGGCCTCCCTGACGGCCTTGGTCCCCTCAGCGGCCAATGTGGCCGCCTATGCCAAGATTGTTAGTGAAAAGGCCATTCTCCGGCGTCTTATTCAGGTCTCTGGGGAAATCATGTCCTGGTGCTACGGCGCGGGCAAAAATGCGGACGAAATCCTGGACCGTGCCGAAGCCGCCATCTTTGCCATCACGGAACGGCGTATTCGCAGCTCCTACGCCCTCATCAAAGACGTGGTCAAGCAAAGCATCGGAACCATCGAGGCGCTTCAGGAACGCCGGGACATGGTGACGGGAGTGCCCACGCACTTTACAGACCTCGACAAGATCACCTCAGGATTGCAACCATCGGATCTCATCATCATCGCGGCTCGACCCAGCATGGGAAAGACCGCTTTTGCGCTGAACATCGTCCGGAACGCCGCCATGAAAAGCGGTGTGCCGTGTGCGTTCTTTTCTTTAGAAATGAGCAAGGAACAGCTGGCGATGAGGTTGCTGTGCGCGGAGGCCCGTGTGGATTCGCAAAAGGTGCGCACGGGCTTTCTCAGCCAAAACGACATCGTCAAGCTGCTTTCCGCCGCCGGCTCCTTTATGGACGCTCCGATTTACGTCGACGACACACCGGCCATCTCCACTCTGGAACTTCGCGCTAAAGCTCGACGCCTCAAGACGGAACACAACATCGGCCTGGTGGTTGTGGATTACTTACAGTTGATGCGCAGTCGTGAACAGGCGGAGCGGCGTGAACTGGAAATTTCCGATATTTCTCGATCGCTTAAGGCTCTGGCCAAAGAATTGAACATTCCTGTTGTGGCTTTGTCCCAGCTGAACCGCAAGGTGGAAGAACGCCACGACAAGAGGCCGCAGTTGGCGGATTTGAGGGAATCCGGAGCCATAGAACAAGACGCCGACGTCATTGTCTTCATTTATCGGGACGAAGTCTACAATCCGGAAAGCAAGGACAAGGGCACGGCGGAAATTCACGTGAGCAAACAACGAAACGGTCCCACAGGCCGAGTCAGATTGGCCTTTATTAACAGTTACACTCGCTTTGAAGATTTGGCCGTTCAAGATATGCCCGTGTAGGAAGACCTCCAAAGAGAAAACCGAAATCTTTCCCTAGGCATCGAGATGGAAACGAACATGACCACGAAAGCAGAATCTTTATCAAAAGGGACAACCCATGGGGACGCCCCTTTTACGGATTGCTGGAACCCCAAAATGGAAACCCTTTCTCGAAAGGCTTTGGAAGAACTTCAGCTCAAACGCTTGAAAGAAACCCTGCGACGAGCCGTCAAAGCGCCTTTCTATGCCGAAGTGCTGGGCTCGGCGCCATGGCGCCGAGTGCGTTCGCTGGCCGACGTACGGCATCTGCCCATGACCACGAAGGACGATCTTCGCCGAGCCTATCCCTACGGTTTCTTGTGTGTTCCCAAGGATCGACTGGTGCGCTTGCACGTCTCTTCCGGGACCACAGGACAGGCCACGGCCGTTTTTTACACGCAGAAGGATGTGGACACTTGGGCTGAACTTATGGCCCGATGTCTTTTCATGACGGGAGCCCGCCCGGGTGACGTTTTTCAAAACCTTTCCGGGTACGGGCTTTTTACCGGTGGACTTGGTTTTCATTACGGGGCGGAGCGCCTGGGTCTTCTGACCATTCCTTCCGGTGCGGGTAACAGCAAACGCCAGATTCAGCTCATGCGCGATTTTTCCACCACCGTCATGCACATCATTCCCAGCTATGCCATGCGCCTCATGGACGTCATGACGGAAATGGGCGTGGATCCCAAAAGGGATCTCCAGCTTCGGATCGCCTATCTTGGAGCGGAACCTTATTCCCAAGAAGTGCGTCGCCGTGTCGAAGAATTTTATGGTGTGAAGGTTTTCAACAGCTACGGGCTGTCGGAAATGAACGGTCCCGGCGTCGCCTTTGAGTGTGTCTATCAAAACGGATTGCATATTTGGGAAGACGCTTACCTGGTGGAAGTCTTGGATCCCAAAACCCTGGATCCCGTTCCGGAGGGCCAATTGGGTGAGCTGGTCCTCACCACCCTTACCCGAGAAGGTATGCCCCTGATTCGATATCGTACCAAAGACCTGAGCCGTATCCTTCCGGAAGACTGTCCCTGCGGCCGAGTCCACAGGCGTTTGGACCGGATTCAGGGACGTTCGGACGACATGTTCATCCTCAAAGGGGTCAATATTTTCCCCGTGCAGGTGGAACAAGTACTCATGGGCATTCCTGAAGTGGGCAACAACTACCGCATCCTTCTGGATCGTCAGAACAATGTGGATGTCATGACCGTGGAAGTGGAAGTGACGGACAAAATCTTTGTGGAAGACATGCGACACCTGCAAAGGATTCAAAAGAAAATCACCAAGGAGCTTAAGAGCGAACTGCTGGTCACTCCCGAAGTGCGTCTGGTGGAACCCCACGGCCTGCCTCAGACTGACGGAAAAGCCGTGCGCTTGCTGGATCGCCGGAATCCGTACCAAGCCTGAGATGTCTCCGATCCACCCGTGCCGTCTCGCTCCCAAAATGTTTTTTCTTTTTCGCAGTCGGTTTATAATTTTTGTGGTTTAAAATCCCTCATGTTCACAGATTGGCTTCAAGAAATGAATCCTCGGCGGTTTCGGCCGCCGAGGGGGCACTCTTTCTATGGAGGTCTTGCCATCTCAAAGGTTTACGGAGATATCACAGGTCTGAAGAAACAGGTGCGCAAGCGCCTGGAAAATCTCACTCGCCGAAGATCCCTACCCCGAGACGTGGTTTCTCCCGACTTGGCTCGGGATTTGGCACGCCTTTCTTTTGAAAGCGGCCGTCAAATCGGTGTCATGCTCGGCCGAGACGGCGCCGTGGAAATGGTCCTAGTGGGAGGGTCTCGATCCCTTTTCATTCCTGACCTTCCCAAGTCTCGAGCCGGTCGATGGAGGCTTCGAGGGCTTCGATTCGTCCATACTCATTTGAAGGAAGAACCCCTCACCCAAGACGATCTCATGGACCTTATCTTTTTGCGCTTGGACTGCATCGGGGTCATTCGCGTGGACGTGCACGGGGGCGCCAAGGATTTGGAAATAGCCCATATTTTGCCCAATTCCAGCCGGATTCAAGGGGCATGGCGTGTCCTGCCGCCCGTTCCATGCTCGGAACCGGCTTTGGACTTTCTGGAATTCGTCCAGTCCCTGGAAGAGGAACTGGATCGGGGACGCCGGTCCCTAGCAGCGGAAGATGCCAAGGATCGGGCGATTCTCGTAAGTGTCACCACCGAAGAAAGGGAAGCCGCCGAAGCGTCTCTGGCGGAACTAAAGGAATTGGCACGCAGTGCCGGTATCAGTGTGGCCGACACGATCATTCAGCGGCAACGCCAAGCCAACCCCAAGTATCTTATCGGTAAGGGTAAACTCAGTGAGATCATCGTTCGTGCCTTGCAATGTGGTGTGGACCTGTTGATTTTCGATCAGGATCTCAACCCATCCCAGATTCGATCCATTACGGACACGACCGAGCTCCGTGTCATCGACCGAACCCAATTGATTCTGGATATCTTCGCACAGCGTGCTCAGAGCCGAGAAGGAAAGCTTCAGGTGGAAATCGCTCAACTGAAGTACCTGTTGCCTCGGTTAGGCGTGAAAGACGACGCCTTGTCGCGCCTCAGGGGCGGTATCGGCGTGCGAGGTCCCGGAGAAACGAAACTGGAAATCAACCGCCGTCGTATCAAGGACCGTATCGCCCATCTGGAACGGCAACTGCAACAAGTGCGTCAGGATCGGTCCCAACGCAGAGCCAAGCGGTTGCGGCAAACCCTTCCCATTCTCTCGATCGTGGGCTACACCAATGCGGGAAAATCCACCCTTCTCAACACTCTGACCCACAGCCGTGTCTGGGCTGAAGATCAACTGTTTGCCACCCTGGATCCGACGACTCGACGCCTTCGCTTTCCTCGGGACATGGAAGTTATCGTGACTGATACTGTGGGATTCATTCGCAACTTGCCCCAAAACCTTTTGGATGCCTTCGCCGCTACTTTGGAAGAACTCAACGACGCCGATCTTCTGCTGCACGTGGTGGATCTCAGCAATCCGCACTACGAAGAACAGATGGCATCCGTCGCCGTGATCTTGGAAAAACTGGGACTGGATCGCAAACCCACGGTACTGGTCTTTAACAAGATAGACAAAGTGGATTCCGAAACTGTGGCCAGGGCCCTGCGCCGTTATGATGCCGTCGCGGTTTCCGCCATCGACCGCAACACGCTCATGCCCCTGCTGGAAGTTCTTCAGGACAAGGTGGAAAACTTTTTCCTTCCCGAGAAGGCTGAAGCGCTCCAAGAGAGCTCTCTGGCTGAAACCGCTTTGGAAAAGACATCACCGGAGGATGTAAACGAGGACCTTCTCGGTACCCGCCTTGTCGTGTCTTGAGGCTCTGCAGGCTCACGTTTCCTTGCAAGACGGGCAGCAGCCCGCTCGTGACCGATTCTTTGCAGGGGCGGACCTGTGTGACCGCCCCAATGGATTGTCGTGCCTGAACGACCTAGGGGCGGACATATGGAGCCGCCCCGGCGGATCTCTGAACATGGTTGGTCTCGAAGGAAGGACAGATCCGGCTGCACGCGAGGGACAAAACACCGGGGTTTCCCACGGCGGAACAGCCTTCCTAGCATGAGGCGGCCAGGGCCATAGGTTTTTTGGAGGTAAGAATGCTGCGTACGGTTTCCACGTCCCTCTGAATCTGTGCGACGAGGGCTTCAGGACCGGGAAAACGCCTCTCGTCTCGAATCCTTTCCACAAAACGCACGGCAATATCTTTACCGTACAGATTTCCTTCAAAATCAAGGACATGAACTTCAAGAGAGGGTGTCGGATCACCAAAGGTGGGGTTCCAGCCGAAGTTAGCGGCACCTCCGTAAGTCTCCCCCTCGATTTCCACTTCCACGGCATACACCCCGGGCTTGGGTGCTACCTGCTTTTGTATATCCACGTTGGCTGTGGGAAATCCCAAAAGCCGCCCTCGTTCTCGACCTTTGACGACGCGCCCGACAATTTCATAGGGCCGCCCCAAAAGCCTTTCCGCTTCTTCCATCTGCCCATCTCGAATGAGCTGACGGATGGCGGTGCTGCTGACCAGAGTGCCCTCAAGTTCGATGCCGGATACCATCTCTACCTGAAATCCGTAACGATTCCCCAACTCCCGCAACAGGCGAATGTCGCCCTCTCGATTCCTGCCAAACCGATAATCGTAGCCGACCACAATGCCGCGGACGCCGATACGATCCACCAACAGGTCTTTGACGAAATCATGGGCGGAAATTTGGGCGAAGTCCTTGCTGAAGGGAACCACGATGGTCACATCGATTCCTTCAGCTTCAATAAGCTGGAGCTTCTTGCCGGGAGATGTGATGAAATCGGGCCCTCCTGACGGCGCCAACACCTGCAGAGGATGGGGGTCAAAGGTCATGACCACCGATTGGCCTCCAAGTTTCTTCGCCCAGTCCACCACCCGGTGAAACAAGACCTTATGACCGCGATGCACTCCATCGAAATTGCCGATGGTCATCACGGGATTCTGAAGGGGTTTTTGAATGTCTTCCAACCGACGAATCACCCTCATTGCGACTCTGAGAACCTCCGCTTTCATCACAAATTACCCTTGACACCTGAAGGCTTTTACCATAGTTTATCGCCGCTTCCAAGGCAATGCCTTTTTTGTTAAATAATGCCGAAGTGGCGGAATTGGTAGACGCGCTAGATTCAGGATCTAGTGGGCAATAGGCCTGTCGGGGTTCGAGTCCCCGCTTCGGCACCAGGAAAAACGTAACGGCCGCAGATCCCTTTGGGATTGCGGCTTTTCTTTTGAAGGCGTCTTCACGACGGGACGCTTATTTCACACTGACCACGGGGCAGGGGGCGTTCAAGATAACATATCGTGCCGTGGACCCGAAAAGGAGCTTCCCCACATGGGAACGACGCCGCACGCCCACGATCACCTCCTGCACGCCCTGTTCCTCGGAAAACCGAACCAGATCTTCGCCGGCAGAAAGCCCACGTATGAGCAAATGAGTTTGGCAGGGAATCTGCGCTTCCCGAAAAACATTTTCCGCGTGCTGCAGTCCGTCGCGAGCGGCATCGATCTCTTGCGCCGATGTGGACGTCCCACCCTCGAGAGACCAGACCACATGGACTTCCGCCTGAAAATACCGAGCGTGAAACAAGGCCACGTGCAAAGCTTCCTTGGCCGTGCGCGTGCCGTCATAACCCACAACGATTTTGAAACTTTTGCCGTCTTGTTCAGGCATGCTCGATTCCTCGCCGGTTTGACTCCTTAACATCAAGGTCTCTCAGCCATCCAACCCTTTAAGGGACCATGAGCCAACGTGACAACCTCCCGTTGTTTCCCGATCTACGTCAAGCTGGAAATCAACCGAAATGAAGCTTTGACACTCTGTCAAACTGCCGGTGGAACCCCCTCCGGGCTCCAACCTCTCAAACGATAGTAGTCCTGGACCATATGGCGCATTTCTTCTTCGGTCAGACAGCGTCCGTCTTCCAAGGGTTCCTTGAGAAGCCTTTGAGGGAGCCGGTCGTCTGCCGCCGTGAGCCCTTCTCGAAGGTTGAAACGCCGCGTGCTGTCCACCACCATTGACGCAATCTTTTGCAGGTTTTCCTTGTCCCATTCTTCTCCCGTCGTCAGAGCGATGATCTTGGAAAGCTCTTCCCACGGGTAAAAATCCCTGTAAAACCGACAGAGAATAAGGCAGTCAAAGAGGGTGCAGCGATCTTCAAAATCCAAAAACAGCTGAGCTTTGCCCTCGATCTGCTTGGGATCGATCAAACCGGCCAACTCGGCCTTGTAAAAGGTGGCCCGCAAATGGCACGCTCCACGGTCGCTCACCGCATAAGCCAACCCCATGCCTTTAAGCGCTCGCGGGTCATAGCCCGCGGGTTCAAGACCCTTGACGTGCACGGCCAGATCTTCCAAACCCAATTGGGCTGCCGCCGGTCGAATCCCCTGGGCCAAAAGATCACCCAATCCCTTTCGTGTGGCAATGCTTACGAGAAGTTCCGCTATGGCATCCACCTCACCATAATCAAGCCGCTCCTGAATCTTTCCACGCCGGGAGGCCTCAATGGCAAAAGCCGCCATATTTCCCGCCGTGATGGTATCCAGGCCCAATCGGTCACAGAGATCGTTTAGGTGAGCGATTTCATCCAAGGCATCGATTTCACACAGGCCGCCAAAAGCGTAGATGGTTTCGTATTCTGGACCTTCCAACTTTAGACCCTTATGGCGGCCTTCCTGAATCTCCATGTATTTTCCACATCCCATAAAGCAGGTTCGGCACGCTTTAGGCCTTGCCCCGAAGCGGTCCACAAGGATTTCGGCGCTGATTTTCTTCCACGCTTCAAATGTTCCCTTAGCCCAATACCGCGTGGGAAAACCGCCGACGGTGTTCAACAGAGCCACCATCATGGGAGTGCCATGGGTACGGTAGGCGTGTACGGCTTTGTGATCTTTGAGTTCCTTGACGATTCGGCGGGCATAGGCCTTTATGCCATCTTTATCGGCCACCGGCCTTGCGAGGGATCCATGAAAAACCACGGCCTTGATCTTCTTGGACCCTAGAACGGCACCCATGCCACAACGGCCGGCGGAACGCCAATAATCGTTTTCCACCACGGCGTAGCGCACCAGGTTTTCCCCCGCAGGCCCGATGACCACGGCCGCGGCGTCATCCACGCCGCATTGCTTGAGCACGGCATCTTCCGTTTCAAAAGTGTCTTTGCCCCAGAGATCCGCCGCCTCATGGAACTGCACTTGAGAATCGGAAATTTCAAGCCACACGGGCGTCGGCGATGCCCCTGTGATGACGATGGCATCATAGCCCGTGCGGCTCATGGGAATAGCCGCGCGTCCTCCCGAATAAGATTCTCCGTAAAATCCCGTCAAAGGAGATTTTGAAAAGATACCGTGTCGGCAGGATCCGTAAATCGCCGTATCACTGACAGGGCCTAGAGCAAAAATGAGATGGTTTTCCGCAGAGAGAGGATCCACACCCGCAGGGTTTTTTTCCAAAAGCAGCTGCGTAGCCAATCCCTTTCCTCCCAAAGTGCGGCGAAGTCGCTCCCGCTCAAGAGGCACCGCCTCCCAGCGACGAGCTCCCACGTCGACCATCAAGTATCGCCCGAAAAAGCCCTGCATACGTTCTCCTTTTTATCTTTGTGAAATAAAGGTTTTCAACCGCCGTCGCCTTCGGCTACCGCGTCAACTCCCTCAAGGACTCCTCCAGAATGTCCATGCCTCGCTCAAGTTGCTCATCGGTTATGACCAAAGGCATCAGGGTACGAATCACATTACCGAAATTACCGCATGAAAGCAAAACCAGTCCCTTCTGGTAGCAGAGACTGACCAACTTCTTGGCCTCGTCGGTGGCCGGTTCTTTGGTTTCTCGGTCCCGCACCAGTTCAATGGCCAGCATGGGGCCTTTGCCGCGCACCTCCCCGATGATTTCATAAGAATCCTGAAGACGCCTCAAGGCCTCGTGAACCTTTTTTCCGAGGACTTCCGCAGTGTTGAGCAAACCGTCTTCCAGAAGAATCTCTAAAACAGCCAAACCCGCTCGACACCCCAAGGGATTGCCGCCGTAGGTGCCCCCTAAGCCTCCCACATGGGGTTTGTTCATAAGCTCGGCCCGCCCCACCACAGCACTCAAGGGCATTCCTGCCGCCAGACTCTTGGCAAGCGTTATCACATCAGGGCTGATCCCCCAATGCTCAATGGCAAAAAGTTTTCCGGTTCGACCCATGGCCGATTGCACTTCATCAATAATAAGCACGATCCCGTATTTTTGACAGATAGCTTGAAGTTTCTTGAAATACTCCGGTGGCGGCGTGACAAAGCCTCCTTCCCCTTGAATGGGTTCAGCGATGACCGCCGCCGTGCTTTCCGCCGCCACATGGGAAATGAAAAATTCTTCAAGGTAATCGGCACAGGCCACATCACAGCTAGGATACTTTAAATGAAACGGGCACCTGTAACAGTACGCGAACGGCATGCGATAAACTTCAGGAGCAAAAGGGCCAAAGCCCAATTTGTAAGGCTTTATTTTGCTGGTGAGTGTCATGGTCAGAAGGGTTCGGCCATGAAAACCGTTTTCAAAACAGATGATGGCCGGCCTTTGCGTGGCATATCGGGCGATCTTAACCGCGTTTTCAACGGCTTCCGCACCACTGTTGGCAAAGAGCGTCATCTTAGGAAAATCGCCTGGAGCTAAAGCGTTCAATTTTTCGGCCAAGGCCACGTACGGCTCGTACATGGCCACGTGAAAACAGGTGTGGGTAAATTTTTCCGCCTGGTCTTGCAAAGCGGCCACCACTTTGGGGTGGGAGTGGCCCACATTCATCACCCCGATACCCCCTGCAAAATCAATAAGCTCCCTGCCGTCCACATCGATCAACACGGCTCCTCGAGCTTCTTTGATAAAGGCCGACGTCACGTGAAAGGGCCCTTGAGGCACATTTCGATTTCTTCGCTCCAACAAACCACTACTCGAGACTGTCATTTGCAAACTCCTTTCTTCGTGAAGGATCGGACCAAGGTCACGCGCACCGGACTTGTGTAATAACAAGGAACATACCAAACCAGATCAATAACTCATTCCCACTGTTGTCAATGAAGCACTAGGAGCGGGTGCGAAAACTTAGAATGAGCCATTGCAGGCAAAGACGTAAGGGCACGGCGCGCCGTGCCCTTACGCCTCAAACCCTTTGTTTTCCTGGGACAACGGGCCTTTGGCCGCCATCTGTGTGAGCGGGACGCCCTCGCTCCCAAGGACAAATGCTTTCTCGGACAGGCTCCTGGAAAGGAAGATTCTCACACAAGCCACTTTGCGGCCTTTTTGCCAATAAGGGTTGGTCACCTCCTGAAGGCACAAAGCAGGAGGTCTGATAACGAGCCGTCTGCTGGGTTCCCGGTTTTTCCGCATGAACGACTGAGACAAGCCCATTTTTGGAAAGGAGCGCTCTTGACCATGCGCCATGGCATAAGCTATGCGTTACCGCATACGCGAGGAGGATTCCAAAGGGCACATTCTATCTTGAACGATGGAGGCCGACGTGAAACATACATCGAGGAAAACCCAAACCCCAGATTCTTTGCCTGAAAAGGATGGGATACTTATCCAAAAAGATCCGGCACCTTGGCTTCTGGATATCATGCAACCACTCTTTCTCATGCAACCTACAGGCATTATCACCTTCGTCAACCGAGCCGGCCGTAAACTTTTGAACCTTATGCCAGGAGATGATCTCAAAAAGGCTTTTCCTCATCTGTGGAGTCAAGTTTTTTTGGCTATCAAGGATGGTTCCGTACGGTACGGTTTCTTTCAAGAAAACCTGACCCGTCGTTACTTGGTGCATCTGCAATACTTCACAGAAAGTCCTCTAGGACCCGTTGTGCTCTGTCAGTTCAAAGACGACGTCGAATTGGACGAAATCACTCGATCTCTTCTGGCATTTCCAACGCTTTCGCGGGAACTGGACGCCATCATCGACTCCTCCGCCGACGGCCTATGGATCTCGGACGCTCAAGGCACCGTGCTTCGCATCAACCGTGCCTCAGAACGCCTCAACGGCCTTAAGGCGCAGGATGTGGTGGGTCGAAATATGCGCGAACTCGTGGAAGAGGGGTTGGTGGACTGTTCCGCCACATTGGAAGTCATCCGCACGGGCCAAATCGTCAACCTTTTGCAAAATACTCGAAGCGGCCGAAAGCTGATGCTCACGGGAAACCCGGTCTTAGATCCTCAAGGCCGCTTGTCCCTTATCGTGGTCAACGAACGAGACATCACCGAAATTGACGCCCTCTATCAATCCCTCGAACGGGAAAAGGCTCTCAAAGACCAGTACAAAAACCAAATTCTGGACATGCAGCTGGAACATCTTCAAGACCAACAAATCATCGCCCGCAGTCCCTCCATGGTGAATGTCTTGCATCAAGCCTTTAAGGTCAGCGCCGTGGATTCTACGGTCCTTCTTCACGGGGAATCGGGTGTGGGCAAAGGCTTGATCGCCGAACTGATTCACAAGTTTTCTCCACGATCCCAGCATCCCATGATCCGCATCAATTGCGGCGCCATTCCGGAAACCCTCATTGAAGCGGAATTGTTCGGCTATGAACGGGGCGCCTTTACCGGCGCTCGGCACAGTGGAAAGCCAGGTTATTTTGAAGCGGCGGACGGCGGGACCTTACTACTCGATGAAGTCTCGGAATTACCCTTGAATTCTCAAGTTAAACTTTTGCGGTTCTTGGAAGACGGCCGCATCACGCGTATTGGAGGAACCACAAGCCGCAAATTGGATGTGCGCATTCTGGCCGCAACAAACCGAGATTTGGCCACCATGGTACAACGCGGTGAATTCCGGAAGGATCTTTATTACCGACTCAACGTCATCCCCCTATGGATCCCCCCTCTGAGGGATCGTAAGGAATGCATCTTTCCCATGCTTCAGCATTACCTGGAACGTTTTTGTACCAAGCTGCAAAAACCGACCTTGCGCTTAAGCCGAACGGCGGCCGATGCGCTCATCTCTTACGATTTTCCGGGAAACGTTCGGGAATTGGTTAACCTGTGCGAGCGCTTGGCCGTGATGTGCGATCATAACCCCATTCGTCTGGAAGACTTACCCAGAAACGTTACGGCCCATTCCGACCCCAAACAGGTCACCCCCATGGTCCCCTTGGAGGGAGCCACTCTATCTGAGCTGATGGCCTCCGCAGAGCGGTGCATTCTCAGGCAAGCTCTCGAAAGCTACGGAAGCCAGTGGGCCGTGGCGCGAAAATTGGGCGTCAATCAGTCCACCGTCTCTCGAAAAATCAAAAAGTACGGTCTTCACACAGACCCGGTTCTCTCCATGAACAATTCTATGCATAAACGCATCGACTCTCAACCTGCCAAAGAAAGGGCGGCAAACCCGTGAAGAGAAAAAATGCTTGAAGCACCGGTCCTTCAAACACCGGTACGAATGTTGCATAATCTGTCGAGGTTTCCCGTGGTGGCATGGCAGAAAAGGTATAACGTTCAAGGCTTGGGAGGCACACATGAAAAGATTTTTGTTACTGTGTTTGGTCGTGGTTTCGGTATGGGTCGGCTTGGCGGGTGCCGAGGAAGCCCGTGATCATTACAAAGTAGGCGTTATCACTTCCCTTTCGGGAGACCTCGCCACTGGCGGTAATGTGACCAAAAGGGGCTATGATCTTTGGGCTCAAGCCGTCAATGAGCAAGGCGGTATTGAAATCGGCGGAAAGAAATACGCCGTAAAGCTCTTTTATGCTGATGATCAGTCGGAACCCTCTGTAGGTGCCTCTGCAGCAGAACGCTTGGCGACCCAGGAAAAAGTGGACTTTGTGCTCGGTCCGTACGCTTCCGGCGTCACTTTGGCCTGTGCCCCGGTATTGGAAAAGTACCGTATTCCCATGATCACCGGCTCTGCGGAATCGCCGCTCATTTGGCGTCAGAAATTCCGCTACACTTTTGGGACCATTCCCCCCGTTAATTACACGGGTTCCATGCCCATCGAAACACTTATGGCTTTAAACCCAGCGCCGAAAACGGCCTTCATCTTGGGATCTAACGACGCCTTTTCCAAAGCAACGGCGGAAGCCTTCAAGGCAGCGGCGGAAGCATACGGCATGAAGGTTTTAAAATTCGATATCGTCCCGGCAGGGCAGGACCTCACGCCTTACATGTCTGTAGCTAAAGCCACACGTCCGGACCTTATCGCTTTTGGCGGCCATGACGAGGAGCTTATCAACTTGGTCAAAGCTCTGCGCCAAATCAACTACACGCCAAAGGCGCTTCTGATGCATTACGGAGTCACAGAACCAGCCTTTGTAGAGGCGTTGGGAAAGGACGCGGAAGGAGTTTTCGGTGGCTCGGTCTGGACAGGAAGCCTCAAGACCCATGGGTCTTTGCTATGGCCTGATGCCCCCACCTATGCTCAGGCAGCCTTGAAAGCGTTCAATGTGCCCGCCGACTACACGCAGGCAGGCTGCTCTGCAGCAGGCATAGCGTTTCAGGCGGCACTTCAAAAGATTCAGGCGGCTCCGCCGCTTTCTGAAGAAAAACGTGAAGCTCTGGTCAAGGCCTTGGAGGAGCTCGATATCGATACCTTCTACGGCAAGATCAATTTTGCTGAGGAGGGGGAATTCTACCACGCCAACATCGGACTCTCGCCTCTTACCGTGCAAATTCAGCAAGGGCATGCGAGGATCGTGGGACCTAAGCAACACATGGAAACCCCGGCCATATACCCTCTAAAGCCCTGGAAAGAACGCTAGCACGTTCGCCGAACCGAGGTGTGGGACGCACGGAGACATAGGCTAGACTTTGTGCGTCCCCAACGCCCTCAAAGAGGCATGCCTTTTGACACTGAAAAGCATGCTACGCCTTCGGCCCTGCCATGCACTTTCAGTCAACTTTTTCGTGCCAAAGCATGGCATATCCGACGGCCCTGTTTGCTCACACGGGCGAAGGTCCTGCACGCCGGTGAAGATAGTTTTTCTTAATGGATCATCTCGATGGTCCGAGCTCATCGGCACCAGGGAACGGAAATGTGTCGGTTTTTTTGAAGTTAGTTAAGCCAACAAAAATTAGTTCTCCATGGCTCTCGTTGGCTGAAAATTTTTGAGCAACTGAAGCTGAGGCAGCTCAAAACTATTGACTCGGAGTGAACACTTTATGCTGCTTTTACCCCAAGCCATTGTGGATGGCCTTCTCATCGGGGGCATCTACATCACCATCGCCATCGGCTTTTCCCTTGCCTACGGGGTTATGCACATCATCGATTTTGCGGTGGGGGAATGGATCATGCTGGGAGCCTTTCTGGGTTATTACTTGAACCAGTGGTTCGGATGGGAGCCCTTTCTGGCCTTGCCGTTGATTTTTCTGGTCTTCTACGGCATCGGCTTCTGGCTGCAGCCGCTGATTCACCGCGTGCTTAGTGGACGCCGCGGGAACCCGGTCCTGATGGGCCTTGTGTTCACCTTCGGCCTGGCGCTCATGTTTCGCGGGCTGGCGCTGACCACTTTCGGCTTCTTCTCTCGATCCATTACGTCCGCTCTTGCCGAAGGTTCCTTCTTTCTTCAGCATGGTGACTTTTTTGTAACTATTCCGGTTATTCGGCTGGCCGGATTGTGTTACGCCTTGGCCATCACCCTCGGTCTCCATTACCTGTTGAATAAGACGGATTTTGGGCTGGCCGTTCAAGCGTTGGCCCAGCACAAGGAATCGGCGGGACTCATGGGAATCAACGCCAAGAAGGTCAGCTCCCATGTGTACGGCTTGTACGTGGCCATTAGTGCGATGACGGGAACCATCATCGGATGCATTTTTTCCATCAGTGCGCAAATGGGCCCGGATTTAACGGTCTTCGCTTTTTTCGTTGTGGTCTTGGCCGGCATGGGCTACCTGGCCGGGGTGCCGTGGGCCGCTTTTCTTTTGGGTTTCGTTCAATCCTTTTTCCTTATTTATCTCAGTCCCGCTTACACCCTGTTGGCCGTTTTTGCCATCCTTTACATTATCCTACTCATCTCGCCCAAAGGGCTATTTAGAAAGGGGGTTTGACCCATGCCCCGCAAGCCCGTCTTTTGGGCCTTCGGGCTCACCCTTTGTCTCACGGCAGTTCCTTCGGTGGTGCGTGACACGTTTTACCTGCGTATCTTGACCGAAGCCGTCATGTGGATCGGACTGGCCATCACGTGGGATGTGCTGGCCGGGTATACGGGCTATTTGAATTTCGGACATGGAGCCTTTTTCGGTCTCGGCGCTTACACGACCGCCATTCTCATGATGAAAGCAGGATGGCCTTTCGCTGCCGCAGTAGCAGCCGGAGGAGTGCTGGCCGCCTTCGCCGCTTTGTTGGCAGGAATTCCTACGCTGCGCCTCAAGGGAGCTTACTTTGCCATCGCCACCTGGGCTTTGGCTCGAGCCGTCCAGCAAATCGCCTTGATTTTGGACATCACTGGAGGGCCCGACGGCATGAGGCTTCCACCTTTTCTTCACCCACAGTTTTTCTATTACGTCATGCTAGGGATCACGGCCGGGGTTTTCTTTATTCTGTGGTTCCTTCTGGAATCGGCGCCCTTTGGACTCAAGGTGAAAGCTATTCGAGAAAACGAGGAAGGTGCCATGGCCTCAGGCCTCAACCCTACCCGCATCAAGATTCAGGCTTTCATTTTGTCGGCCTGTCCTGCGGGAATCCTTGGCGGAGTCTACGCCTACTGGATTACCTACATCGACCCAGCGTCCACGTTGGGAGACCTCGTCACGGACCAGGCTGTGGTCATGGCTGTCTTTGGAGGCTTGGGCACGTTGATCGGACCCGCCTTGGGAGCCGTTGTCCTTTTCTCCTTCAAGACCTATTTCTGGGCCTATCTCTCAGACTACCAGGTGCTATACCTCATCATTTTAGGAGCTCTTATCGCTTTCAGTGTGGTCTTTCTTCCTGACGGTCTTTGGGGATCGATCCTGAGTCTTACGTCCGCAAGGTCTGCTTCACTGCTGAAATGGCCCAAGAGGGGAAGTGAACCAAAGAGCCAGGAGAACACCCATGCCTGAGACGATTCTTCATGTGGATTCGGTTTCCAAGGTCTTTGGGGGGCTGCATGCCGTCAATGGTGTCAGTTTCCACATCGCCCGTCAAGAAATCGTAGGGCTCATCGGACCAAACGGGGCCGGAAAGACGACCCTTTTCAATATCATTAGTGGTTATTACCGGCCAACTCGAGGACGCGTAGAGTTCGCCGGTAGAGACGTTACTGGAATGGCACCTTACGAGCTTGCAAAACTGGGGATCGGGCGAACTTTTCAAATCGTCAGACCTTTTGCCGGCTTGTCGGTCCTCGACAATGTGGTGGTCGCTTCTTTGTTAAAACATCCACGACGAAAAGACGCGGAAAGTCACGCCTGGAAGATCTTGGAATTGACGGGACTGGCCGACAGGGGGCACCATCCTGCATCCAGTCTCACGCTTCCGGGCAGAAAGCGATTAGAAATCAGTAAAGCCTTAGCTCTGGAGCCAACCTTGCTTTTGCTGGACGAAGTCATCGCCGGTCTCAATCCCACGGAGGCGGACAGGACCGTGCAGTTGATTCTCCGGCTCAGGGAACGAGGCCTGACCATTTTGATTGTCGAACATATCATGAGGGTCATCATGAACCTCAGTGATCGTGTGGTGGTGTTGAATTACGGACAAAAGATCGCCGAAGGCAGCCCCAAAGAAGTGGCTGAAAATCCCGCGGTGATCGAAGCCTATCTTGGAGAGTCGGTCGCATGAACGCCCTTCACGTCCACGCCGTTTCCGCCCATTACGGGGATGTTCAGGCCCTTTGGGAGATCAGCTTCAATGTCCAAGAACGCCAGATTGTGGCGCTTATCGGAGCCAACGGGGCCGGAAAGACCACGACCCTCAAGACCCTTTGCGGCCTTGTGGCCGTCAGCAGAGGGGAAATTCGCTACGAGAATCGGCGTATCGATGGGTTGCCGGTTCATGAAGTGGTAGCTCAGGGGATCACCCTTATTCCAGAGGGTCGACAGCTGTTTCCCAAGATGACAGTAGAAGAAAATCTGATTTTGGGAGCATATTTAAAACGGGCTAAAGAAAAACGCACTCGAAACCTGAAGCGGGTTTACGAGCTGTTTCCAAGACTTGCCGAACGACGAAATCAAATCGCGGAAACCCTCTCGGGTGGGGAACAGCAGATGCTGGCCATCGGCCGCGGTCTCATGCAAGACCCCACTCTCATTATGCTCGACGAACCAAGCCTTGGATTGGCACCCATTCTTGTGCATGAAATCTTTCGGGTGGTAAAGGAACTGAACCACATGGGATTGACCATCCTCATCGTGGAACAAAACGTCCATCAGACCCTTCGTCTCGCCCATTACTGTTACGTTCTCGAAGGGGGGCGCATCGTCCAACATGGATCCAGCCAAGATTTGGAGAAAGATCCGAAGGTGCGCGAAGCCTATTTGGGGTTTTGAACCCTCTCAGGGCACGTGGTCGGTTATGGACGCACACGGAGCTCCGCCCCTACAGTCCCTCAATGGCAGGGGCACTGTTGGCCCCGTCAAGGATCTTGTCCGAGAACTCGAGATAAGCTGTTCCAAGCGATGCCTTTTCAAGAAGGATAAGTGTCACGCGCACGGGCGCTCCATTTCATGATTCGACAGGTTCGTAGGGTTTGGGTTAGTCCCAGAGCGGTTTGAGAACAAAGACTTGTTTGACGGCCCTGGCAACGCGCACTTCTTTGACTTCCATGAGGCTTTCCGGGTGGGTCTCCAGATCCTTCCATGATTCAAGCACCGTCGCGGTGCCGTTGTTTGAGACGAGCACAGGGACGGTCTGCTGAGGTGGTTTCTTTCCTTCGTAGACGATGTCCACCTTTCCTTCGGGTTTGACGAACCGCCGTTCCACGGCGTAGCTCCCCACGGTTTCATACACTGGGGCTCGGCTGTATTCCTGCGGCTCCAAATCCCGAACCGTTCCATTTTCCACAATGAAGAAACGTGATGAACTTTGTTCCTGAACCGCCTGAGGTCGAGCCTTGGCTTTCATGGTATAGGCCTCCTTGATTTTTCCAGCCGCCACCCACTGAGCTGCATGCAGATCCGCGGCTTTGGAAAAGGAAACGTCACAGGACAGTCGGCATGTCAGACATCGCAGCAGAGGAACGTAGCGCTCCTCCTTGAGGCACCAGACAAAATGGCTGCGATGCGTGCTGGAGTCCGCGGGCATTTAGACCTCGAGGGCTTCCTCCAACTTCTTCACGGCCTCTTGAAGATCAGGAAGAAGTTCCGGGGAAAGGGTTACACCCTTTTTGGAAGGATGATACTCGCCGTCGTCGCCTTTATAAAAAACGCGAATATCAATGTACTCCTTGCCGCGAAAAACATTAAGGGACACTCGAATCTCTTCAAGAGCGTTTTTTTGAAAGGCATGAATGAGTCGATTTTCCGCCATGAACCTCTTGTCTCCTTTTCTTGGGCTTTTCTGTCCCCCTAAAAAATCTTTTTCCGGCAGTCTTGTCAACGAAAACGACAGCACTCCACCATTTCACGCCTTCACGACGACGCACCCGATTTCGACGCCACGGCTTCCTGCAGCGCGTTCCAGAGATCCTGAAAATCTTTCGGGACCGGCGCTTCGAACTCCATGGAGGTTCCCTGTCGCGGGTGGGTGAGGGTCAAACGCCAGGCATGAAGCATGGTGCGATGCGCATGGGCATAAACAGCCGCTCGAATCTCAACGCTGGGGACCTGTTGCGCTCGTCTTCGTCCGCCCCCATAGGTTCCATCCCCCAGCACAGGATGGCCCATCGCTTGACAGTGCACTCGAATCTGATGGGTTCGTCCTGTGAGGATACGTACTTCCAGAAGAGAAACGGCATCTTGCCAACTTCGGCGCACCTGGTAGAGGGTGATGGCTTCCTTACCCAGGCGATCCACCACGGCCATCTTTTTCCTGTAGACCTCATGGCGGCCGATAAGGGTGTGCAATCGTCCCGAAGAGGGACTGGGTTTCCCGTACACATAGGCGAGATAAGCCTTTTGTACTTCATGCCTCTTGAACTGTTCAATGAGACGGAGATACGCCGTGTCACTTTTGGCCACCACCAGAACCCCGGACGTTTCCTGGTCTAATCGGTGCACAATTCCAGGACGCAACGGCGCCCCCTGGGTCGTCAGTCGAGGGCAATGCGCGAGAAGTCCATGCACGAGGGTCCCCGTCCGATGACCGGCTCCGGGATGCACCACCAGGCCCGCGGGCTTGTTCACGACGATCAAATCGTCGTCTTCAAAGAGCACGTCCAAGGGCATGGATTCCGCAATGATCTCTGAAGCATCGTCGAAATCGAAGCTGTCGACGGAAACCTTATCGTTTTCTTGCAACACATAAGCGGGCTTGACCTTTTGTCCGTTGACCAAAACAAGGCCTGCTTCAATCCATTTCTTGTACTGAGACCGAGAACGTTCAGGGTCCTGAGCGCTCAAAAAAACATCCAGGCGCCGTCCCTTGTCCGGCGCCTGAATGTGAAAGAATCTCTTTTCTGTTTTCGATCTGGTCATGAGGCAACTAGTGACGCCTTCCCGATTCGGACGGCTTTAACGTGGTAAAGATCATTCGACCTCCGGTGGTCTGCAGAATGCTTGTCACGGAAGCTTCCACTTCCTGCCCCAAAAGCTTGGCAGCATTTTCCACCACCACCATGGTGCCGTCTTCCAAGTAAGCAATCCCCTGGCCTTCTTCTTTACCCTCCTTAAGAATCTGAAGACGTAACACCTCGCCAGGAAGCACCACAGGTCGCAACGCACTGGCCAGGCGATTAATGTTAAGCACTCTGATTCCCTGCACTTCGGCGACTTTGGACAAGTTATAGTCATTGGTCACAATGCAGGCATTCAGGCGCACGGCCAGCGCCGTCAGTTTGGTGTCCACTTCGGTGAGGTGAGGAAAATCCTGCCTTTCAATGCGAATCTCCGCCAATTCCTCTTCCTGCAATTTTTTCAGCATGTCCAAGCCCCTTCGACCCCGAAGTTTTCGGGATGGGTCGGTGCTGTCGGCGATATGTTGAAGTTCTTGAAGCACGAATTCCGGAATGACTAAGGTTCCTTCTAAAAAGCCGGCTTGAAGAATGTCGACGATGCGCCCATCAATAATGGCGCTGGTGTCCAAAATCTTGAGCGAAGTGCCTCGCCCCGCCACGGACCTTTGAAAAAACTGCCAACTGGGCCAACCCAGTTCTTCAATCTTGATACTTCCTACCACGATGCCCACATAACCAAAGATGCATACCAAAACCACAGAACTGGCAACACGAATGGTGGTATTCTCGATGCCAATGAAAGCGAAGCTCAGCAGCTTGACAATGAGCAATCCCGTCACCAGCCCTAGGGTTCCCCCCACAAGCACCTTTATGGGCAAACGCCGAACGGTCTTAACCAACCAGATAGCAAAGAGGGCGAAACAAAATCCTACACCGACGCCGGCCCACGGGGCCCATCCATAGGCGGCGAGCCGTTCAATCTGACCGGCAATGAGATAACCTCCCACACTGCACACCACAATCAGGGCAATCTTGGTCATCAGACTGGCCCAAGCCACATGTCTCACCCCCTTTCCTGATAAAAGGCCTAAGACTTCAGGACCTCCCCATTGCTGCGCTTCACGTCTCGAGAATCAAAAGACGTCCTCATCTCCCCCTTCCCCGATGAGCGCACAAATCATTGGCCATGGCAGTTCATGATCTCAGGCTGCCCGAAAAAACCCAGGCAATCATCTATCGAAGAATCTCATCGATTTCACAGGCAATCTGGCTTTCCTGAGCCCCTCTCGCCATGGCCACTTCCGTCACCAGAAGCGCTCGAGCTGTTTCCAGCATCTTGCGTTCCCCAAAGCTCAATTCCTTGTCGCTTTGAAGCACGGTCAGATCCCGAAGCACCTCCGCCAGTTCGTAAATGGAGCCTGTTTTGATTTTTTCCATGTATTCTCGATAGCGCCTGTTCCAAGTGGTGGAATTGACCGAGATCTCTCGGCGGCGTAGAATTTCGTAGACTTGGTGGACCTCATCCACACTGATGAGCCGGCGCAGTCCGACCACCTGCGCGTTCTGGACCGGAATCATGATCTTCATGTCGTTTTCCAGGATGCGCATGATGTAGAAGTCTTGGGAATGACCGCCGATGGACTTGGTTTCAATGGCTTCAATTTTGCCGACGCCATGCGCCGGATACACGGCAAGATCCCCGACCTTAAACATCCTGACCTCCCTGTCTCTTTCCAACGTGGAGCGCTCTGTAAGAGACGGTCTGAGCAAAGGGGCCCTTTCGGCGGGCCTAAGCACCCATAAGTTTTAAAATAATAACACCTTGAGATGGCACTGCAAAGGGCAAACCGAGGTCGGAACGCAGGTTGGAGTCGATGGCGCCGAAGGTTTCAAAACCTTGAAAAGGGCCCCCAAAAATTCGGGGGCCCTTTCGTTCACAAGGCCTGATCGGCTCTTAGCGGATGAGCAAAGGAGCGATGACCAGCGAAATGACCGACACAAGCTTGATAAGAATGTTCATGGTCGGGCCGGAAGTATCCTTGAACGGGTCGCCGACGGTATCGCCCACGACAGCCGCTTTGTGATTGTCGGAACCTTTGCCGCCGAAATGGCCCTTTTCAATGTACTTCTTGGCATTGTCCCAAGCACCGCCGCCGTTGGCCATGAACAGAGCCAGCATCACACCGCTTATGGTGCAGCCGAGAAGGGTGCCACCCAGAGCCTCCGGGCCAATGAGGAAGCCCACGACCACGGGAACCGTAACACCCACAAGACCCGGTGCCATCATGCGGCGAATGGCGCCTTTGGTGGCAATGGCCACGCAGCGTGCCGGATCGGGCTTGCCCTTGCCTTCCATCAGGCCCGGAATTTCACGGAACTGACGACGAATTTCTTCCACCATGTCAAACGCGGCATCACCCACGGCCGTCATGGTCAAAGCAGCCACGATGAAGGGCACAATGCCGCCGATCAAAGCGCCGATGGTCACGTAGGGATTTGTGATGTCGATGCTGGTCAGCTTGGCCGCCTGAGCGAAAGCCTGGAACAGAGCCACGGCGGTCAGGGCCGCGGCGCCGATGGCAAAACCTTTACCGATGGCCGCTGTGGTGTTTCCAAGAGCATCCAGACTGTCGGTGATGGCGCGGGTTTCAGGACCCAGTTCCGCCATTTCCGAGATGCCGCCGGCGTTGTCGGCGATAGGTCCATAGGCGTCCACAGTCATGGTGGCACCAACCGTGGCCAGCATACCCACCGCCGAAATACCGATGCCGTAGATCCCGCCCGTCACATAGGCAATGTAGGTCGCCGCACAGATACCGATAACCGGCAAAGCCACACTTTCCATACCCACGGCCAGACCCGCAATGATCACCGTGGCCGGACCCGTTTCAGACTGCGCCGCAATCTTTCTGACCGGTGCCATGGAGGTATAGTATTCCGCCAAAAGCCCGATGATGATACCCACCACGAGACCGCTCACCACGGCATAGAAAACACCCATGGGCAATCCAAGCGCTTTGTCGATGTAATAGGTGATGCCTACAAAAGCAATGGCCGCCACAAAGGTCGTATAACGCAGGGCGCTCTGGGGGTTCATGCCGCTCATGGCCTTCAAGCTGAAAACACCCAGCGCCGAAGCAATCAATCCGCCCATGACCACCAAAAGGGGCATGGCCATATAAGCCGCCCGGTCCGCACCCTGGAGCATTTCCTGTGGCATGGTGGCGGCAATGGCGATGGTCGCGATGATGGAGCCCACATAGGACTCAAAAATATCAGCGCCCATGCCTGCGATGTCGCCCACGTTGTCGCCGACGTTATCCGCAATGACACCGGGGTTACGCGGGTCATCTTCCGGAATACCGGCTTCCACTTTGCCCACCAGGTCGGCGCCCACGTCGGCCGCTTTGGTGTAGATACCGCCTCCCATACGAGCAAACAGAGCGATGGAGCTGGCACCCATGGCAAAACCGTTGATGTAGTTGGCCGTCTCAGGATCTCCACCAAAGAAATAGTACGCCACGCCGACACCCAAAAGCCCAAGGCCGGCCACGGAAAGCCCCATAACCGAACCCGAGAAATAGGATACGGTCAAGGCCTTGGCCTGACCCCACTGATTGGCCGCCCAAGCGGTCCTGGAATTGCCGCGAGTCGCCGCGGTCATGCCCGTAAAACCGGCAATGATCGAGCAGGTCGCACCACCCAGGAAGCAGTAGGCCGTCTGCGGATTCACACCGAAATAGAGAAGACCGGCCACCACGGCGATAAAGATGAGCAGGACCGAGTATTCGGTCTTAAGAAAGGCCATGGCTCCCACGTGAATCATTTCCTCAAGTTCCTGCATCTTTTCCGTGCCGGGGGGCTGCTTCTTGACCCAGAGGAAGATCATAAAAGCCAACAAGAATCCAACCACGCCAAAGATCGGTGCATAGATCGTGTAGTTGAGCATGCTCCCATCCTCCTTTACCTTGTGCAAAATTTAACTTGACAGGCCAAAAAAATTTACTGCTGCGTTTCCGCCCGCGTGAGCGTCATATCCGCTGCCTTCCTCTGATTGTAGAGGTTCATGGCCGCATCCACGCCCTCTTCCAAGACGGCTCGAGCCGCCTCGGCGCCGTAGGCCACCATGCGATCGAATCGGTCCCGCTCATCTTCATATGGGGAGCTTAAAACAAAATCCTCGACCGTTTCTCCGTATCGAGGACGCCCGATGCCCAATTTGAGACGAGGAAAATCGCCGCCGCCCACCCATTCCATAATGGACGCCACCCCTCGATGACCTCCCGCACCCCCCTGGCGCACGATCTTCAGACGCCCCAAGGGCAGGTCCAGATCGTCGTGAACCACAAGCATCTGAGAATGCGGAATCTTAAAATACTGAAGCATGGTCTCGACGGCTTCTCCGCTTCGATTCATGTACGTTGTCGGCTTGATGAAAAGGACCCTCTGTCCCGCCACCAAGCCTTCCGCCCACTGCGCCGAAAACTTCCGCTCCTGAAGACTAACGCCGTAGCCTGAAGCCAAAGCGTCCACCACGGCGAACCCCGCATTGTGCCGCGTGCCCTCGTAGCGACGGCCGGGATTGCCCAGCCCGACCACGACGCGAATCTGTGCCACGGTGGAAGTCTTTCGGCCCTCGGTCTTCGGGCAGAAACCCCCTTCAACCACCTACGCCTTTGTCACCTCCTCTCCCCCTTCTGTTGATGATTCCAGTTCTTCAGGCGCTTCTTCCGATTCTGGAGCTGCCACGGTCAGCACAGTATAACTGTCCTCGTCCAAGATCTCAAAGGGATACTTTCCCCGAAGATCCGAAACATGCAACGATTCCCCTTTGCCAAGATGGCTCACATCCAGCGTGATTTTCTCTGGAATTTCCGTAGGAAGGCAACGTACCGAAAGGCTGTAGCGAATCTGGTTGAGCATACCCCCTTCCGTGACACCTACAGGGGTGCCCACGATTTCCAAAGGCACATCGGCGGTTATGGGCATATCGAGCGCCACTTCATGAAAGTCCACATGAATCACCCGCCGCTTGTACGGATGCCTCTGAACTTCGCGAATAATGACCTTTTTGGTGGTCTGCTTACCCCCCTCATCCACCACCAAAGGGATCAACCGGGTTTCTTCACCCATATCCTGCAAGCACTTGAGCAACTGGTTCAAGGGAACAGATAGGGGAAGGGGAGGGGTTTTCGGTCCGTAGCACACGGCCGGAACCCATTCTCTTTGACGCAGCCGCCTGGCAGGACCTTTTCCTGTTTGTGTTCGAACCTTCGCCGACAACTCCAACATCGCCATTTATCGCCTCCACATGAAAGATGCATCGAGGATCGCACCGCTAAGGAAAGAGGCGGCTTACCGATTCATCTCGATGAATATGATCCATCACCTGAGCCAAAAGGGGCGCCACACTGACCGTTTCGATTTTCGAGGATGCCGCCGTTTTTTTTTCCAAAGGGATGGTGTCGGTCACCACCAATCGCCGAAGCGGCGACGCCTCGATGCGCTCTACAGCTCCCGAGGACAGCACCCCATGAACACAGAAAGCCGACGCTTCCCGGGCCCCGAAGGCCTTAACGGCCTGTGCCGCCGCACAGACCTTTGTTCCCGTGTCCACCATGTCATCGTAGATGATGACGGATCGGTCCTTGACATCGCCCACCACCACGGGGTCTCTTTGTCCCGTTTCATTCTCCTGATGAATGATGGCCAAGGGCAGTCCCAGTTTTTCAGCCAAAACGCGTGCCCGCGCCACCCCTGCGGCGTCAGGGGCTACCACTACGCTGTTCTGGGTCACTTCCCTTTGAATCTTATCCATAACGAAACAATGCCCTGGAATATCGTCCACGGGCAGGCGAAAAAAACCTTGAATCTGCCCGGCATGCAACGAACAGGACACCACTCGATCCACACCGGCGGCACTCAAAAGATTGGCCACCATTTTGGCGGTAATAGGCACTCGAGGCTTGTCCTTTTGATCTCTTCGCCCATACCCGTAATAGGGAATGACCGCATTGATCCGCTGCGCCGACGCCCTTCTAAGGGCATCCACCATGAGCAGAAGCTCCATCAGGTGGTCATGGACCGGTCGGCACGTGGACTGGATGATGAATGCGTCTACCCCTCGAACATTTTCTCCGATTTCGACACGAATCTCCCCGTCGGAGAACCGCGTCACCAAGGCTTTGCCCAAGGACAGGCCCAAATGGCGGCAGACACTTTCTGCCAGTGTCGGGTTGGACGACCCGGCAAACACCTTCATCCGACTGCGCATGCTCCTCCGACCCGTCCCCCATAGCGCCGATCCTTCGTCCGCCGCCTGACCTCTCCCCGCACCAGGCCCTGGGCATCTTCGGCCTTCCTTTTCACCACATTGTTGGCTGGGGTGGGAGGATTCGAACCTCCGAATGCGGGTTCCAAAGACCCGTGCCTTACCCCTTGGCGACACCCCAACAGGCGGAGGCGTGACCCTCGCCTTAAGACGGCGGACCCTGAAGCGTGGTGGTGACCGCCCACCAGTATCGACGCCACGAATCCGGCATCCGCTTGGCGGCGACCATGGCTTGATCCATGGTTTCAAAGATGCCAAAAACCGTAGGACCGCTCCCCGTCATGAGCGCCCCTACGGCCCCGTTGCGCAGCAACCACCCTTTGATGGCGGCAACGTCCGGATAGGCTTGCGTGACCACGCTTTCCAAATCATTCTCCAGACATGACGCCGGGTTGAGAGGGCAGGCCAACAGCGTGTCGATCTTAATGCGACTGCACCCCCTTGTCAACTTCAAACTCCCGTAAGCCCAGGCGGTAGACACGGCATAGGAAGGCTTCACCAAAAGCAGAGGATACTGAGGCACGCCGAAGACAGGCTGCAATTGATCCCCGACGCCCATGGCCAAAGCCGGACGACCCAGCAGAAAAAACGGCACATCCGCCCCAAGCCCTCGGGCAAGCTCATGGAGGTCTTGGTCGCTTAGGGGACTCGGGGCGAGAGTGTTGAGAAAGGTAAGCAAAGCCGCCGCATCGGCACTGCCTCCCCCCAAGCCGGCTCCTACAGGAATTTCTTTCACCAGATGCACGTGCAATCCAATAGACCATCCAGATCGATCAAAAAAGGCATCGGCCGCACGCCATACCAGATTTCGATCATCTGTAGGAACGTCGGGATGCGTGCAGGACAAGTGAAACCCTTTCGAACCCGTCTCGATCATTAGGCGATCATGTATGCCTATCGGAAGCATGAGGCTGGAAAGGTCATGGTAGCCGTCAGGCCGTTTTCGAATCACTTCAAGCCATAAATTGATCTTTGCGCACGCCGTCACCGTCACCTTCATGAAACTGTTCCTTGTGGTAAACGCCCTCTGAGCACCGGGCCAAGGCCCGTGGCTTGAAAGGAAAGCATGAAAAGGTAGAGATTTTTTAGGGTAAGGATGTTCGCATGGCTTGCCGGTATGGCCTAGGGGGTGAAACCGGCGTCGAGGGGGCGCAGCCTGTACGCCCGATCCACGACGCCGCTTAAGGATCTTTCTTCAATCCGGTGGCTACGAGCCGCATTGCTTGACGAAGCGCAGCCGTAGATCATAGAGCACCGTCTGAAGCAATTGCTCCTCGTCCTTGTCCAGGTTGCCCTTGGTTTTTTCCTGGAGCATCGCCAGAGTGTCAATGATCTGCTTGGCTAAGGGAAGGTCCTTTTCCACTTTCTGGGTACTCGGATCGGGAACCTCCCCCAAATGCACCAATGCCGAGGAACTCAGCGAAAAAACAAAGGTGGAAAAGGTCACCTGAGGATAGGTGCCGATGCTTTCAGTCTTGCGCCCGGCTTGGTCCGCCTCCGTCTTCGCCTTTTCCTGGGAGGAAGGCTCCTGCGGTTTCTGCGGTTCCGTTTCTTCAGCCGTTTTCTTGGCGGAAGCCTCCGTTTCTTTGGACTCTATGTCATCCAGGACGATTTTTCGCCGGTCCCGAACGACAAAGCCTTTCTTTTGCTGCTCTTCCATAGGTCCTCCGTCACTCGGCTAAAGTTCCAAAATCTGCACGATGTTGACGTTCTCCAATGAGAGCAGTTCCTTGACCACTTCCGGTGGCACGGGGGTATCGGTTCGCAACAAAATAATGTTTTGACCTCGCTCCAACACCTGCCCCACATCCATCATAGAAATATTGATATTGTGCCGCCCCAGACATGTGCCGATGGCACCGATGGTACCTGGCGTATCGATGTTGTAGATGAGCACCAGGTGCCCTTCCATGGCGGCTTCTAGGCGAAAATCGTTGATGCGTACCAACCGCACATCTTTCTTGCCGAAAATGGTTCCCGCCACCAGGTTTTCGTCTTGGGACGTCTTCATGTAGATGCTGATAAGGTTTGTAAAATCTTCGGCCTCCGCGCGCAGACTCTCTGTGACACGAATGCCCCGCTCTTTGGCATGGATCGGAGCGTTGACGAAATTGACCTGTTCGCCCAACATGGGTGTCAGAATCCCTTTGAGCACCGAAATGGTGAGCGGTTTGGTGTCTTTCAACTGGCACACATCGCCCACGTATTCGATGGAAATCTCCTGCGGCGCTCCCCGTGTGATCTGCTGCACGAGGCACCCCAGTTTTTCGGAAAGCTCGAGGTACGGCCGCATGGTGGCCAAAACCTCTCCGTCAATGGCCGGGGCGTTGACCGCGTTTCGAATGGTTCCGTTGAGCAAGTAATCAATAACCTGGTCGGCCACGGCCAAGGCCACGTTTTCCTGAGCTTCATCCGTGGATGCTCCCAAATGCGGTGTGGCGATCACCTTGTCCAGTTCCAACAAAGGATTGTTCTTCGGGGGTTCTTCCACAAACACATCTAAGGCCGCACCGGCCACAATTCCTTCCTGAATCGCTTCATAAAGATCCTGCTCGTTGACGATACCTCCACGGGCACAGTTAATGATGAAGACACCTGGCTTCATTTTCTTGAAGGCTTCTTTGTTGATGAGGTTCCGGGTCTCCTGGGTCATGGGCGTGTGCACCGTAATGTAATCAGCTCGAGCGAGCAGATCATCGAAACTGACAGCCTCCACCCCCAACTTTCGAATGGTTTCTTCGTTGATGTAAGGGTCAAAGGCAATCACGTTCATCTTCAGTCCCTTGGCCCGATCCGCCACGACACGGCCGATACGCCCAATCCCCACCACGCCCAGAGTCTTATTGAAGACTTCCTTGCCTCGAAATTTTTTCTTTTCCCATTTGCCTTCCTTCATGGATTTGTTGGCCTGAGGAATATTACGGGACAAGGCCATAAGCATGGCGATGGTGTGTTCGGCGGTCGTGATCACGTTCCCCTCCGGCGTGTTCATGACCACGATGCCGCGCTTGGTCGCCGCAGGAATGTCCACGTTATCCAACCCGATACCGGCTCTTCCGATGACCTTCAAGTTGTCGGCGGCTTCAATCACGTCCCGCGTCACCTTGGTGGCACTGCGAATAATTAAGGCATCGTATTCTTTAATAATGCTGACCAGCTCTTCATGGGTCAGGCTCGTGTTCACTTCCACCTCAAAACCGGGAACAGCCTTGAGCTTTTCAATGCCCGACTCCGACAGGTTGTCACTGACCAAAATTTTCATGGGTCCCTCCTTCACGCCCAAGACCCTTTGGTTGGGTCGAGGCTCGATGCCATGTCACACTTCCCCCTAAGATGTAGGGTGCATGTGTAGCACTGCTTTTCCAAGATCGTCAAGAAGTTGCTCGTGAAGGGAAAGGTCGAAGTCGTCGCAGGAAACCCAAAGCCCACCGAACTTTTCCGGGATCGTGTCCGAGAACTCGCGACACCATGGTTTTTAATGCCATTTCAAGATAGGAGCGAGGTCGCGCCTGGCCCCTACAAGCCCGAAACTGTGTTTTTTCTTGGAATGCGACCTCTCGCCCGTCATTTGTGCGGGCGGGACGCCCGCGCTCCCTCGGAGTCATTCGTTCTCAAACATACCCCTAGGTCCACCCGCAGGGTTGGCTCAAAACCCTCCCTCTTGATTGACCCCTATAGGTCCGGACCCATGGGTCCGCCCCCGGGCCGTTCAGGCACGACAATCCTTTGGGGCGGACACTCGGGTCCGTCCCGACAACCCGCAGGGACGTCACACCCAACACTCAAAATCACCACACAAGGCCGAGTGTCTCGACCCTTCCACAGCTCCGCCGCCCACGAAGCCATCCTTCAAACCATCACCTCGTCCCAGCCCTCCACAATGCGGATCCAAGGCACTTAGGAACCACGGGGGGATTTCTTCGCCTCTTTAAGCCACCGTTCCAGTTCTCGAAGACGCTCATCAGAGGCCGGCAGGTAACTCTTGGCTTTTTCCAAGTGAAACGCCACCAGTTTCACCTCCCCACGCCTCATGGCATAACGGGCTAAATAATAATGTGCCGGCCCCAAGTCCTGCATGCGCCCGTAAACCACCCCCAGTTGATAATCCAGCTCGCTACTAAGCGGTGACAGCTCTTCCGCCCTTTTCAAGTGTTGCAAAGCTTCCTTCCATTTCCCCTGTTCCTGATACAGGAGACCTAAGCGCAAGTGCACCATGGGTGATTCATAGTCAAGAGCAAGAGCTGAACGCAGGAATCTCTCCGCTTCTTCCAGCTGACCCAGCCGATGATAAGCTTCCCCAAGGCTGGTGAGCACCAGAGCGCTTGAAGGTTTGAAAAGGGCCGCTTGGCGAAGAAAATTCAAAGCCTCGTTCAGGCGCCCCTTGTCCAGATTCAAGCGTCCAAGCCCATAGAGGGCTGCCGGTTTGCGGCTTGAATCTTCCAACCAACCCTGAAAGCGGCTTTGAGCCGCCTCAAACTCAGCATGGCGACTGAGCAAAATGGCTTGCACCAAGGGATAGTCCCCCACAGGGTCTCGAACCCTTTGGGTCGACGGTCGAGATCCCTTGCGCTCCACGAGCTGCTCCAAATAACCCACCCGTTCCCCCAAGGCCGGATGGGTCATCAGATAAGAAGGCACGCGGGAATCGCTCTGCCAATTCATGCGCCGCATCTTTTGCATAACGGTCACCATGGCTCGAGCATCGTAGCCTGCCGACACCAAGTACTCAAAGCCCAACCGGTCGGCTTCTTCTTCGTTCTCGCGGCTGTACTTCAATTGCAACGTTTGCACACCCGCCATGGTTCCCACGGCAAGGGCTTGGGCCGCATTGCTTTCCAGACCCAGAAAAGCTCCCGCCAGAACGCCCGCAATGGCGGCGATACTAAGCATACGACCTTTTTCCAGTTTCTTGTGAATGTGGCGGGACTGCACGTGAGCGAGCTCATGTGCCAGAATACTCGCCAGTTCGGCTTCGGATTCCATGAGTTCCATGAGGCCTCGAAAGATGAAGACATAGCCTCCAGGAATGGCGAATGCGTTAGGGGTGTTGTCGTCAATGACGAAAAAGGCGTAATCGTAATGGGTAGGCCCTATCGCACGCTCCACTCGCTTACCCACCGCTTGCACATATCCGGCCACTTCAGGATCTTCAACAAGGCGAAAATGTTCTCGAACCGTCTGCAAAAGCTTACGGCCCAATTCCTTTTCTTCGCCCAAATCCAAAGCCCAGCAGCGCCATGGTCCCACTCCGTGAAGCAGGCACACCATAAGGCTCACACATAAGGCTCTTCGCCATCGACGTGTCATCCTCGTTCCCCGTTTGGAACCACCAGGTGCTCATCCAAAGGCACCACGGCCCCTTCTGACCACAAGCTCTCCAAATCGTAAACCTCTCGAATGGGTTGATAGAAAATGTGCATAATCACATCTCCATAGTCCAAAAGGACCCAGTGTCCTTCCCTTTCCCCTTCCACCCCCAACGGGCGTACCCCCAATTCCCGAAGTCGGGTCTGCACCGCTTCCGCAATCCCTTGCACCTGACGGCTGGAGCGACCGCTGCAGATGAGAAAATAATCCGCCAGGGTGGTGATCTTGGAAACATCCAAAAGAACAATATCCAAAGCCTTACGATTGTCGGCTTCCTTGGCGCAGGAAAGCGCCTTGAACAAAGGGTCCATGCGGGTGCGTGTGTTCTTGGAATGTTTTATTTGTTCGGCCATTCTTCCTCCCTTTAGGGCTCTTTGGGATCTTTCAACGATACAATCCTTTTTCCATAATATAATCCATCACCGCGTCAGGGACCAGAAATCGAATGGATTTTCCTCGAGCCCTCAAGGCTCGAATGCGGGATGAGGCGATATCCAGCCGTGTGGTGTTTAGGCTCACCACCGAAAGCAAAGTCGGCGATCGGTAGGTCGTCCCCTCCACCATGGGCTCTCCTTTGATCACCGCTGGATCCTGTTCATAGTCCGTAGACACGTGCGTGCGAAGGAATTGCAGAGGATCTTTTTGCACGGTCCCTGGTCTTTGCAGGACCGCCACGAAAGCTAACCGGAAGATTTCACGGTAACGCCACCAGGTGGCCATTTCAAAAAAAGCGTCGGTACCCACCAGAAGAAACAGTTGGGTTTGAGGTGGCAGTTCGGCACACAAGGCACGTAAAGTGCGCACCGTGTAGGATGTTCCCTCCAAGCGTTTTTCCACGTCCGAGATGCGAAAGCGTGGATGCCCGGCCAGAGCCAGTTCCAGCATATGCCATCGGTGTTCGTAAGAAACCAGGTCTGGATCGGGTTTGTGAGGGGGCACCCACGCCGGAATGAACAGGCACAGGTCCAGGGCCAAAGCTTCCAAGGCCTCTTCGGCCATGCGTAAATGACCCACATGCACCGGATTGAAGGTGCCTCCCAGAATACCGACGCGTTCCGGACCATGCCGGCTCATGACCCCTGCAAGATCCTTCCCTTGCTAGCTTTCACAAAAAGGCTGGTGACGATTTCTTGGAAAGGAGCGCGTTTCCTCCGTTCCCAACCCCTCTTCATGTTGTTACTCCCGAAGCTGTCCAGTTCCAAAAGCAATGAACTTCGTGGTCGTCAGTTCTTCGACGCCCATAGGCCCAAAGGCGTGTAATCGTGAGGTAGAAATGCCGATCTCCGCTCCCAGCCCCAACTGGTACCCGTCGTTGAATCTTGTGGAAGCGTTCACCAAAACCAGACTGGATTGAACTTCCTGCACGAAACGCATGGCTCGGTCAAAATCTTCCGTGAGGATCGCTTCCGTGTGGTTAGACCCGTAGTGGGTAATATGTTCGATGGCTTCATCCATGGATTCCACCACTTTGACGGCCAGCACCAAGTCCAGATATTCCATGCCCCAATCCTCTTCGGTAGCTGGCCTACATTCAGGCACAAGCCGACAGGTTTCCGGGCATCCTCGCAGTTCAACGCCATGGCGACGAAAGGTTTCGGCCATGCGTGGCAAGAACGTGGGAGCCACCTTGCGATGCACCAAAAGGGTTTCCATGGCATTGCACACTCCAGGCCGTTGCACCTTGGCGTTCAGGCACACCCGCTCGGCCATCTCTAAATCCACCCTTTCATCCACGTAAATATGGCAAACTCCTTTATAATGCTTCAAAACAGGCATGCGCGCGTTTTCCGCTACGAAACGAATCAGATCTTCACCTCCTCGAGGAATCATCACATCGATGTACTCTTCCAAGCGTAAAAGCTCGAGCACCGCCTCACGGTCGGTAGTCCCCACCACTTGAACGGCCGTCTCAGGCAAGCCCACGTGCGCAAGGGTTTCCTGAAGAATTTGAGCCAGACATCGGTTGGAATGAAAAGCTTCGGATCCTCCACGCAAAATGACGGCATTTCCGGCCTTGATGCACAATCCAGCCGCATCCACCGTGACGTTGGGTCGTGATTCATAGATGATGCCCACCACTCCCAAGGGTATGCGCATTCGGCCCACGCGTAACCCATTGGGTCGAGTCCATAGGCTTGTGACCTGGCCAACCGGGTCGGGAAGTTGCGCCACCTGGCGCAAACCGTCCGTCATTTCCTTGATGACCTTCTCGGTCAGGCGCAGTCGATCCACCTTGGCTTTAGGCAGCCCTTTTTCTTCCGCCTCCGCAATATCCAAAGCGTTGGCTTCGGCGATACGCTCCCGCTCGGCAAGGATACGATCCGCTGTCTTTTCCAGAAAAAGCTGCTTGACGGTCATGCCCGCCTTGGCCATGAGGTGCGCCGCCTCCCGTGCCCGCCTTCCCATTTCCGTCATTTCTTCCCTGTAACCCATACCGTGCTCCCTCTTTGTCGGTGCGAGTTTGAAGGCTATGGTTCATTGAGAACGAAATTGTTTCGATGGATGACTTCATCCGAGTGCTTATAGCCCAGCAGACGCTCAATGTCTTCCGTGTGATGCCCCTTGATGCGTTCGATTTCTCCGGACCGATAGTTGGTCAAGCCCACGCCCACCAGGGCTCCCTTTTCGTCTACGCAGCGTACGGCGGCTCCCACACCAAAAGTGCCGCGCACTTCACGAATCCCAATAGGCAAAAGGGATTTACCCGCCTTCTGTAAAGCCCGCACAGCACCTTGATCCAGCACTAATTCCCCGGCAGGCTTGGGCAAATTGGCCAACCAAATCTTCTTGCCGTGATACAGACGCCGCTTGGGCAAAAAGAGCGTGCCTAGGGGTTCTCCATCAAAGAGGCGAACCAGAACATCTTTTTCTCGACCCGGCCCGATGACCATGGGAATACCCGATGCCAGACATTTCTTGGCAGCTTGCAACTTGCTTAACATGCCTCCCGTTCCCACGGCTCCAGGCTCCGGGGTGGCACAAGCCGTCAGTTTCGGGCTGAATCCGTGGACCACGCGTATCAATCGAGCGTCGGTATGGGTTCGAGGATCGCAGTCGTACAAGCCTTCCGTATCGGTCAGAATGACCACTAGGTCAGCGGCCACCAAGCCAGCAATCAGTGCCGAAAGCTGGTCGTTGTCTCCGAACTTGATTTCTTCCACTACGACCGTGTCGTTTTCGTTCACCACCGGAACAATGTTCCAGTCCAAGAGGGTTTCCAGTGTGTTGCGCGCGTTGAGGTACCGGTGCCGATGGGCAAGGTCTTCGTTGGTCAAAAGGATTTGGGCCGTAAGAAGTTCAAATTTGTCAAAGGCCTCTTCCCAGGCGTTCATGAGAAAGGTCTGGCCGATGGCGGCGGTCGCCTGTTTTTGTGGAATGGTTCGAGGTTTTTCCTTGAGGCCCACTTTGCGCATGCCGGAAGCCACCGCTCCCGAGGAAACGATGAGCACCTCATGGCCACGGTTTTTGAGCTCCACAATTTGATCGGTCAGCCGATGAATGATCACGCGATCGAGGCCTCGAGGCGTCGTCAGAACGGCACTCCCCACCTTCACCACCACCCGACGGCAGCGTCGAAACCAGGACGATCGATCCGGAATGTCTTGCTGTATCTGATCGAAAACGTCCCCGTCCAACGCCACCCCTTCCAGCGTCTCACCGAAAGTCGACATCAAGGACCCTACCTCCATGTGTGTCGTGAAATCGTAAATCGTGAAGTCGTGATTCATGAAATCGTAGATCGTGAAGCGTGAAGTCGTAAAGGGGGAAACTTGAAGTCCTGAAATGGCCAGTCGCAAAATCATAAAGTGTGTGAATGGTCAGGCTCCAAGTGCTGAAGGCTCCGTGCCAGATCGGAAGGCCGAGGTGACAACTCCTCTCTACTAAAGCCATCAGGCCTTGTCGTCTCACCAGCCTTTCCACTTCCCGCCTTCCCGCCTTCACGATTTCACGGCCTCAAGGCTCGGCCGCCCGATATCTTGCCGAAGATCCTCAAGGGTCTTCCCCGAAAAAGGCAAAAAGTAGCCGCTCAGGGCTGTCCTGAGTAGTTCTTGTGTTCCATGGAGAACTGCATCCGTGTCACCGAGGGTCTTTGAACGATCCCTTGCGTCAAGGTTCAGCAAGAAGACCTCACCGGGAAACTCTTTTTCATGAAGGCGTCGAGCCAGATCATCCAACAGGATGTGGGACGGATGCTTCGCCAGGGCATACCGCCCCTCCAGCCGAGCGTCCTCCAGCAGGATGCGGTGTTCCACAAAAAACTCAGCGATTTCCAGAAGCGTCTCTTGAGGAACCCCGACCTCGTCGGCCAGCGTTTCCAGTTTGAAAGGTTCACGGCCTTTCAAAAAGCTCTCATAGGTGCGAAATAGAACAAAAAATCCTAAGAATACCTTGGAATACCGATGAGGTGCATCCCCTTGTTCTTGTTCCATGCTGAGGGCTTTTGTGTTTTGCATGGCGTAGTTCAACTGCCCTCCCCACAAAATGATGATCCATGTGAGAAAAAGCCAAACGAAAAACAAGGGAACCGCTGCCAAGTTGCGATAAAAGTTGGTCATGCCTCCGGCTTGGCCCACGTAGAGATAAAAACCCTTTTTGGATAATTCCCACAAAACGGCGGCACAGAACCCGGCAATCACCGCGTTTCGAAACCGCACGCGCGCCGAGGGCAGGTACAAATAGATCAGGGCAAAACAAATGGTTTCCACCAGAACAGGAGCGCACACACTGTAGAGGCTACGGGCTAGGATATGCCTTTGCAAAAAAGAGTCGACGGCCCCGCCGTGGGGGACCAGAACATTGCCGATCCACATGGAGGCCAAGATAACAAAGGGACTGGAGGTCAACAGGACCCAAAAGGCCGTCACCTTTTGAAAGTAATGGCGGGATCCTTTAACCCTCCAGATGTTGTTGAAAACCCTTTCTGCGGTGATCAAAATGTTGAGGGCTCCCATGATCAAGCCCAGCAGTGCCGCCAAGTTGATGAGGCCGGCCGGACCCGCCTTAAACACGGTAGGCGAGATGTAACTTTCCAACCACTCTACGACCTGCTCTTGGAATTCGGGAACAACGGCGGGAAGGATCTTTTCTTGCACAAAGTGCATGATCCGCTCCCCACCCCCCAGAAGTCCCACAAAGCTCAAGAAAAGAACGGCAAAAGGGATCAAAGACAGAATGGTGGCAAAGGCCAAGCTTGCCGCTCGATCAAAGCAAAAATCCCGATTGAACTTCCAGAGGCTCAGGTACAACACACGGCTTGCAGAGCGAACCTTTTCTCTTAATGAGGTTTCGGAAGGACGCTCGGTGGCAAAAAGATAAGCTCTGAGCCTATCTCTCCAGCCGAAGGACATGGCCTTCTCCTCTTTTCAAACATTACACGGGCCCCGTCGCCGGCCCGGCCACGGCACGCACATGCATGCGGCAGGAAAAATCCTGCACTCCAACATAGCCCAATTCAGAACTTGCATGCCAGGCCGATCGATAGGAACACCGGTCCGCGGTCCAGAAACGCTGCACGCGCCGAGAAAAAACCGGTTCCAGGCAAAATGTTTCCGGGTAGCGAGGTCTTTTGAGAATGCTGGCGGCTTCGGAAACCGTGGGAAGACGCCAATCCGAGCGACCGCAAAAGCTCGCACGGCACAGGTCCTGCGTGTAAAGCTTGGCTTCAGGCCACGACATCCTTTGTCCGGAACCATCGCGTTGCCACCATAATCCTGTTGTGGCGTCATAAAGACAATCTTCAAAGATGGTCCAGGTATTGACCGTTTCGCGACGCGGGCGCCACAAGACATCCAGATCGAAAACATCCCGGGCGTTTTTTCTGCGCACCTTGACGGGCTCACGACGACACCGAACTTTGTCCGACCTTTGCGGCGCTTCTTCGTGCCAGAGCCGACAAGCTCGATCCAGGGAAGTGTCAAAGTTTTTCTGAAGGGCTTTGAGGGCTTGCCTCATGCCACGAACACTTTGGTAGCGTCGTGCGGGCGCGGCCGCCAAGGCTTTGCGAAAAAACTCTTTCCAAGCCGTTTCATTAAAGGGATGGGTCAAGACCAAAAACGACGGCTCGGAAGGAAGCCATCCCGTAAGAAGCCGAAAAAAGAGAACCGCGGCACTGTATAGGTCCGAAGCCGGTGTCGCTTCATCAGGGTTTCGTTCTTGCTCGGGTGCGGCATAGTAAGGTGTTCCCACAACGAGTTGCTTTGGTCTTGGAAAGGATGCGCCAGGTATTTTGGACAAGCCGAAATCGATGATCTTGACCGAACCTTCCTCCGTGAGCAGCACGTTGGCCGGTTTCAAATCCCGATGCACCACTCCCATGCGATGCATGGCTTCAAGGCCCGCAAGGATCTCTTCCATGAACCTAAAAGCATCTCGAGCGGGCAGGGGACGAGTGGGCTGTTCCAGCACGGCGTCTTCCCCAATAAGGTCCGCCAAGAGACGGCAATGGTATTCCATGACAAAAAAAGGCCGACCGTTGTGCACGCCCTGGTCCAGGATACGCGCCACATGAGGATCGTGTATCCTTTCCATGACCGATGCTTCCAAGACAAAGAGATGTCGTACTTGGTTTTCCCCCAGAAGCGTTAGCAGATGGGGATGAGGATCCATGATTTTCAGCGCGAAGATTTGTGACGTTTCAAAATCGCACACACGATACACTCGTCCCATGCCCCCTCGGCCCAACAGCCCCAAAATCTGATACCGACCGATGGTCCGCACGAAAACCCCTTGTCTGTTCAACACGTCGAAAAAAATCACCAAAGCCGATCAGCGTTGAAACGTGGAAACCCCAAGGAGAGAATCTTTTGCACTGTCTTGGAAATTTCGTAGGAGACCCGACGTACGAAAACCGTCTCAGTCGCGGTGTCCCATAGGACGTACTTGGCCCGGTTGTCTCCGTCACGAGGTTGCCCCACACTGCCCACATTGATGATGTAGCGCGCCGACGGGTCCAACTTCAGCTCATCGTTTTGAAACCGGCCGAAAACCGCCCGGGTTCCATCCCATCGCACCCAATGCAATAGGTGCGTATGCCCAACGAAACATACGGGATCTTCATAGAGGGAAAAAAGCACAGGAATTTCTTCAGTCGACACCTCAAAGAGGTATCGAGTGACCGAATCCGGAGGACACCCATGAACACACAAGGCATCATGCACACGTCGCGTCGTCGGCCACGATGTCACAGTTCGAAGCGCTTCTAAGCTGAGCAGTTCCCGGGTCAATTCCAAGGACCTTCGAGCCGATGAATTAAACCAGTCCAGGTGCGCCGGATGCAAAAGGGCCCATTCGTGATTTCCTAAAACACTGGGAATATGGTGAGACTGAAGAAGGCGTACAACGGCTTCCGGATCGGGACCATAGCCTACGGCGTCTCCGAGACATACGACCCGATCGGGCTGAGTGTCTTCAAAGTCCCGCAGCACTTCCTCAAAAGCTTCCAAATTTCCGTGAATGTCCGAAAGAACGGCGACTTTCATAGCCCTTCCTAGATAGACCCTCTAACCCACCTTCACGACTTCACGACTTCACGGCCACGGATTCCAGAAGGCCGGACAGATACCGAACCTGCCGATGCAAGTTCCGATGCGCGTTGACGAAGTGAGTGGCTTCTCGCCCCAAAGAGAGGCGTCGCTTTTCATCTTCAAGAAGATCTCTAACAGCTTCGGCATAGGCCTTGGTGTCTTTGTGGGCAATCAGGAGGCCCGTGAGGCCGTCGAGCATCACCTGGTCCACTCCGCCTTCATGCAAAGCCACGATCGGAAGACCGCACGCCTGAGCTTCCAAGTAAACCATGCCCAGGGATTCTTTGATTCCTGGAAACACAAAGAGGTCTGCCGAACTGTAGTAAGCATAAAGTTCGCGGCGCGCCACACGGCCCGCAAAAATGACTCGTCGTCCCAGACGATTGGTGGCCGTTCGGCGCATCTCCGCTTCCAAAGGACCATCCCCCACCACCAGAAGACACCAAGGCAGAGCGCTATTCCCAATTCGGGACAAGGCATGAAAAAGAAAGTGAAGACTCTTCCTCTTGGCTCCGGGCCGAAATCTAGCCACCGTAAGCATCACGGGCTGACGGTCGGCGAAACCATAGCGAGTCCGAAGGGATCTACGCGCCTCATCGCAGTGACGAAACATTTCCGGGAAAATACCCGGCGCCAAATACACAAGAAGGTTTGAAGGAACAATCCGCTCCAGAGCAGCACGATCCATTCGATTGTTGATCACAGCCAGATGAGCCCGTCTTAAAGCCCATCGGTTTAAATAAAACCCCGTTCGAGTTTTTGGATTCCTTCGGTGTTTCGTACTGTACATGGGCTGAAAAAGAACATAGGGAATCCGGAGAAGCCGCGAAAGCCACGGGCCGATGACATCCGGAGCCTTGTAGTAGGTATGGTAGGTCAGCCAGAGTTGGGGACGCCATGCCATGGCGCGACGAAACGCCTGCACAACCCCTTGGGCGGCCCGAACCCAGCCATTCCTTTGCCTCCAAAACCAGCGGGCTCGAAACGTGCTCATTTCCCGGCACGCATGACCGGAAAGCTCCAATGCCCGCACAAGCCCCTGGGCGATGGTCTGATCGCCGGAAGGGTCCGGATGTTCCAAAGGCTTGTTAGGGCAATAGAAAGCGATTCTCAAGGATTTCCGACGGCCTTCCGTAACAATTCATGAAGCTGGTGAATGCATCGCCGACTGTCAAAGCGGGTTTCCACGGTCCTTCGAGCGGCCTGTCTTAGGGAATCCAGAGATGCACCGGCTTCCAGCACACTCTTGAGGGCCGCGGCCAGAGCTGCGGGAGATGCCGGGGGCACGAGAATGCCGCTCACACCATCTTCCACCAGTTCTGGAACAGCCGCATGCCGAGTGCTCACCACAGGCAGTCCCACAGCCATGGCTTCCACCAAGACGTTGGGAATGCCGTCCCGATCGCCGTTAGGGGCGGTTTTACAAGCCAGGACAAAGACATGGGAGCGACGATAGAACCCGATGACCTTTTCGTGCGGCAATGTACCATGAAAGGTAACACGAGGCCCAAGGCCTAAACGGCGGGCCAGGGCATGAATTTTGTCTTTTTCCTCTCCCGAACCGATGTGATCGAAATGAAAATCCACCCCAAGGGTTTCCAGGATTTTCAGAGCCTGTAGAAGATCATCGTAGCCTTTCTTTGGCACCAGTCTGCCGACGGATAGAATGCGATACGGAGGGGCCGGCCAAGGCTCTGTGCCGTAGGTGAAGAATTGAAGATCGATCCCGTGGTAAACGGTGTGAATGGGAATCAAGGAAAACGACCTAGGGTCCTCGGGTTCACCCGCTTCCAAAAGGGATTTTAGATAACGGGCATTGAACGCCGTACAGGTGACCACGAACCGAGCTCGTTCCATCTTACGGCGCAGTTGGTCTGGGTCCGACGTGTAAATGTCCTTGGCGTGAGCCGTAAAACTATAAGGCAGCCCAGTCAAACGGGAAGCAAAAAAGGCTACCGATGTGGGCGTATGGCAAAAATGGGCATGCAGATGCCGGACGGGACGTTCCATCAATCGATGCCATGCCAGGTAGCCGGCTTGAAAAAAGTGGCGAAGGGTGGCGGTGGTGCGTCGGTCCACGGCACGCCGCAGAGCCTCTCGAAAGGCTCCAACGTAACGTGTACCCAAACGTACCCATAGGCGCAGATTCGGCTCAAAAACAGCTCGAAGGTGAGGTAACACGTATTCTGGAAGATAGGTCACCGAAGCACGTATGCGGCGTACACTTTCATGGGTGAAGGCCTCTCGAGGCCGGCGCAGAGAATAGATTTCAATGGGCAGGCCCATGGATTCCAAGAGGGCGATTTCCTGGCTGATAAAGGATTCGGAAATGCGAGGATATCCCTTGAGCACCATGCCCAAAACCGGGGCTTTCATTTTCCCCGTAACCTTCATGCCCATTGGACTCGAGCCCCTTTGTCGCATTCCGAAACCCGTGCCCGAATAACTTCCAGAGCCGTAAAGGGAAATTCCGAAGCTTTGGCGGAAATGCCCGTGCCGTTGGTCAGGAGCTGGATCACCTTTTGGTAAACAGCTGTAGGGCTTAGATGTTCCGGATGTAAATATTCACAAAAACCGCGACGACATAAAACTTCTGCTCGAATAAGCTGCTCTTGTCTCGGAACGGTTCGAGGAATAATGAGAAACGGTTTTTTTTGGCTGATGATTTCACAGACCGTATTGTAACCGCCCATACTCACGACCACGTCAGCGGCGCCGATGAGGCTTTCCATGAACCGATGAAACCGAAAGAGCTTAAATCCGAGGCTTTCACAGCGTCTGGCCACTTCCTTGAAATGGGTAGGGCAAAGAAAAGGCCCGGTGACCATCACGGCTTTCATGGTTTGAGGCGGCTCATGCTCCTCAAAGGCTCTCAGAAAGGTGTTCACGACTGGATAGCCGTCGCCGCCGCCTCCCGTGGTCATAAGCACCATTTGGTGGTTCTCGTTTAGGCCCAATTCACGCCGCATCTGTTTCACTTCCAAAGCCGACGGAACGTGCCGGGGAATGTAGCCGGTAAAGATAACCTTGCGGGCCGTGAGCTCTGGAATGCGGTATTCCCTGACGGCATCGTAAAGGGATCGATCACCGTAGACCCAGATTTCATCGTAGAGGGCTTCCATGGCTTCATAGATGCCCTTGCTTTGCCAGTCTTCGATGGTCGCCTGGGCCTCATCCATGATGTCACGCAAGCCTAAGATGGTGGTACAGAAAGGGAGAGCGTCTCGTATCCAGTGCAAAGTGTCCACGACTTCGCGTTTCAAGCCCAGAGGCGCCTTGTCCACAATGAAAAAATCGGGGCGAAAAGCCTGGGCGGCACTTAAGATGATGTTTTTTCGAATCTCCAGAACTTCCGTGGCCTCGAGTTTCATGGAAAGAGGAAGATACTCTTCGTTGGTCACCTTGATCATTCCGGGAATACGCACAAAATCGACTCTGCGAGGAATTTTGAAACGTCCCACGAGAGGCGAGCCGGTCAGAATCAGGACAGTGGCGGGAACTTTGCGCAGGCTTCGTGCGATGGCCAGGGTCCGACGAATATGGCCCAAACCGAAGGTGTCATGGCTGTACATGAGGATTTTTTTCACAGGCAAGGAAGCCACTCGTCCCTCGTCATGCTCCTTTGGCTTTGGTTCCCAAGATTTCGACGTCTTTCCAAATCCCTGGAAGACATCTTAAAGGCACGAAACCACCTTGGCAACCGTCTTTTCAGATGTTACAAGGGCTGCCGACTGGATGAAGCCGGTACCGATTCAAGTCTAAAGAATCTCAAAGTGTGCCGGGGCCCGTGGGCCCTAAGACCTTTTTTGCGGCTCTTCTCAAGAATGCGGGGAGAACAAACCATGTCTTTGCATTTCGTGCACACAGAAAAAGCCCCTGCGGCCATCGGCCCTTACAGTCAAGCCGTCCAAGCCGGCCCCTGGCTTTTTGTAAGCGGCCAAATTCCGTTAGATCCCGAAACGGGGCGGCTGGTGGAAGGCGCCTTTGACCTTCAGGCTCGCCAAGTGCTGCACAATGTGGAAAAGGTTCTGGAAGCCGCAGGGTATGTCATGAACAATGTGGTGGCGGTGGATGTCTTCTTGACCGATCTCGCCAACTTTCAAACCTTTAACACCATCTACGAACAAGCTTTTGGAAACCACAAGCCGGCTCGCGCCGTAGTGCAAGTGAGCGCTCTGCCTCGAGGCGCCCATATTGAAATGAAATGTGTGGCTTTCAAAACCTGAGGGGACCATCAGCCTGACGCTTCTGTCGCCTCAAAAGCAACGTCCGTTTTGGAGCGGACCCCCGCGAGGCTTTTCGGAAATCCTCAGGGAGCCATTCCAGCCAGTGTCATGTCAAAAGGCAGGGACAGGACGCGCCGAGTCCTTACGTCTCAATACGACGGTTTTATTTTGAAGCGGCGGCCTTCGGGCCGCTTTTTGGGCACCCACGACGCGTGCGCTTCAAAGGAAAGGGCCTTTTCCGAAAACTTTTTTGGGGTTCCACGCTTTTGTCTTGAAGCATGGCAAGTCCTTTGGACTCCTTGAGATTGACCTTGACCGTCCAAAAACCCGCGTGCTATAAGGCTTGCCGCTTCTCAGGCCGGCGTAGCTCAGGGGTAGAGCAGCTGATTCGTAATCAGCAGGTCGCGGGTTCGAATCCCATCGCCGGCTCCAGAAAATCAAGGGGTTAGGTCTTACGGCCTAACCCCTTTTTGTTTAGTGTCTCAGCCAGGGCCCAAAACGTCCCGGGTTAGGCCCCAATTTGAGGCACGGGTTCGTTGGAGCTCTGGTTGTCGGGGGTCAAAGAGGCCCCAAGTGATCCTTCGACCTCTGGCCAAATTTCGCCCGCGGCCACCCGGGGATCCACCGGTTCATGTTCCGCCCAAGGTATCGCCGCCGGTGACCCCGAAAGACCTCGAGATTTCCGCGAATCAGGACATTCCGCTTTTATCGCCGATCCTGTCATCAATTCTTAACACCAGGGTCATGTTCGTGTCACACAAAGGGTTTTTTAATGGCCGCGGTTTTCAGAAGCGAACGATGGAGTGAACACCAACCGACGTACAAACGAGTAGAAACCGGGAAACAAAACCGTGAGCAACATTATGGTTCGACAGGCCGAATCGACCGATTTTCCCTTTATCCATGAGCTTCTCTCTCATTTGGGATATTCGACGCCCTTGGAAAAAGTGCGCCAGGCTCTGCCTTCTCTTCTCCAGAATTCAGAATACCGCTGTCTTCTCGCCGTTTGGAAGCCTAACGGCCAGGTGGTGGGTATGATGACCCTTCGCACCACCACCTGCCTGCGCCTTGGGGGACTGCAGGTCTCCATCGAGGAACTTGTCGTGCACCAGGATTGGCGCGGCCAAGGTATCGGTCACACTCTCATTGCCCATGCCCTGGAACACGCTCGCACCTGTGGGTCGGTCCGACTTGAAGTGCTCACCAGCCAAAACCGTCTCAGTGCCCAACGCGGGTTTTACGAAAAAGCGGGGTTTCGCAAGGCTGACTCGTGGGTCTACCGCCTGGATTTTTTTCAAGGGGCAAGCGAAGCCCCGAAAGAGACTCGACAGTCGACCTTGAAGAGTTCAGGAGACAGCCTATGAAAATCTGTCTCTTCGGTGGTCCCGTGTTCGACGGTGAACGGCTTCATGAACAAGGGGCCGTAATCTTTGATGAAACCGGCATTCTGGAAGTAAGGTCCTCGGGGACCATTCCTACCGAGAAAGTCCATTCCATCGACGTCCGCGGAGCCCTTATTCTCCCAGGCTTGGTGGATCTTCATTCGGATGTCTTGGAAAAATGCATCGAGATGCGTCCCGGCGTGGATTTTGATCCGGGATTTGCTATGGAAGCCCTGGATCGAAGACTGGCGGCCTGCGGGATCAGCACTTTCTGTCATGCCGTAAGCTTTGCCGACAATGAGTTGGGGCTTCGGTCTCCGCACAAGGCCGCCGAAACGGTCCGAAGGATCAAGGCCTTCAGCGCATCCGGCGAAGCCTCCGTCCGACATCTTGTGCACGCTCGGTTTGAGGTGGGTTCCGAGAAGGCTCGAGCCATTTTCGAAGAGCTTTTGGAATGCGGTTACGTGGATGTGGCTTCCATCATGGACCACACACCGGGCCAAGGACAATTCCGCACTTATGAGGCCTACCACCGGTATTATGCCGGCACGTACAAACTCACCTCTTCGCAGACCGCGGCCATGGCTGCTTCAAAAATCCACAGAAGGGATCGGGCCTGGCATGACGTTCTGCAACTGACCGAAACGATACGTCGTTGCGGTGTGCCGCTTCTAAGCCATGACGATGACAACCGCGAAAAGGTATCTCTTGTTCACAGCCTGGGAGCCGTCGGCTGTGAATTTCCCATTTCCTTGGATGCGGCCGAGGAGGCTCGTCGTCGAAACATGGCCGTGCTTATGGGAGCCCCGAACGTTGTGCGAGGATCCTCGTCGAACAACAATCTGAGCGCCCGCAAAGCCGTCTCTCAAGGACTGACGGATATTCTCGTCAGCGATTACTATCCGGAATGTCTGATCCAAGCCCCCTTTATCCTGGCTCACCTGGGTTGCATTCCACTAGAGTCGGCTCTGACTCACGTGACCTCAAACCCAGCACGGTTGTTAAAACATTTCGATGTCTTCGGAGCCCTTAAGCCGGGTTTTTCCGCCGATCTCGCCGTCGTGAACATTGCATCTCCATGGGTGCGTCCCTCCCAACTTTGGGTCGGCGGAAGGCTTGTTTATGAAAGCCGCCCATCTTCTCATGGATGCCTTTGGCGTCAAGATACGAGCCAAAAAAACGTCATCATTCAAGACAAGGAGTCATCATCATGGAGAATGCAGCCTCTCTTTTAGGGCCTCTCAGAGCGGAACCTGTGCTTCGCGTTCAGGATTTAGTCAAACGATACCCTTCAGGAACCCTCGCGGTCGACGGGGTCTCTTTTGATCTGCGCGACGACGATTTTCTCGTGATTATCGGCTGTTCCGGGGCGGGAAAATCCACTCTGCTGCGATGCCTCAACAGACTGCTGAAACCCACATCCGGGCGCATCATGCTTCTGGGAGAAGATATTACCGACGTCTCCGGTGGTGCCTTGCAGAGGGTTCGGCAAAAAGTCGGCATGATTTTTCAGCAGTTTCATCTGGTTCCTCGTCTTTCCGTTTTGGAAAACGTGCTTGCCGGCCGCTTGCGTTTTCAAACCTCACCGGTCCTTCACACTCTTTCCTTGGGACGATTCTTTTCGAAGAAAGAAAAAGAATACGCGCTTCATTGCTTGGCCGAAGTGGGCATCGCGGATTTGGCTTTTCAAAGAGCCAGCCACCTCTCCGGAGGTCAACAGCAACGTGTGGCCATCGCCCGTGTGCTGGCTCAGGAACCGGATGTCATTCTGGCCGACGAACCCATCGCCAGTCTGGACCCTAAAAGCGCCGCGCTGGTCATGGGTCTTCTTCGAGAAATCCACGAAAAAAGAGGCATTCCCGTCGTCGTGAACCTCCATCATCTGGAATTTGTAAAACGCTACGCCAAAAGGGTCTTGGGCATGAGGCAAGGACGCGTCGTGTTCGATGGACCCGCAACCCTCTTGACCAATGAAACGGTGACTGAGGTGTACCACGGAAAATCCGCTCTTACCAATGAAGGCGCCGTAGCCTGTGCCTGAAAAGCTTTTTATCAACATATCAAAACTAGGGAGGAAACACATGAAAACTTTCAGAAAATTGTGGCTTCTGAGCATTGCGTTCATGGCTTTCGTGGGGTCTTTGTATGCCGGTCAGGCAGCCGCCGATCCTGGAACGTGGCCGAAAACAATCAAGATCGGCCTGATACCGACAGAAGGCGGTGCCGACATCGTCAAGCGTTTCGAACCGTTGATCACCCATTTGGAAAAAACCCTTGGTGTTAAGGTGGAAGCCCAAAGCGCCTCTGATTATGCCGGCGTGATTACAGCCATGGCCCATAAACACATCGACTTCGCTTATCTCGGCCCTAAGAGTTACGTGGAAGCTTCCGAAAAAGCCGGAGCCGTCGCTCTAGCCATGGAAAAAGACACATCCGGCGAACCCGGTTATTATGGGGTTATTATAGCTAAAAGGGGCTCCGGCATCGAAAAACTTGAAGATGCCAAGGGAAAAGTCTTCGCCTTCACCGATCCCAACTCCACCTCGGGATACCTCGTTCCAAACCTTCTTTTTTATCGAGACCTCAAAGTCGATCCCAAGCAATACTTTAAAGAAGTAAAGTTCTCGGGATCCCACGGAGCAAGCATTCTTGCAGTGAAGACCGGGAGCATTGACGTCGCCGCCACCAATACCATCGATCTCAACCGAATGAGCGAAAAAGGCCAAGTTTCTTGGGACGACTTTACCGTATTGTGGAAATCCGAACTCATTCCCGGATCCCCCATGTGTGCCAGAAAGGATCTCCCTGAAAGTCTGAAAGCCGCCTTTACCGGGGCTCTGATGATGTTTAACGCCGACAAAGCCGGCTTGGAAAAGCTTCAGATAGGAGGCTACGCCCCCTCTGACGATACGGTCTACGACGTCATTCGATATTTGAACCAGCTCAAAAAGCAGTTGGCGCAGGCTTCCTAGACATAGGCGCCGAAAACCATTTCTCCTCGGACGGCGCGGGCGTCTTCTCCACCTGAACGGCGTGGATGCCCGCGCTTCCAAGATAAGGGTTTCTTTGAGCATTGCAGAGCCACGGTAGCCAGAGAGCCGTGCGTACTCAGATCGCCCGGACCCGCTTTACCAGAGCTTTCGAACAAACTTCTAGCTCTTCAGCGTCGAGGAAGAAAAACCCGGAGACCAATTCCATCATGGATGTCAAAAACCCGTCGTTTTCCTCCGCTTCGTTATTCTTTTTCTCGTGGAAAGGATTCAAGCGGAGCGCAGCGATCCTTTTAACCCTGGTCGTGCTGGGAACCACCTATGTGTGGACAGGCATAAGTCCGATGAAACTTTGGGAAAAACGGCACAATGCTTGGAAATACCTCTTCGGGCGCACATTGACCGAAGAGGAGCTGCAGGCGGCAAGGACTCAGGCCGAGCGCATGCTTCGAATTACGATGATTCAGGAAACCCTTCAAGACCTAAAGGAAGACAGTCAAAAAACCGGCATGACCAGGTCTCCTGAGGCCTTGCAACAAGAAGCTCTCATGCTGGCGGAAAAACGGTTGGCCTCGCTTCCTGAGCAGGAACGCCTAGCCAGGGTGGAGAAAGAGTTCCGGCGCATTCTCGAAGAAAAAAGGGGCGGTTTTTTTCCGCCTCAGACAAACCTTTCCAACATCAAAGACTATTTCAAATCTCTTGTGGAAACAGTGGCCATTGCCATTTGGGGAACTTTGCTTGCGGTTCTTTGGGCTATTCCCGCTTCCTTTCTGGCGGCTCGAAACGGCCTGGAAATCCTCTTTCCCGGAGACGGCCTTTTGTACAGAACACTTCGTTTCCTATGCCTTTTTTTGACCCGCCGCCTTTTGGACTTCTGTCGGGGATTCAACGAGTTCGTCATGGCCCTGGTCTTTGTCGCCGTGATCGGTCTCGGGCCCTTTGCCGGGATTATGGCTCTTGCCATTCATACTTTTGGAATCATAGGTAAAGTCATCAGTGAGGGCATTGAAGCAGTGGACCCGGGTCAAGTGGAAGCGGTGTCGGCAACAGGAGCGGGCCCGTTGCAGGTGATGTCCTTTGCCATTTTGCCTCAGGTGATGCCCTTGATCGTAAGCTACAGTCTTTTGCGATTCGAATCCAACGTGCGCAGTGCCACCATCCTTGGTTTCTGTGGCGCTGGAGGCATCGGCTTTCTCATGTTCGACAAGATCAACAGCTACCAGTACAGAGACGTCGCCACCATGATGATTATGGTGATTGTGAGCGTTACGGTCTTGGATACTCTCTGTTCTAAAATACGAGCTCGATTTATCTAAAAGGAAGATTCATGGGTCCAACGCCTTTGGTACCCCCCAAAGATAGAATCGAAAAACGCCGTCGATGGATGAGCGTCCTGGCTCAAGCGGACTCGGAAGACGTCCTTGCTTTTTGGGAACGCTACCCTAACAAGCCCGATTACACGATCCTTCAGGGTCCGGATACCGGTCTGGTCATGGTGCAAGCTTGCACGGAAAATCGCAACGGCCGATTTTTCTTAGGCGAAGTCACCGTGACCAAATGTGTCGTGGCCCTTAGACAAGGCACGGTGGGCGTCTCCATGATTCTCGGACGACGTCCCCGTCATGCGGAAATCGCCGCTGTGCTTGATGCAGAGCTTCAAGATTCCTCGAAGAATTCCCATCTTATGGAAACCCTGGTGGAACCGCTCGCAAAACGCCGGCACGAAGCCGAACGACGTGAGGCCGTTCGTGTGGCATCCACACGAGTGGATTTCATGACCATGGTGCGAGGGGAATGATGTCGACACCGTCTTTTGAATGGAAGGCTCAAACGTGGGCTGCGATGGGTTTTGCCGATCCCGTTTTCGAAAGCCAAGAGGCCTTTCGAACCATTCTCCATGCCATGGCCTATCCCGGACGACGCACATCCTTGAAAGCACCGCCCACGGTTCCTCATGGAATAAATCCGGCCGCCTGGGTCATCCTGCTCACCTTGGGAGACTCCTCGGTCCGCCTATGGATGGATCTCCCCAGGAATCACGAGGCTTGTCGGGCAGCTCAACAATTTTGCCACGTTTCCATGGTACCCGATCCCGAATCGGCCGACTTTATCCTTGTCACGCAACCCTCGCAGTTGAAGCCTCCTTACCGCTTTTGCATCGGAACCGAGCTGGAACCCGAACGTGGTGCATCCATCATTATGCAGGTTTCTTCTATGAGCATTTCCGAACCGAGTTCAGCTGAATCTGTGTTTATGCTTTCGGGTCCTGGCATTCCTGAGACATCGAAAGTCACGCTTCAAGGGTGTCCTTTCCATTTTTGGGAATGGAGATTGGGGTTGGAGCACGTTTATCCTCGAGGAGTGGACCTCTTCTTGACCGAGGGAAACTCCTTGGTGTGCATTCCTCGTTCTGTCTGTCTAACACCGGCGAAAGGAGTCTCATGTACGTTGCGGTAAAAGGAGGCGAACGAGCCATCGCCAACGCCCATCGCCTTCTTGCAGAAAAACGGCGAGGGGATATTCGCATCCCTGAAATAGAGGTCAAGCAGATTCAGGAACAACTGAGTCTGGCCGTGGACAGAGTGATTGCGGAAGGATCCTTGTATGATCGAGAACTTGCCGCTTTGGCCATCAAACAGGCTCAAGGGGACCTTACGGAAGCGGTTTTCCTGCTTCGAGCCTATCGTACCACCTTGCCTCGGCTAGGCACGTCCGAGCCGGTGGAAACGAACACCATGCGATTTGTTCGACGCATCTCCGCTGCTTTCAAAGATTTGCCGGGCGGACAGGTTCTCGGCTCCACGTTCGACTACACCCATCGACTTTTGGATTTCTCTTTGCTGGAACCCAAGGCCGTTCCTGAAAATGTCGTGTATTTGGCAAAACATTGTCAGCCGCCGGACTCGCATACTCCTAAAGTTACCGACCTTCTTAGAAAAGAGGGGCTCGTCGAAGAAAGCTCAAACACCGAGGAGGCCCCTAGAGACATCACGCAAGAAACCTTGAGTTTTCCAGCCCCGCGAAGCGCCCGTCTGCAAAGCCTTGCCAGAGCCGACGAAGGCTTTCTCGTGGGTATCGCCTACTCGGCTCAGAGGGGGTTCGGCTTTCAAAACCATCCATTCGTGGGAGAAATCCGCATGGGCTATGTGCTCATCGAAGTCGAGCTACCTGAGGTGGGTTTTTGTGTTCAAGTGGGGCAGATTTTGGTCACGGAATGTGTCATGCTCAACCGTTGCGATCACCTTCCTAATGGTTCTCCCGGTTTCGTCCAAGGCTATGGGCTGGTTTTTGGTGCCAATGAAAGAAAGGCCATGGCCATGGCCCTGGTGGATCGAGCGCTTCGAGCTAGGGAACTGGGCGAGGAAGTGCGCTACCCGGCGCAAGATGAAGAATTCGTTCTAAGACATGGAGACAACGTGGAAGCTTCAGGGTTTGTGCAACACTTGAAATTACCTCATTACGTGGATTTTCAGGCTGAACTGTGCCACGTGCGGGGTTTCCCTGCAACGAACCGCCACGCCTCGAAGGTCTCACAGCCACAGCCAAAGCTTCCCAAAACTTAGGATTGTCGCCATGGAAACTCCAGCCGTACTTCCCGAATCTACAACCTTCGAAGGCTCTCGCTCCAAAAGGCCGTGGAAGGGGCTTCTTGGGTACAATTATGCTTTTTTGGATGAAATGACAAAACGAATGATTCGAAGGACCATGTTGAAGGCCGTAGCCATTCCCGGCCATCAGATTCCTTTTGCCAGCCGTGAAATGCCCTTGCCCTACGGCTGGGGCACGGGAGGCATCCAAATCACGGCGTCCCTCATCGGCCCAAAAGATATCCTGAAAGTGATTGATCAAGGCGCGGACGATACCACCAACGCCGTGAGTATTCGGCGGTTTTTTGAAAAAACGACCGGTATCAGCACCACCACCGTGACAGAAGAAGCGACGATTATTCAGACGCGGCATCGAATTCCAGAAACACCACTGCGAGAAGGACAAATTCTCGTGTATCAGGTGCCCATTCCGGAACCTTTTCGGTTTTTGGAGCCACGCGAAGAAGAATGCCGAATCTTGCATGCTCTCGAAGACTACGGCCTCATGTACGTCAAACTTTACGAGGATGTGGCTCGCACAGGCCGCATCGGCGTGGCTTTTGACTACCCTGTCCTCGTCCGGGGCCGGTATGTCATGAGTCCGTCGCCCATCCCCAAATTTGACACACCCAAGATGCATCGAATGCCGGCTTTGCAATTGTTCGGAGCCGGCCGAGAAAAAAGGATTTATGCCGTACCCCCTTACACGGACGTGCAACCTTTAGAGTTCGATGATGTGCCTTTTCAGCTGGAACGATGGACCGAGCGATGCGCCGTTTGTGGAGCCACGAACCATTATCTTGATGAAATCATTGTGGATGATGCAGGGAGCCGCATCTTGGTTTGTTCGGACACGGACGCGTGCCAAAAACGTAGCGCACGGTTAACCAAAGGAAATTGAATGACCAGGGACGGGCTCATGGCATCTGAAGCAAAAAAATCACGTGTCCCCTTTGAAGCTTCCATGAGGTTTTCAGAAGAGAAAGAAAAACCCATAAACGGAGACGGCCGTCCCGAGATTCACGACTTCGAACCGATTCTTCAAGCTCGGAATCTTACACACCTTTATGGGGGTCGAGTTGGATGTCAAGACGTGGATGTGGAAGTCATGCCCGGAGAGGTGTTAGCCGTGGTGGGGGAGTCGGGTTCGGGGAAAAGCACGCTACTTCGATGCCTGTGCGGGCTCCAGGTTCCCACCAAGGGACAGGTTCTTTATCGGCATCACCAAGAATGGTTGGATCTCTACCAAATCGACAATAGTTTACGCCGACGGTTGCTTCGAACCGCCATCGGCGTAGTGTTCCAAAATCCTCAAGAAGGTCTTCGCATGCACGTAAGCGCCGGTGGAAACATCTCGGAGCGGCTTTTGGCGGAAGGAGAGCGCCGTTATTCCCAGTTACGCCGAACAGCCTGCTGGTGGATGGAACGGGTCGAGTTGGACGTCGATCGTGTGGACGACCCTCCAGGGACCTATTCAGGCGGCATGTTACAGCGTCTCCAAATTGCGAAAAATTTGGCCTCGAACCCACGAATTGTGTTCCTCGACGAGCCCACAAGTGGCTTGGATGTGTCCGTTCAAGCCCGTTTTCTCGATGTGATGCGACGTCTTGTTCGGGAGTTGAAGTTGTCCGTGGTTATGGTCACCCACGACTTGGCGGTGGCTCGTGTCCTGGCCCACCGCCTCATGGTCATGGTGCGTGGACAGGTCGTGGAACAAGGACTCATGGACCGCATCTTGGACGACCCGCAACATCCTTACACCCAACTGCTGGTAGCTTCGCGCCTTACAGCGTGATGGGAGCCCGGAATTCCATGTCACGTCCGTGGATGATCCGTTTAGAAAAAGCCACAAAATCCTTTACGCTGCATACCCAGGGCGGTGTTCGCCTTTCAGTTTTGTCCGACGTGGATCTGCAGGTTTTCCAGGGAGAAAGCGTGGCCGTCAACGGCCCTTCAGGTGTCGGAAAGAGCACCCTTTTGCGCATGGTTTACGGAAACTACGCCGTGCAAAAAGGTCGAGTCTTTATTCGATATGGAAACGAGGTCATCGACATGGCCGAAGCCGATCCCTGGACCGTTTTGCATCTTCGTCGCCATGCCATCGGGTATGTGAGCCAATTTCTTCGCGTTATTCCAAGAGTATCCACGCTCGATGTGGTGATGGAGCCTCTGCTCAGCCAAGGTGTTCCGGAAAAGGAGGCTCTGGAGCGTGCCGCGATGCTTCTAGACCGACTGGGTATTGCCCGCAAACTCTGGAAACTTTCTCCCACCACCTTTTCGGGAGGGGAGCAGCAGCGTGTGAATATCGCTCGTGTCTTTGTCTGCGGCTACCCCATTCTGCTTTTGGATGAACCAACGGCGTCTTTGGACCCAAGAAACCGAGAAATCGTCCTTTCGCTCATTCATGAGGCTCGGGACAAAGGCGCGGCCATCCTTGGCGTTTATCACGACCCGCTGGTTCAAAGGGAAGCAGCGAATCGTGTTGTCCCCCTAGACTCCATAACTTTACCCCAAAAGGAAGAAAACAAAGGAGGTTTCCATGGATCTGTTCACCAAGAAACGTTTTGAAGCCTTGCTCCACAGTGCTCGAGAGAATTTGATCCGGTCTTTGGAGTCCCTGAGAGGTGCTGAAGAGGAGCACACATGCCACGGCGAACCCATGGACGAAGCTGATGTGGCTCTTCTGGAACACCAAAGGGAAACCCTGCAACGAGTACGTAATCGATACCGGCAGCTGTACTGGGAAGTGGAAAACGCTCTCAAACGGCTTCGAGACGGCGACTACGGTTTCTGCGACAACTGTGGTGATCCCATCAACCCGGAGCGCCTGGTCGTTCAGCCTACAGCACGGCTTTGCATCGACTGCCAAAAAATGTTGGAAAAGCGCCACCGATCCCGCCGGCAAACTGAAAGCACAACGCCGTGTGCTTCGACGTGCCTTGGCTTCTACCCCTTGGATTCAACAGCAAATCCCGTATCCACTCAGTGGCGTTACCCTGAGTGCATCCGTTGAAAACGGTTTCCTTCCCGGAAGAACGGGTCTGGAGCTTGCTCAATGAGCAAGCGCAAACCCTATCCTTCCAGGGAGAACAGCCAGTTCGACCTCATGGGAGCGAACCATGTCTCCCCCTGCCACTAGGCGCACCGTGACAAGAGCTGTCGGTTTTCACTTTGGTAACGGGACAGTAAACGACGGGCGTTATCCCGTCCCATAGCTTTTTCAAGAAGGGCAGGTTCCGCTTGGGCCAAGTCCACCACAATCAAGGCATCGAGAACATTGGAAAAACTCGGGTCTAGATTAAAGCCTAAAACCTTGCCCCCGAGCTTAAGGTATTGGCGTAAAAGAATAGGCACCGATCGCTCATTTTTTTCGATGGCCGCAATGATTTCCGAAAAGACGCCCAGATCGCCCACTTCGCGACACAATAACTGAACATTCCACGGAACCGACTGCATGACCCTCCACGGTCGACGCGCTCGAACCCATCTTCCCCATTCCTCACTGTAACAGTGTTCTCGTAAGTACATACCTTAATCCGTGAGATTGTTTCTATACATAAAAGTATCATACCTCATGTATCGTATTGAATGTCATTCGCTTTTGTGCTATAGGGTCTCCTGTCACAATTTCACCTGGCAGGTGCGCTGATGAAAAAAATCGAGATTGAACAATCTTCCAAGGCCTTTTACAGCGGGCACTCGGGCCTGGTTCTTGTGGGCCATTTGATTAACGGCAGCACAGACCTCTGCCAACGATTGGAAAAGGAAGTTCCGGGACGGCCGGCGATCTCTCATGCGGACGTGGTCAAGACCTATGTGGGGCTTTTGTGTCTGGGGAAAAGCGACTTTGAGGCCGCCGAGGGGGTTTCCGGCGATGACTGGTTTAAAGAGGCTCTGGACATCCAAAAGGTCCCTTCTCAGGAAACCCTGCGACAGCGCTTCGACAAGCACGCGAGAGTTTTCGAACGTCTTGCTGGCGCCGCTAGCGTTGAACTGCTTGAGAGGGCCAAGGTTCCCGTAACGCCTCTTCCCACAGGGGATGTGGCTTTGGACCTGGATGTTTTTTGCCTGGACAATTCCGACACAAAGAAAGAAGGGGTGTCGCGGACGTACCAGAACTATGAGGGATACGCGCCGATTGCGGCCTATCTCGGCCAGGAGGGATGGTGTCTGGGCATAGAGCTTCGCCCGGGGTCTCAGCATTCCCAGAACGGATTTGTGGGGTTTCTGTGCAAGATGGTGGTGCGTGCTCGTAAGGTTACTCGAAGGCCTCTTCTGGTGCGAACGGATTCGGCTCACGATGCTGTGGAAACGCTTGTGGAGCTTCGCCGACACCCTGATGTGAACTTCATCATCCAATGGAATCCACGCGGGGCGGACCGCCTTTCTTGGCGTGATCGGGCCTTCAGGGAGGGCCGTGTGACGGAGCCTCGGCCCGGCAAGAAAGTGGCGATCCTCAGCACATGGGTGACACGACACTATGGAG
>JBBFKY010000010.1 GCA_037481875.1 Desulfosoma sp. | reverse complement strand
TGGAAAACTCACGAAAATTGTAAGTCTTCGCCTTCTTTTCCTTCTCTTCGGCCATCTTCATCCTCCGTCAAACGGCTCTCAAATAACATACGTTGAAATAGCTGGCTTATTTCCAAAATGGAACGTTTCGGCAACCCCGGTGCTTCGCCAAGATCGTTCATCTTTCCAAGAAACAAACTTCATGCCAGTTATAAAGACAAGGTTCTTGAACACAGGCGCTTTATAAAATGTATGCAAATGAGCGAAGATGCACACGGCCTCACGTCCGCGTTCCTTGGCGAAAACTGACGAACGAGGGAGGGTGTTCGACAACAAGAAAAACCGCTGCGTGGAATGCCACTTTGTGGAATGCCATTTTGTCGGGGCGAAGCGCCGCCTCGCCCCTACAAGCCTGAAACGGAAGCCCTTTCCCTGGACGTGCGGACCTTCGCTCTTTCGTTTGTGCGAGCGAACCACCCGCGCTTCCAAGGAAAAAACCCGTTTTCGGTCAAGCTTTCGGCCTCATGGAAGGAACCGTTCAGACAGTATAAAGGGATTCCATTGTGGAACATGAGCATTCCACAATGGAACTCATGGAATTTCCGATAGGCGGATCATGTTTTCGGGGACGGATCGTTGGGAAGGACGATACGGAAGGTGGTTTGGACCTGAGGAAGACTGGAGACTGTGATGCGGCCTCCGTGAGCTTCGAGAATATCTTTGCACACCGCCAGGCCCAGCCCGGTTCCGGAAGATCGGCGTGAAAAAAAAGGTTTGAACAGATGGGGAATATCGGCAGAAGGAATCCCTGGGCCGTTGTCGCGAACCAGGATCTCCAAACCTTCGGGAATCCTTCTGGCTTCCAGGTGTAGTTCCCCTTGACCGCCGAGGGCTTGGAGAGCGTTTTGGCCCAGGTTGAGGAGAACCTCCTTGATAAGGTCCGCATCCAGAGGAAAAGGGTCTGTATCGGGGGCCATTTGAATGCCGATATGTACCCTTCCGCGTAGAGCGGTGTCAGTGTTAAGCACTTCTCGAACATCTTCCAAAAGAGCCTGCACGGAGGTCGGGCGTTTTTCCGGAAGGCGGCCTCGAGCGTATCTCAAAAATTCTGAAAGCTTTCTCTCCAGCCGTTCCGTTTCCTTTCGAATGAGACCTAAGATCATGGCCTTTTGAGCTGCACTGACTGGGTCTTTTTCCAGGAGTTTTACGGCGGTGAGAATTGCTCCCAAGGGAGTGCGCAGTTCATGAGCCAACCCGGCTGCAATTTCTCCTAGAAGCGAAAGGCGTTCCTGACGAAACAAAATCCCCGCCTGCTCCTTTACCTTGGCTTCCAGAGTACGCGCTTGTTCGTGCAGAGCGGCTTCCAGGGTTTTGCGCTGGGAAATGTCACGCATGATATGGAGTCGAAAGATGGTGCCGTCGGGTCCGTGAAGAGGCGAAACTGACACTTCGTAGACTCGCCCATCGATGGGAGAAACCCATTCCCGGCGCCGTTCCGGCTCAAAAGAACTCATGCCATGCTGGCATTCATCGCACACGGCTCGGTCATGCCCGAAGAATTCGTGGCACAGAGCACCTTCTCCGTCGCCCATATCTCTTCGTAAGGACCAGTTCATGTATCGAATGCGGTAATCGCGATCGACCACGTAGATGCGGTCTTCCATGCTGTCAAGCACGGCCAAAAGGCTTGTTTTGTCCAGGAAGAGGCGCTCACGCTTGAGGTTTTTCATAACCGTATTTTTTCAGCTTTCTCCAAAGGGTGTTGGTTCCGATGCCCAGAACCGCTGCGGCTTTCCTCTTGTTATGGCCGCATCGAGCCAACACCGAGAGGATATGACGTCGTTCCACTTCTTCCAGCGTCAGATCGAGCCGTTCCTGGTCATGGACAGACGGTTCCGCGTCTTCCGACTTGAAAAGCGGTTCAGACCCTAGGGATTTGAAGTATGAAGTTTCCGAAGGCAATCCACATGACGGCCCTTTTGGAAAACAAGAATGGCTTTGGGACAGTTTTTCCAAGGATTCCAGCTGCAAAGCATCGGCATCGATTATTTGGGAGCGAGAAAAAATGAGGACACGTTCCAGCGTGTTTTCCAGTTCGCGCACGTTTCCGGGCCAGGAATATTGGAGAAGTCGCCGGCATGCTGCTGGCGTTAACTGCGGAATTTTTCTGCCCATGCGCCGGCTTAGACGTTCCAGAATCGTATGGGCTAAGGGAAGAATATCTTCCGGACGTTCCCGCAAAGGCGGAAGCACAATGGGTACCACATGAATACGATAATAGAGGTCCGGACGAAAACGACCCTGATGGACAAGCTTTGCCAGATTTTGGTTGCTGGCGGCAATGAGGCGAACATCCACAGGGGTTTCTTTGACGGAACCCACACGGCGAATGGTTCCTTCCTGAAGGGTGCGCAAGAGTTTCACCTGAAAAGCCGGGGAAATTTCTCCCACTTCGTCCAGGAACAGGGTCCCTCCGTCGGCCGCTTCAAACAGCCCTTTCTTTGCCTGGTGCGCTCCCGTAAAAGCGCCTCGCACATGGCCGAATAATTCGGTCTCCAGCAATGTCTCTGGTACCGCGCCACAGTTGATCCCCACAAAAGGTCCCGAAGATCGGCGGCTGCGATGATGAATCCATTTGGCCATAAGCTCTTTTCCGGTGCCACTTTCCCCTTCGATTAAAACCGGCGCGTCGCTTGCCGCCACATCGTCCAGGCGTTCCATGACCGCTCGCATCGCGGCGCTTTCCGCCACGATACGGTCTAATCCCGCCTCTTCTGTAAAACGATCTTTTAGATGATCAAGCTGCCGGCGCAATCTACGGCGTTCCAAGGCTTTTTTTAGGGTTCTGACCAAGAATTCCGGATCCACGGGTTTGGTGAGATAGTCGTAGGCGCCGCGCTTCATAGCTTCCACAGCGCTTTCCACAGAACCATATCCGGTGATGACCACCGTTTCGGCGTCAGGCCGTATTTCCTGAACATCGGCTAGCACCTCAAGGCCGCTACCTCCACCCAAACGCAGGTCCGTCACCACGGCATCAAAGGCTTCTTCGCAAAGAGCTCGGCGCGCCTCAGAACGGCTGGAAGCCGGCACCACGGCAAAGCCTTCCTGTTCCAAATAAAGGCTTTGGGTAAGGCGCAAGGAGGCATCATCTTCCACAAAAAGGACTTTGGGTGGCCGCATGAGAAAGGTTCCTTGATCCGACCTTGATCTGAAAGATCTGGACTGTTTGAAATGACCCTGCTTGTCGAAGCTTTATTATCGTGCCATTCTGGCTTTGAAAAGTCTTCAGACACCAAAGGGTCTTCGAAATCTTGGAGGATTTCGTGATGGATCATGAAAGAATTCGTCAAACCGTCCATCCCGACAGCGGGGCAGTCAAAGCACCCGAGGTGTGCCCTCAATGCTGCGGCACAGGACTGGTGTGCAGTCTGGAACCCATCATCACGCCTGGAGCGTGCTGCGTGGACTACGCCAATGCCGTCTGCCCCGGCTGCGGAGGCTCAGGGAAGAAAAAAGATACGGCTTCCTGATGCGACCCATGCTTTAGGCAGATCTAGTGTCAATTTCCCTTCCTTGAAGCGACCCGATTTTCACGGCCCTTTTGGTTGCAGAGGAATAGTGTGTTCTTGAGGGGGATTTTGTTCTCGCCCACGATCCTTGAGGATTGGGCGAGACGTCATTAGCATAAATGCCACCTCTGAATGGCTCCGTTTCCGTCAGCCAAAAAAAGCTGCGCCCAGGACGTGAGTGTCGTGCTGCTTGCCTCTGCGCCCACGGTCATGGTAGCATTCCAACAAATTTTCAGGAGGCGCCCCGATGCCCGAAGAAGTCTTGATGATCGATACCGAACAAGTCAAAGCCTTCATCGAAACGCTGGTGCGCGACCAACTCAGAGCGCTTGTCGCACAACAGCTGGCTGCCTTTGTGCAGGAAAACGAACTGAAAGCGCGAGAGCTGTCGCTTATGGAGCGTATCGTGCGCGTGGAAGAAGAGCTCAAAGCGCTTCGAGAATTACAGATGTCCCAGTTTAGCGCCGTGGAAAAGCGCTTTGAGGCCATGGACATACGCTTTGAGGCGATGCTGCGGGAAATGCACGCGCGCTTTGAGACCATGGACAAACGCTTCGAGGCGATGCTGCGAGAAATGAACGCGCGCTTTGAGACCATGGACAAACGCTTTGAAGCGTTGCAGCGGGAAATGCATACCCGCTTTGAAGCTGTTGATAAACGCTTCGAGGCCATGGACAAACGCTTTGAAACACTGCAGCGGGAAATGAACGCGCGTTTTGAGGCCATGGACAAACGCTTTGAAGCGTTGCAGCAGGAAATGCATACCCGCTTTGAAGCCGTTGACAAACGCTTCGAGGCGATGCTGCGGGAAATGAACGCGCGCTTTGAGGCCGTTGATAAACGCTTCGAGGCCATGGACAAACGCTTTGAAGCATTGCAGCGGGAAATGCATACCCGCTTTGAAGCTGTTGATAAACGCTTCGAGGCCATGGACAAGCGTTTCACGCAGCTCCAATGGACAATGGGCATTGGGTTTACGCTCGTGGTCTCGTTTATGAGCTTACTAAAGTTTATCGGATAGCACAGAGGGGCAAGGCGCGCCTTGCCCCTCCTTTGAATGGAATTCGATGCATCGGTTTTTGTGGTTTCAGGCCGGTTTTTTAGGCTTCTTTTTTTTCCAGTTCCTCGATTTGCCTTCGTGCCTCCTCCAAGGCGTTTTCGAGGTTGGCTGTATAGTTTTTGAGCCACTGAAGCTGTTCCTCACGGCTCCATGACCTGGGAACCGCCCAGCCCCCTCCCGGTCCATAGTCGCCTGGCCAAAAACCTCGCCGCCAACCCCATCCGCGCCCTGGACCGCGGCCCCACCAGCCTCGTCCTAAGCCAAAACAACCGCCGTAGGTTCGTCGTCCCACTCCTCTAGGCGCAGCACACCAACCCAAACCTCTCCCTGTCATGGGTCCTGCACCCCAGGGTCCTGTTCCGTCTCGTGCCGGCATCACTCGTCCTCCTTTCCTCAAGAGTATGACCTTTTCCCCTTTGAACAAGGCAAAGAGCATGCCCACAGTCGTAATTCTTTCAAAATCCTGAGATCTCGGAAGGACGGCAAGTTCTCAAGTCCCCGTTGAGTGCGTCCTCTTTGGTGCATCGTGCACCTTTGATGACATCTTGCCGGGGACAAAGTGCTTCACAAGCCCAATCGATGTCGATAATGCCGCACCAACCCCACCACCACGCCGAGAATTTCCACAACATCGGCGGGAACCACCATGGAAGCCATGGCACTGTTGGCCGGACGCAATTCCACGAGGGAACCTTGCAGGAAAAACCTCTTGACCGTAGCTTCTCCATGGACCAGGGCCACAACCGTTTGGCCGTTTTCGGCGGTAGGCTGCTTTTTGACGATAAGAATATCCCCTTCTCGAATGCCCTCCTCAATCATGGAATGGCCTCGAACCTTTAGCGCGAAATGTTCCCCTCCCGCCAACAGGCTTTCCGGCACATCCACAGTTTCCGGGACCTCTACGGCTTCAATGGGCGTGCCCGCGGCCACAATGCCCAAAAAGGGAATGGTCTTTCCCCCGCTCCTCAGTTCCACGAGTTCCAAAGCGCGCTTACGGTTTTTGCCCAAACTTCGCACCACACCGCGTTCTTCCAACTGCTTCACGTGCTTATAGACTGCGTTTAAAGACCGAAACCCTAAATGCTTACGAATTTCTTCATAGGATGGGGCATGACCATGTATAGCCATATAGGTCTGCAAAAAGTCGTGGACCCTTTTCTGTGCCGGTGTCAGCTGCATGGGCTTTCTCCTTTTCCTTGAAACCTGCTTTGACGCTTTATCCTAGAGTGAATTTTAGGTGAAAGTCAAGAGAAGCCTCCGCGTCTTTAGGGCAAAACGCCTCTGTTTCTTGAGTTTTCCAAGGCTTATGGTGTATGGAAACGGCTTGTTTGATGCAAAATGACTTGGCCTGCTCACAAGGAAGAATTTATGGTGCAACCTTGCTCCTATGCGGCGCCTCGGTTTTTTCGAAACCCTCATGTGCAGATGATTGTGGTCAACGGTTTACGCTTTGTACGTGGAGTCACCTATCGACGGGAACGCCTGAACACTCCGGACGGAGATTTCATCGATCTGGATTGGTCTTGCCGAGGATTTCGGCGCGTTGCGGTGATTGTGCACGGGCTGGAAGGACATTCCCGCCGCCCTTATGTTTTGGGTATGGTTCGAGCCGTTCAGGAGGCGGGTTGGGACGCCTGCGCCGTCAATCTCCGTGGATGCAGCGGAGAACCCAACCGAAAGCCTTGGTTTTATCATAGTGGTATGACGGAAGATCTCGAAACGATTGTGGAGCACATGGCGAGATCAGACCGCTATGACGCCGTTTCCTTAGTGGGGTTTAGTCTTGGAGGCAACTTGATTCTCAAATACCTGGGTGAACAAGGTTTAAAACTCCCGCCTTTCATTCGCGCCGCCGTAACATTTTCTGTTCCATGCGATCTCGCAGGTTCGGCCCGAAAGATTTCAGAACCTCAAAATCGTTTTTACCTGAAACGTTTCCTGAAAATGCTTTGCAAAAAGATTCAAGCCAAAGCCGCGTTGTTTCCGGACCGGCTCCATCCCCAGGAATGTTCCCGTATTCGAACGCTGGAAGACTTTGACCATCTCTACACAGCCCCTTTGCACGGCTTTCAAGACGCCCGGGATTATTATGCACGAGCGTCCTGCCTTCCTTTTTTGGAACAGATCACCATCCCAACCCTTCTGGTCAATGCTCTGGATGATCCATTCCTCAGCACGACATGCTTTCCCTATCGAGAAGCCTATAGGAATCCCTATCTCTTCCTGGAAACCCCGAGCTACGGAAGTCATGTGGGATTTGGCGACTTTGTGGGACGTCTCGCTGTGTGGTCGGAAAAGCGCGCCGTAACTTTTCTTCAGGATCAGTCCTTGCCATAGATGGCGCAAGCCGTCGCCACTCTAGCGGCTTCCTGCAAAGCTTCAGCAAAGGTGGGATGACCGTGCATGATACGGGCTACACCAGCTGCCGTGGCGACGCATTCCATGGCCAACACACCTTCGGCGATCATGTCCGACGCCCTGGGACCGATGATGTGAACGCCTAAAAGGCGTCCGGATCCCGCATGGGACAGGATTTTCACAAATCCTTCAGTTTCCCCCATGCATCGGGCACGCCCCGCCCCAGCAAAAGGATACGTTCCCACACAGTAAGGAACATTTAAGGCGCGCAATTCTTCTTCGGTCTTGCCGACCATGGCCACTTCCGGCCATGTGTAGATGATGGCGGGGATGGCGTCGTAGTTCACCTCACTTTCCATGCCGGCCATGCTTTCCACGCAGGCGATGGCTTCCGCAGACGCCTTATGAGCCAGGGCGGGACCTGCAATCACATCTCCGATGGCGTAGATCCCTGGCACACTGGTTTCATAACGGGTATTCACCAGAATATGACCTGTTTTAGAGTGGGTGGCCACGCCCACATTTTCCAATCCCAAGCCTTGAATGCGCGGCCGACGTCCGACAGCGACCAAAAGACGGTCAAAAACCAATCGTTCTTCGCCATCCTTGGTTTGCACGCGGACAACCACTTCATCGCGCTCCCTTGAAACTTCCACCACTCGGCTTTCCAAGAAAAATCGAAAACCACGCCGGCGCAAAATGCGTTCCAAGGCTCGAGACACCTGGGCATCCAGAAGGGCCGCAATGCGTGGAAGCATTTCTATGACGGTGACTTCCGATCCCAAACGCTGCCAGACGGATCCCAATTCCAAACCGATGTAGCCTCCACCCACAATCCCCAAACGATCCGGCACCTTTGAAAAGGCCAAAGCCTCTGTGGAAGAAACAATCCTTTCTCCATCAAAGGCGATATGGGGGATCTGGACGGGTTCGCTACCTGTGGCCAGCAGCACCCTCTTAGCCTCCAGAAGCACCGTCTCACCTTGGGAATCCTGCAGATCTACAGCGACCCGTCCTGGCTCTGTCAGTCGTCCTGTGCCGTGCATCACCGTCACATGATGGCGTTCCAAGAGCTTGCGCACATTTTCTGTGAGTTCGCTCACGACCTTGTCTTTTCTTGCCATCATGGCCGCGAGATCCAGATCCAGCCCTTGGCATCGAATACCGTGTTCAGAAAAGCTTCGACGGGCCATGTCGTAAAATTCGCTGGAATCCAGCAGAGCCTTGCTGGGAATGCAACCTACGTTCAAACAGACCCCGCCCAAACGGTTGTCTTTTTCCACACACACGGTCTTCATCCCCAACTGGGCCGCTCGCACGCACGCCACATAGCCCCCGGGTCCCGAACCAATGACACAGAGGTCAAATCGGTTTTCCGCCGTCATCCCATTGTCCCTCACAACGCATTGGCGCCTTTAGATACCCACGAGCAAGCGCTCAGGATCCTCGATGACTTCCTTGACCCTTCTGAGAAAGGTCACGGCTTCCCGCCCGTCAATAATGCAATGATCATAGCTCAAGGCCATATACATCATAGGCCGAATCACCACCTGGCCATCCACAGCGATGGGGCGATCTTCAATCTTGTGCAATCCCAAAATGGCGCTCTGAGGCGGATTCAAAATGGGCGTGCTCAGCAAGGATCCATAAATGCCACCGTTGCTGATGGTAAAGGTACCCCCTTCCAGATCGCTCAACTGCAGCCGATTCGCCTGAATTTTTTGGACAAATGTGTCGATGGCCTTTTCAATTTCAGCAAAACTCAAAAGGTCCGCATACTTGATCACCGGCACCACCAAGCCGCGTTCCGCGCCCACAGCGATCCCCATGTGCACATGGGCATGATAGACAATGTCTTGACCGTCAATGAACGCATTGACTTCGGGAATTTCCTGAAGCGCCTGAACACAAGCCTTGACGAAAAAGCTCATGAATCCCAAAGACACCCCGTATTTCTTCTTGAAGGCTTCTTTGAAGCGGCGCCTAAATTCCACAACACGGCTCATGTCCACTTCATTGAAGGTGGTGAGCATGGCTGTGGACTGCTTGGCATGCACAAGCCTTTCCGCAATGCGCTTTCGAATTGGGCTCAAGGGCTTACGTGTTTCTTCCTGGATTTTTCCTGGAACACCGAGGCTTGCAGGTTCCCGTCCAGCCTCGGCAGCCGACGGAACCACAGCTTCCGCTGCGGGCATCGTCCCTGGTGCCGTCTTCGAAACAGGTGATGCCATGCTGGGCGCTGTAAAGGCCGGCACAGAACGTCCCTGAGACTCCAGAAACAGAAGCACGTCCCCTTTAGTGATTTTACCTTCCGGACCCGTGCCCGGCACTTGAGTCAGATCCACCCCCATTTCGGATGCCAATCGAGCTGCAGATGGAAAGACATCGACGGAAGGTGAAGAAAATGTTGCTCTTTCTTGTGGGGAAACCGTTTCAACTCTTGTGAAAGCTTTTGGACTTATCGGTTCACGGGAAAGAATCGCTGCTGTTGGTGGAGGTTCAGGAAAAGGAGCCGAAACCTGGAGAGGTAGGGATTCCGTCATCGATGGAGTCACAGAAGCAGATGGCGGCTTTGGCTTGGGCGAAGGCTTTATCGCTTCACCTTCTTCAAGGAGGCGACCCACCACGGTTCCTACGGTTACCGTTTGGCCCGCAGGTACCAAAATCTCAACGACACCGTCCGTTTCTGCGGGCACTTCCAGGGTCACTTTGTCTGTTTCCAGGACAAAAAGTACGGTGCCTCGGCTCACCTTTTCTCCCGTTTTGACGAACCATTCAGCCAAGACGGCTTCTCGGACGGATTCCCCCACAGCCGGAATGACAATATCACGAGGCATGATCCACTCCACGATCACAGTTCATGGATGTTGAAACGCTTTGGCCACGAGGATTTCCTGTTCTTCCTTGTGGCGACGATGAAACCCCGTGGCGGGACTCGCCGAAGCCGGCCGTCCCACATACATGGGTTTGTCTCCCAGCAACCTTTGCAGTCGCGGGCACACAAAAGTCCAGGCCCCCATGTTTTGAGGTTCCTCCTGTACCCATGTCCAACGTCGCACCGAACCGTAGGCTCCAAACAGAGAATCCAACGCGTTTTCAGGAAAAGGGTAAATCTCTTCCAGACGCACGAGCACAAAGTCATCTAGGCCCAACTTTTCTCGATATTCCGCCAGCTCATAGTAAATCTTGCCCGTGCACAAAAGGCCGTAGGCGGCCGAAGACGTCGCTTGTGGATCGTCCAAAACCGATGCAAACCGTCCTCGCACAAAAGCCTCCAAATCGGATACGGCCTTGGGGTGACGCAGCAGGCTTTTGGGGGTCATGATCACCAAAGGTTTTTTTTGGGAATCCAGGGCCTGGCGGCGAAGCAGGTGAAAGAACTGTGCCGGGGTGGTCGGCTGACAGACCCGTAGGTTGTCTTCGGCGCATAGTTGCAGGTAGCGTTCCAACCGAGCGCTGGAATGTTCCGGCCCCATGCCTTCATAGCCGTGAGGAAGAAGCATCACAAGGCCGCTGGTTAATTTCCATTTGGCCTGAGCGGCGCTGATATATTGGTCGATGACGCTTTGGGCGTTATTGGCAAAATCCCCGAACTGAGCCTCCCACAAAACCAGTGTGGACGGATCACGCAAGGAATAACCGTACTCAAACCCCAAAACGGCGTATTCGGACAGACTGCTGTTGACGACCACAAAGGGTGCCTGCGTCGGCGACAAGTGGTTAAGGGGCACAAAGGTCTCTTCCGTCTCAACATCATACAAGACGGCATGGCGATGACTGAAGGTGCCTCGCCCACTGTCTTGGCCGCTAAGGCGCACGGGATAGCCTTCCAAAAGCAGGGATCCCAGGGCAAGCAGCTCTCCGGTGGACCAATCCAGATCCTTTCCCGTTTCCACCTTTTCACGGCGCTTTTCAAGGATTTTTTCCAATTTCGGATTAACATGAAACCCAGAAGGGTATGTATGTGCAGCCCGAACAATGCTCAGAAGTCTTTCCGCGGAAACGGCGGTTTCTACGGTTTCGGGATTCTTTGGGGTTTTTTCTCCTTCCTCCCATGCCTCTAGTCTAAAATCCTGAGCTAGAACACAGCCGGCACTTCGAGCTTCTTTGAGAGCATTTTCCAAGTTTTCCAGAGTCTTTTTTTCTAAGGCCTGAAGTTCCTCAGCCGAAAGAACACCATCGTTTTGCAATCGTGCCGCGTAAAGTTCATTGACCGGAGGACGTTTTCGAATTCTTTCCACCATGGTCGGCTGCGTATAATACGGTTCATCTCCTTCGTTATGCCCGTAGCGGCGATAGCACACCACGTCGATGATCACGTCTTTGCCATATCGGTAACGGTAGTCGCAGGCCAAATGCATGACATGGACGGCCGCTTCCGGATCTTCCCCGTGCACGTGAAAGATGGGAGCCGGCAGCATCTTGGCCACATCGGTGGCATAGCGGGTGGATCGGGCTTCCTGGGGAACAGTGGTAAAGCCGATCTGGTTGTTGATCACCAGATGAAGGGTGCCTCCCGTGCAATACCCGGCAAGCTGTGAAAGATTCAGGGTTTCATAGACCACACCCTGGCCGGCGAAAGCGGCGTCTCCATGGATAAGCACCGGCAAAACCTTTTTCCTTCCATCTTCTCCGTGCAGATCTTGCAAAGCCCTTGCTAAGCCTTCCACCACAGGGTCCACGGATTCCAGGTGGCTGGGGTTGGGCAAGAGCAGGGTCCGCACTTTTTTTCGGCCGTCTTCAGAAAGATTGACCCAACCCATAAAGCCCTTGTGATACTTGACATCTCCGCTGCCGGTTTCCGATTCCGTGTCGCAGCTTTCTTCAAATTCGGAAAAAACGGCGGCAGCGGTTTTCCCCAAAACATTCACCTGCACGTTCAGGCGGCCTCGATGTGCCATGCCCAAAACCAAGGTGTCACAGCCTTGAGCGGCCGCGTAGGGAATCAAGCTGTCCAGCATGGCAACCACCGTCTCAGCCCCTTCCAAAGAGAACCTTTTTTGCCCAAGATACGTCTTGTGCAAAAACTGCTCGAATCGATTGGCCTGCCACAGTTTTTCCAAGATGCGTAACCGATCTTCCACGGAAAAAGAAGGATGATTGCGGGTGGATTCCATACGTTCCTGCAACCAGTGCCGCTCTTCAGGATCCAGAAGGTGCATGAATTCCGCGCCCACCGACCCGCAATAGGTTTCCTTTAGCAAGGCCAGCACGTCCCGTAAGGGAGCCTTGGCCCAAAAGGGGATGTCAGGCGTCAAAAAAACCCGGTCCAGATCCGCCGAATCCAACCCGCATGCTTCCAGGGTCAGAAGAGGATGTTCCAGGGGGCATGGTTCCAGAGGGTCTAGGCAGGAGAGAAGGTGCCCCAATTCTCGATATCGCCGAATCAATTCCGCCACGTGAACCTGACGCAGGATGTCCTCGACATCGAGCCGGCTTTCTTCAGGCACTTCGATTCTTGAAGCTATGCCCAGATCAAAACCTTCAAAAAACCACTGCCAGTCTTCGGGGACACTCTGAGGATTAGCTTTCCATCGTTGATACTGTTGTGCAAAGTACGTTGCGTTCAAAGGCAAAGAAAGATCTTTCATGCCGCGCCCCCTTCGACATAGGCCAAGTCTTCTCTAGGCTCACTTTTTTAAGGAGCACGGGATGAAATCCTCTTCATGAAAGATTTCATCCCTGGCGATGGACCGACAGCCGCCAAAAGTGCTTAAGCGGCGTCGGCATTCATCGGATTCACATGGGAGACGGCTAAACGACCGTCTTTAACACCCACGTGAATTGTTGCCCCTTCCAGAATATCCCCGGCGATAAGAGCTCGACCGATTCGGGTTTCCAGTTCCCTCTGTAGAAGCCTTTTGAGCGGTCGAGCACCGTAGACCGGATCGTATCCGGTACGCGCCAGCCATTCACGAGCCTCTTCGCTCATTTCCAAACGAATGCGACGATCTTTAAGGCGTCGCTCTAAATCCCGAGTGAGCAGACTCACGATCTTTTTCACCTCTTCCAAGGTCAGGGGCTTAAAAAGAACGATATCATCCACACGGTTCAAGAACTCAGGCCGGAAGTGGCGTCTTAGGTCCGCCATCACTTTTTCACGAGCGTGTTCTCTAATTTCTCCATACTCGGTTACACCATCCAAAAGATATTGGGATCCGATATTGCTGGTCATAATGATAACCGTGTTCTTGAAATCCACCGTGCGGCCTTGAGCGTCCGTGAGACGACCATCGTCGAGGATCTGGAGAAGCACGTTGAAGACATCGTGGTGCGCCTTTTCGATTTCGTCGAAAAGGATCACGCTGTAGGGCTTGCGGCGCACAGCTTCCGTCAATTGGCCTCCCTCTTCATAACCCACATAGCCCGGAGGCGCTCCGATGAGGCGGGACACCGTATGCTTTTCCATGTATTCACTCATGTCGATGCGTACCAGATTGTCTTCGGAATCGAAGAGGGCTTCCGCCAAAGTCTTGGCCAATTCGGTTTTGCCCACACCAGTAGGACCCAGAAAAATAAAGGATCCGATGGGACGTCGAGGGTCCTTGATCCCGGAACGGGCTCGAAGAACCGCATCGGCCACCAGCTGCACCGCTTCATCCTGACCAACCACTCTGCGGTGAAGGATCTCGTCCAGTTTCAGCAGCTTTTCCCTTTCTCCTTCCACCAGGCGCGTGACCGGAATTCCTGTCCAGCGGGAAACAATCTCCGCAATCTCTTCTTCTGTCACTTCTTCTCGCAGGAGCCGGTTGCCGCCTTGTTGGGCGCTCAAACGCTCCTCTTCGGCCCTGAGCTGCCGTTCCAATTCAGGCAAGCGACCATGTTTCAATTCCGCCGCTCGATTCAGATCGTACTGTCGCTCGGCGATTTCAATCTGATGCCGTACCTTTTCGATTTCTTCTCGAAGCGCCTGGACTCTCTTGATGGCTTCCTTTTCCGCCTCCCACTGAGCCCTCATGGCATTGGCTTTTTCCCGCAATTCAGACAATTCCTTGCGAAGGTTTTCCAGGCGTTCCTGGCTGGCCTTGTCCCTTTCCTTTTTCAGAGCGGCCTCCTCGATTTCCAGCTGCATCACGCGTCGAGTCACTTCATCCAGTTCCGCCGGCATGGAATCGATTTCCGTTCGAATCATGGCACAGGCTTCATCCACCAGGTCAATGGCCTTGTCGGGAAGAAACCTGTCGGAAATGTAACGGTTGGACAACACAGCTGCAGCTACCAGAGCACTGTCCTGAATTTTTACACCGTGATGAACTTCAAAACGTTCCTTGAGACCTCGAAGAATGGAAATAGTGTCTTCCACGGACGGTTGATCCACCAGCACCGGCTGAAAACGACGTTCCAAGGCGGCATCCTTTTCGATGTACTTGCGGTATTCATCCAGGGTGGTGGCGCCGATGCAGTGAAGTTCCCCGCGAGCCAGCATGGGTTTAAGCATATTGCCGGCATCCATGGCACCTTCCGCCTTACCGGCCCCGACAATGTTATGCAGTTCGTCGATAAAAAGCAAAATGCGGCCTTCGGATTCCTTGATTTCTTGAAGCACGGCCTTGAGACGTTCTTCAAACTCCCCGCGATACTTGGCTCCGGCCACCAACGCCCCCAAGTCTAGAGCGTAAATGGTTTTGTCTTTGAGTCCTTCCGGAACATCGCCTCGCACGATTCGGTGAGCCAGCCCTTCCACGATGGCCGTTTTCCCAACACCGGGTTCCCCGATGAGCACGGGATTGTTCTTGGTTTTTCGACTGAGGATGCGAATGACACGCCGAATCTCACTGTCTCGACCGATAACAGGATCCAATTTCCCGCTTCGGGCTTCCTGCACCAGGTCTCGACCGTATTTTTGCAGTGCTTCATAGGTGGATTCCGGAGCCGCTGATGTCACGCGCTGGTGCCCTCGAACCGTCGTCAGGGCTTTCAACACGGCATCTCGTGTGACCCCGTGTTTTTGCAGAATGCGTCCCGCAGGGGTCGAGGGACCTTCTTCCACAAAAGCCAGTAGCAGGTGCTCGACGGAAACATATTCATCCTTGAGGTGCCGAGCCTCTTCTTCCGCCTTGACCAAGAGTTTGTTCAATCGCTGTGTAATGTAAACCTTGCCGGGTTCCGCCCCGGGACCGCTCACACGCGGTTTCTTTTCCAAAGCCTGAACCAAATCTTCCTGGACCGCAGACAGCGGAATGTCCATCCTTTTCAGAAGTCGAGAAACCAATCCTTCAGGCTGTTCCAGGAGGGCCGCCAGAAGGTGTTCTCCATCCACTTCCACATGGCCGTACTTGACAGCCTTAGCCTGAGCGGATTGCAAAGCTTCCTGTGACTTTATGGTGAATTTATTGAGATCCATGATTGTTCCTCCGTCAATTTTATGTTCACGGCCGTTCTGAAATAAGGCCGAGGACTTCTCTTTCCAATTCCCGCACACGAGATTCCAGTGTTTCGATGCGGCGCATCAATTCCAACACCACGCCGATACCCACGTAGTTGATGCCAAGATCCCGACGTAACCTCAAAATTTTGTGCACGACATGAACGGCCGAGCGTTCAAAAAGACTTGGAATTCCCGCTGTTTCTTCCAGGGGATCCAGAAGACCCAGTCTTACAAAACGCACGATAAGATCCGGATGCACGCCACATAAGGACGCTAACTCGGACAAGGTCAATCCAAGAAGACGGGATTCACAAAAAGCGGTCCTACGCACAATGCCGTAGCGTCTTTCCACCATGACGCCAGCCTCCTCGTTTCCTGGCGGACAATCTTTTTCGAAAATGCTTGAACGCTCTTTCTTTCTTCGAACCCACCCCTCATTGCTGAAAAGCCTTGATCTCTGCGGCCGGTTTCAGCCAGGGAGTCTCTTCTCTAAGGTCAACCAGGGATTCTTCGAAAACGCACAATGACCGTTGCCTCGAACGCCATTTTTAAGGAGCGCGAGACGCCTCCTCCCCCCTACAAGCCTGAACCCGCTCCTTTTACCTGGAAGCCCGTCCTAGAACTCGCACTACCAAGGTCTTTCATGCCTTTTCAAAGTGGAGGCGAGACACCGCCTCGCCCCTATTGGAGGTGCAAGTCGCGGGCCCAACATTTGTGCAAGCGGGACGTCGGCGCTTGCGGGATCTTTTCCGAAAACGCCGGTTTCGACTGATGAGGCAGCGCTAAGCAATCGAAATGGCGTTGCTTCCATAGGTCTATTGAGTTCTCTGACAGCCTCGACCGGGAAAATCCAACTTCACACAACCTCCTTGTGCTTTCTGTGACGGCGCTCCAAGGAGTTTTGCTTCCTCCAAGTTGAATGTTGCCGATACAAAGGGAAAATCCTTCCGACGGCTCAGGATCGAGGGTCAAAGGTGGAAACTTCCCGAAGCTTTTCAAACAAGGTCTTTTCTTCTCGAGTCAGGCGCTTCGGAACCATGATCTTCAACACGGCGTACAGATCCCCCGCCGCTCCCTTTGGATTAGGCATGCCTTGTCCTCGCAGCCTTAATTTTTGTCCCGACTGGGATCCAGGGGGAACCTTGAGGGAGTAAGTACCGCCCAAGGTGCGCACGGGAACTTCAGCTCCCAAGGCCGCTTCCCATGGGGATACGGGAAGATCCATATAAAGATCCCGGCCTTCCAGGCGGTAGACGGGATGGGGTTCAATCTCCACTTCAAGATAGAGATCCCCCGCAGATCCTCCGCCCACTCCCTCATGACCTTGACCAGCCAAACGAATCTTTTGGCCCGGCAAGATCCCCTTGGGGATCTTGACCTCCAAATTCTTGACCTCAGGCCGGACCATCCCGTTAATGGCGGTGCTCATCGCCTGTAAAGAGATGGTCTTGGTCGCTCCATGGAAAGCATCTTCCAGGCTGATGCGCAGTGTGGCATGACGGTCCGCTCCCGGCTGCCGCCATGTGGCACCCGAACGTGTCCGCCCCGAGGTTTGAGCTCGGCGAAAGCCTTGCCCTCCAAAAAGCATTTCAAAAAAGTCACTGAAATCCCCGCTTCCTGACCAGAAAAATTCCTGTTGTCCGGGACCGCCTCCGAAATCGAAATGCACATCCCATCCTGGAGGCGGTCGAAAATCCTGGCCGGCACGCCAGTGGCTTCCCAACTGGTCATACTTGGCACGTTTTTCAGGGTCCTTGAGCACCTCGTAGGCTTCGTTGATTTCCTTGAACTTCTCCTCGGCGCCCGGCTCTTTGTTCACATCCGGATGGTATTTGCGTGCCAATTTTCGATAGGCTCTTTGAATCTCTTCCTGACCCGCCGTTCGAGAAACCCCGAGGATTTCGTAGTAATCTCGAAACTTGACCGCCATGCGATGTCACCTCGATCCTTCCGTTTTTCTCAGCATCGCCCGATTCGGGCTGAGACCCTCCGTATCTTGTTCTTCTTTAGCATTCTTCGAAAAAAAAAGCTCAAAAAACGGGGCGCACCCTTGTGCGCCCCACACCCAAGCCACATCCAGAGGCTTAGCATCTACGACGAGATCATTTCTGCGTAAATTCCGCATCTATGACATCGTCGTCCTTGGCACGTCGCGAGCTCTCCGTGGCCGACGCTCCGGCCTGCTGATAGGCTGCGGCCGCCAGGCCATGCAACGCCTGCTGCAAATCCCCCGCCAAGGACTGGTAACGTTCCTTGGTGGTCGCTTCATCGGCAACGGCTTTTCGAGCCTCCTCGATCAGGGTCTCGCAACGAGCCTTTTCGTGGACCGGTACCTTGTCCGCCAAATCTTTCAAGGTTCGTTCCAATTGGTAAGCTAAGGAATCCACCTGGTTTCGAGCGTCCACGGTTTCACGGCGTCGACGGTCTTCGGCTGCATGTTCTTGAGCTTCCCGCAGCATGCGTTCCACTTCGCTCTTGTCCAAGTTGGTGGAATCGGAAATGGTCACCTTCTGTTCTTTGCCTGTTTCTTCATCGCGAGCTGTCACGTTCAAAATACCGTTGGCATCTATGTCAAAGGTCACCTTGATCTGCGGCACACCCCGCGGTGCGGGTCGAATGCCTTCAAGGCGAAAACGGCCGAGGACTCGGTTGTCTCGAGCCATCTCCCGTTCCCCTTGCAGCACCACAATGTCCACCGCCGTTTGGTTGTCTTCCGCCGTGGAAAAGATTTCTTCCCGCCGACACGGGATCGTGGTGTTGCGTTCAATGAGCTTGGTCATGACACCACCCAGGGTTTCCACACCCAAAGACAAAGGCGTCACGTCCAACAGAAGCACATCATCCACATCCCCTTTAATGATGCCTGCTTGAATGGCAGCTCCCACAGCCACCACTTCGTCCGGATTGACACTCATGTTGGGCTGCTTCCCGCCGGTAAGCCTTTTGACCAGCTCCTGAACCGCCGGAATACGCGTGGATCCACCCACGAGAATCACTTCGTCGATGTCACCGGCCGTGAGCTTGGCATCCGCAAGGGCTTGCTTGACCGGCCCCATGCATCGTTCCACCAGATCTTGTGTCAAAGCCTCGAACTTGGCTCGCGTCAGCTTCTTCACCAGATGCTTGGGTCCCGTAGCATCCGCCGTAATGAAAGGCAGATTGATGTCCGTTTCGATGGTCGACGAAAGCTCACATTTGGCTTTCTCGGCCGCTTCGTAAAGCCGCTGCAAAGACTGGCGATCCTTTCTGAGGTCAATGCCGGTTTCCTTTTTGAATTCGTCCGCCAGCCAATCCACGATGCGCTTATCAAAGTCATCGCCACCCAAGTGCGTATCACCAGCGGTAGCCCTCACTTCACACACCCCGTCACCCACGTCCAGAATGGACACGTCAAAAGTTCCACCACCCAAGTCAAAGACAAGAATGGTCTCATTTTTTTTCTTTTCCAATCCGTAGGCTAAGGCCGCCGCCGTGGGTTCGTTGATGATACGAAGCACTTTCAATCCGGCGATTTCTCCAGCCTGCTTCGTGGCCTGCCGCTGCGCATCGTTGAAATAGGCCGGAACCGTGATTACCGCTTCCGTAACCTTTTCTCCCAAATACTTGGAAGCATCCTCCACCAGTTTCCGCAAAACCTGGGCCGACACTTCCTCAGGAGCTACCAGCTTGCCACGAATATCAAAACGCACCGCATCGTTGGGCCCTTTGACCACTTTGTAAGAAACAATCTTGGATTCCTCTTCGACCTCGTCCCAGCGACGGCCGATAAAACGCTTGGCGGACGCCACCGTGGCCTGCGGGTTCAAAATAGCCTGACGGCGAGCCACCTGACCAACCAGCCGTTGACCGTCTTCAAGATAGGCCACCACCGACGGCGTCGTCCGTGATCCCTCAGCATTGGGAATCACCGTCGCCTTTCCGTTTTCCCAAACGGCTACCACGGAGTTGGTAGTCCCAAGATCGATGCCCACTGCTTTCGCCATATGCTTGATCCTCCTTCATGCGAAGAGATGTCGCAAACCGAAGTATTTCGATGGTATGCGTTTCGTCTATTAATTTAATCATCCATAATGTCAACGCCAGTCGGTGAGAACAATTTTGTCACTTTCTCTTCGCTTCCATGAAGTCTTCCGTCTTTTTCTTGCCGAACTTTGTAAAATGCCTCTATAGTGAACCGTTTGAAAGAACTTTCCTTGCCTGAAAGAACCAAGGCACGGCGAAAAGGGGGTGTCGTTTTGAGGAATCGTGCGAAGTTGCGACCGGTATGGCTGGTTTGTATCGGCCTTTTTTGGGTTTCGGCCACGGTTCAGGCGGCCTATGTGACGGATACTTTTGAAATCACACTTCGCAGCGGGCCGAGCCAATCCCATAGAATCGTTGCCATGTTGAATTCCGGGCAAGAAGTGAAAGTGCTTCAGAAAAACGACGCCGGCTGGGCTTTTGTGCGTGTTCTGGACGGGCCTCACAAAGACAAGGAAGGCTGGGTGATCAGCCGGTATCTCATGGATCGAGTGCCATGGGAAAAGCAGGCCGCTCAACTGCGTCAGGAAAACAATGCCATCAAGTCTTCTTTATCAGCCAATGACTCCCAATGGCTGCGCTATCAGACGCGGGAAAAGGAATTGACCGAAACCCTGGAAAAAACCACGCGCGAATTGGAAACTCTCAAGAAAGAACACCAAGCGCTTCGGGAAGGGGCTTCCGATTATCTCAAACTTAAGGAAGAATTCGATCGAACGCAGGCGGCGCTCGCAGAAAGCCAGGCCTTGGCCAAAAGGCTCGCTCAGGAAAATGAAAGCCTTCGCTTTTCCCAACACATAAAATGGTTTGTCACCGGCGCCTTGGTGCTCTTGTGCGGTTGGCTGATCGGCCTTGTCATGGGGCGTCAACGCCGAAAGAAAAGCACAGGGCTTCATTTTTCTTGAAGAAAAGGCCCATGCGCCTGATTGCGGACACATAGCTCCGCCCCGACAGCTTCATTCCCCACGGCCGGCATTAAACATCGTGACCAATCCAGAGGGCTTCGGGACCAACCCCTTTCTAGAGAGGCGCACCGATGGAGGCGCCCACATCACGACCCAAGCCCGGAAATTCTGGGGCGGGCACACAGGTCCGTCCCTACAATGTCATTCCCCATGGCCGGCATTCAATGCCACCGTCAACGGGGAAAGGATGCGGCCCGAAAACCATGGGTCTGAAATCCCACCTTGATCCTTAGGCCATTTTTCGATCATAATTCAATTGTCGGTCGCCTTCGGCGCTCCGGGCCAAGGTCAAAGAAATCCATTCCGTCATTTCACCGATTCCGTGTAACACATCAACCATGGATGTCGATCACAAGACCGAGAAAACCGGTATTTTTGCCTTTCGCTCGCCTGTAGCGCTCACGGCACCACCTGCAACGAGAAAAGGCTTGTGAGGGAAACCTAAAATGCCGATGGATATGGTAAGGGCGATTGGAAAACTTCAACAGCCTTTGGGAATTCCAAGAACTTTTAGTTGAGGTGTTTTGGCATCTTTGAGAGGAGGTGGGCATGGCCATGTTGGAAACCCGCAGTCTCTTGGAATACTTTAAGGATGCCGTGGAAAAGGCGTCGCAGGACCTGGATGTGGAAATCTCGCAATTGGCTCAGTTCTATCTGGTGGATCTGTTGTCCCGCTACGCCCACGCTTCCCCCCTGCAGGAACCGGAATGGGGAGAAAGGGACAAGTCTTTTGCCCAAGCCCTCTTGGAAAGCTATGGAGTGTCCAGCGAAAAAAGGGCGCGCATTTTAAGGCAGATCGGAGACACAACCCTTTTTGTTTCCGGATTCTTTTCCGACAGCTTCCAGCGTCGTTTGGTGGACATTGACTATTATGCCGCCATCGGCAGCACGGCTTATCGATCTTTGGAATCCCTTTTGGCTGCCCGAATCGTGGACTGGGGTTTTGAAGGGGTTTTTCAAGAACTGAGCGAAAAATTCCTTCGGCTGGTAGATCTTTTTGCCGAAATCGGAGACACCTCTGGTCGGCAGCATGCCGGTGGTATTCTGAGGATTTACGAAAGATGGCTTAAAACCAAGAGCCCTCGTGATCGAAGGCTGCTTCGGCAAATGGGCATCATGCCCATCGATGAATCTTCATCCAATATTTTGCACTGAAGCCCTGAGGTTTACTGTCGGTTTCGAAGCAGGGCCTCTTCTAACCTTTTCAAACGTGCCTGCAGTTCTTGAAAGTGCGTGGTGAGGGTTTTAAGGATCACGAGGGTGTCCGCATTGTGCAGCGGCACCCTGGAAAGAAGCTGGTCGTAAAAGAGGCCGTCCAAGCGGGAAAGATAAAGGTTTTCCAAGCGCGATAGGAATCCGGATGCCAAAGCAAAGGCAAGGGTGACGGAAACGGATTGGACCAATGCCAAAAGGCTGGCGATACCCATCACGGCCGTACTTGCCGCATCCTGCGTGCCGTCAATCACTGGCTGAACCCACAGGTAAAAAACCCACGCGGACTGCACAAAGCCCAGGAGTGGCAGGAAACGACTGATGGATCGAAAGGCATCCCAGGACGAAGGCACAAGGTGCCAATCCAGCCCTTCCAGCCTTTGTTCCCGATGCACCATCTCGTCGGAAGACGGTGTTCCTTGACCTTCCAGAACAAGAAGACGCAGCCTCTTGTGGGCCAAAGAAAAAAGGGACCAGGGCAAACGAGCGGCATCCCGTGCCAGGGCCTTTAAGGGAAGAGCCTTGGAAGCATTTTCCGTGAACCACTCAAGCCGTTTCGCATTCTTTTCCGGCATTTCGAAGCCCACATGCTTTCTCAAAGCGCGAGCCACCATGAAGGTTCCCCAAACCTGAAAAAGAAGCCACAGAATTCTTAAAACAAGGCAGACGCACAACACACCCACCAGGTAGAAAATCACCGATCCCAGAAGGCCTTGGTTGGCCCAGGGCGTGCTCAACCAAAAATCCATCCCTTGAAGGGCTTCTTGAGGCTTTAAGGTGGTGTTCAGCGAAGAGGCGCCAAGAGCCGAGCGCAACAGACCGGAAGCCGGAAATCCCGCCGCAAGACACGCTAGCAGGAAGGTAAACCACCATAGCCTCTGCGAGGATTCGTAACGACGAATACCGTATTCCATGGATGTCCCCCCTTGAGACAATGTGGATCCATGAATACGGCACGCTGAGGTAGGAAGGCAATGACAATCTTGGGAAAAAGCACGGCATCAAAGATCAAGCCGTGGATCTAAGTCATGAAGGTATCCGGAAAACCCGCACGAAAAGGGGGCCGAACGGCCCCCACGCTTGGAAAAAATCAAAGCTAGCCGCGGCCGGTCATGGACTTGGGAATGCGTCCCGTGCGCACACATTCGGATCGCAGACGCCGACCCACAATCTTTTCCACCCATCGGCCGATTTCCAAAACCTTGTCCACATCCACGCCGGTATCGATACCCATCTCATCCATCATCACCACCATGTCTTCCATGCACACCAGACCGACGATGGAAGGATCCACATAGTAATAAGAACCTGTGCCGGCCACGGGAACACCGTCCACGAAGTTGGCCGGTTGTCCGCCGATGCCGCCCATGGTGCCTTCATAATGGGTGATGCCCGCCTGCAATGCCGCCAAAACATTGGCCAGACCCCAACCTCGGGTTACATGAAAATGGGCGATGTGTTTGGAAGTATCCGGAATGGCATCCAGAATCATAGAAAAATATTCATAGACCTTGTTGGGAGGAGCCGATCCGTCGTGGTCGGCATGTTCAATGTCGTCGGCCCCGATATCCAACCAGCGTCGAGTAAATTCCACGGCTTTTTTCAGTTCCGTAGGGCCTTCGATGGGACATCCCCAGATGGTGCTCACGGTTCCGCAGACTTTCATGCCGACTGCATGGGCCTTGGGAATGTATTCCTCGCACATCTTCCAGTACTCGGCCAAGGTGGTCCCGGAGTTTTTCTTGTGGTGCGATTCGCTGGTGGACACCATGAAAAGGATACGATCCGGTCCGTAGCCCTCTTGACGGGCTTTGATGGCGCGTTCCACGGCCTTTTCTCGAATGGTAATGGCAGTGACTTCCACGTCTTTGATCAAGTGCGCGATTTTCTTGCTGTTACGAAAACGCTTTAACAGCTCATCGGCGTCCTTGAACTGAGGCATCCCTACGGGGTTCCCCAGGTTGGTCAGTTCAATGCGGCGGAATCCAGCCAGCACCAGCTGCTCAGCCACCCATAATTTGGCTTCAAGAGGTATGTATTTCTCTTCGTGCTGAAAGCCGTCTCGAACCGTAATGTCGCCCAAAACCACTTTCTTTGGATAATTCATCGTCGCCATGCTGCTTCCTCCTTGTTGGGAGTCCATAAGAGGTTAGAATGTTCGCCATGCACTGCTTCCTTCCTTGGGCGGCAGGTGAGGCGGTCACACATTCGGCACCTGAGTGTGCCGTTTAAAGAAACCCGGATTTTTCATCCCTGCATCCGTCCTTTTGAGACGGACCCGACGCCTTGCTTTTTTCTCTTCCTCGTGAAGCAATCCCTGAACATGTTCAGAGGCTTCTTGATTTGCTCGAGGATCGAGTATTCATGTTTTTCAGCAAGGCATAGGCCCTCGGCACGGGGGCATTCACCACACAGGCTTCTCGTCCCAGCCGCTAAAACCTCAGGTTACCGAAAGCCGGATCTCCAATGGGTTTAAGCAGACTGACCTCAAAAGCCATGGCCAGCCAGTCACGAATCTCGCGAAACTTGAGGACCCTGTCGTTCAAGAGTCGAGCCCCGCAGAAAAAGGGATGAGCCTCCCCATCATATTTTTCAATCATTTGCATGCGAAAGGCCTGTTTTTCTCCATCACTCATGGGTTTGCCTTCCGCGGCCCTCTTACGCTCTTCAATGGACAAAAGCACCTCGGCTGCGGAGCGTCCACTCATCACCGACGTTCGAGCCCTCATGGTGGCGAAAAGAAAATGAGGCCTGTAGGCTCGGCCGCACATGCCGTAATTGGCCGCTCCGTTGTCCGGCCCGATAACCAGTTGAATACGCGGCACCTGAGCACAGGAGACGGCGCGCACCATGTCGGCGCCGTACTTGCCGATTCCCATGTGTTCCGATTCAGAACCCACCATGTAGCCTGGAGAACTTTGAATGAACAGCAAAGGCACCTTTTCCTGACAGCACCGCACAATCCATTCGGTAGCTTTGCGGGCCGCCTCCACAAAAATGATTCCCAAACCGTTGGAGGCAATGATTCCCACGGGAATGCCCTTGAGGCGAATCTTTCCTGTGACGATGTTGTCGCCGCGTCCGGGAGCATAGTTTTTCTTGTATTCAATGAAATGGCTGTCGTCGGCAAAAGCCTGAATCACCGCTCTCACGTTGATTCCTTGATGAATCTTGGCCGGAAGCTCTTCGTAAATGGTTTCCACCGGCACCATCGGCGGGGATTCGGCATAACGGTGAATATGAAGCTTTTGCGGGGGTTCCAGTGACAGAATCTCTCGAACCTTTTCAATGGCTTCGTCTTGGGTCCGGCAGAAATGGTCCGCCCCACCGGAAATCTGGGTGTGCACACGGGCACCTCCAAGATCCTCTGCGGAAATGACCTCGCCCGTCGCCGCCTTCACCAAAGGAGGCCCCCCTAAAAAGGAATAGGCCAGTTTTTCGATCATGACGGCCTGACAGGCCATAAAGACAATGTAGGCGCCTCCGGCCGTGTTGCCCCCGGTGCTCAAGGTGATCTGCTTTAACCCTTTAGCGGACATGCGCGCCATGTTGTAAAACATGGAGCCGAAATGGCCGTCGTCAGGAAAAACATCGGCCTGCATGGGCAGAAAAGCGCCCCCTGAGTCTGCGATATAAACGCAATTGAGGCCGCATTGTTCGGCAATGGCCTGAGCGCGCATGTGCTTCTTGAGAGTGATAGGGAAATAGGTTCCGGCTTTGACTCGGCTGTCATTGGCAATGATCATGGTCCAATTGCCGTAGATCTTGCCGATTCCCGTGACGATTCCGCCGCATGGGACATCATCCACCTCGGGATAATGCATGCCGAAACCTGCCAAACGGCTCAGCTCATAAAATTCCGTTCCCGGATCGATGAGCTTTTGAATGAGCTGCCGAACCGGCTGTTTGCCCTGTTTGGCCAAGCGTTGCACTGCAGCTTCTCCGCCGGGCCACATGGCATGGTAAACCCTTTCATCCAGCTTAAGTTCTTCATTTTCCCAAAAAGCTCTGTTTTCCGCTCGAGCATCGCTCATAGTATCACCTTTTTCCCTTCCCACAGGATGACCCGATCTCTCACGCTTCACTTGCCCTTGTAGACGGGTTTGCGTTTTTCCCGAAAAGCCGCAAGCCCTTCCAGACGGTCTTCCGTGGGAATGGTGATCCAGTAGGCATTGGATTCAATAGCCAAGCCGGTGTGCAGGTCCGTTTCCAAACCGTAATTGATGGCGTACTTGGCCTGCTGAATGGCGATGGGACCTGTTTCGCAGATCATGGCGGCCATGGCCAAGCATTCATCCATGAGCTTTTCCGGGGGAGCCACGCTGTTGACCAATCCGATACGCAAGGCTTCTTCAGCGTCCACACGTCGGCCGGTGAAAATGAGTTCCTTAGCTTTGCCACGCCCGACAAGACGCGGCAGGCGTTGCGTGCCCCCGGCTCCGGGTATGATGGCCAACCGGGTTTCCGTAAGCCCCATGGTCGCCTTTGACGAGGCGATGCGAATATCGCAGGCCAGAGCCAGTTCCGTGCCGCCTCCTAAAGCTACCCCGTTGACCGCCGCAATAACCGGCTTCGGAAGGTCTTCTATGGCGGTAAAGAGATTGCGGATCGTAAAAATAAATTCCTTCACCTGAACCTCGGACAAAGTCGCCCGTTCCTTCAGGTCTGCTCCGGCGCAAAAGGCCTTGTCTCCAGCCCCGGTGACAATCACCACTCGAATGTCCCCATCAAAACGCAGAGATTCAATCTTTTCCTGAAGCCCACGAAGCATGGCGAAATTAAAAGAATTCATCACCTCCGGTCGATTCAGCGTGAGAATGGCGACCTGATCCCTTCGTTCTTCCAACACCACAGGCTGTTCCATCGCCCCCTCCTTGCCTTCTGCTAAGCACTTGAAGCTTTAGGAAACACAAGGTCTTACGGAAACGCCTCCTAGGCCTTGCCAGCTCGAGCCAAGGCCTCTCGAAGAAGTTCTCGAGCCACCACAATTCGCCGAATCTCGTTGGTCCCCGCTCCAATCTCGTACAGTTTGGCATCGCGCCATAGTTTCTGCACGGGAAACTCCAAGCAATACCCATACCCGCCGTGAATCTGAATGGCTTGATTGCAAACCCATGTGGCGGTTTCGGAAGCAAAAAGGATGGCAGCCGCCGCTTGGCGAGTCAGTTCTGTGCCCTTGCCGCCTCGAGGAGCGTTTTGAGCCACGTGGGCCGCCCGATAAACCAGAAGACGGGCGGCTTCGGTGCGGGCATACATGTCCGCAAGCTTTTGTTGAATCATCTGAAATTTGCCGATGGGCTGCCCGAACTGTTCCCTTTCCGCTGCGTAGCGGATGGAATAGTCCAAAGCCTGCTGGGCCATGCCTACCGAGCCGCCGGCTAAAACAATACGTTCTACATCCAGCCCGCTGGTCATGACATGCACCCCATTGTTTTCCTCACCCACAAGATTTTCCGCGGGCACTTCGCAGTCTTCAAAAACCAGTTCCCCTGTCGGGGAACCCCGCATGCCGCATTTTTTAAGCTTTCGTGACACGGAAAAGCCCGGAAAATCCTTTTCCACAATAAAAGCGCTGATACCCTTGGCACCTTTTTCTGGAGCCGTCTTGGCATACACCAAAATCACATCCGCAATGGGACCGTTGGTGATAAACATCTTCGTGCCGTTAAGAATATACTTGTCGCCTTTCTTTTCCGCGCGCGTGCGCAGACTCATGGCATCGGAACCTGCATTGGGTTCGGTGAGCCCCAAAGCCCCGATTTTTTCTCCTCGAACCATGGGGGGAAGATATTTTTCCTTGAGTTTCTCGCTGGCATTCTTGTGAATATTGTGCATGCACAGGTTGGAATGAGCGGCGTAGGTCATGGCAAGCCCGGGGCAAATGCGGCTCATTTCTTCAACGGCCAAGGTTTGCATCAAAACGTCGCCGCCAAGACCGCCGTATTTTTCGTCGATGGTGATCCCGAGAATACCGATTTCCGCACATTTTTTGAAAAAATCGGGAGGAAACCAGTCTTCGTCGTCCACTTTTTCCTGAATGGGACCCAACTCATTGACGGACCATTTGTACACCGTTTCCTTGATCATGCGCTGTTCGTCGCTCAGTTGAAAATCCATAACACTCTCCTGACGTTAGCCCAGTGAAATCCGTCCATCATTCACTTTGCACCCCAAAGGATTGTTTGCGAAATCCATCGTGAAGCAACCAAACGCTCCACCCTTTTCGTCTGAACATACGGCGCATGAGCGGAGTGGATCCCGGTGCCGGAGGCGCAGGCGCTGGAAGGAAGGTCTGAGGAACAGGACAGTTTCTCCGCAGTCGGGGTCAGTTGTTTTTATTGGATCATCCAAAGTTTGTCAATACCGAACGCTGAAAGGCAAAGCTATCCATTGGTTGAGGCGCCCCCCACGTGTCCGCCCAAATGTCACCAGGCTTGGGGGTGCGGCCTCATGTGTCCATCCTGGAGCCGAAGGTCTTGAAGGAACCAACCGATGCGTCCACCCCAAGTTCTCCCCCTCACCAAAGAATTTTGGGACGCACACACCGGAGCGCCCCTACAAAAAACCCGGTTTCGGCAGCGATTTGGAACCAAGTGCCCGCAAATCTACCTGCTTCCTGGAGGGTTTCGAACCAACCATCGGTAAATCAGCCTAGATCGTACCCCTGAGGCCAGGAATCTTCACCATATCAGGCACGCAAGGCATGGTCCATAGATGGAGCCGCTGCTGTAGGGGCGGGCCCATGTGTCCGCCCCTGAAGAAGCGTCGGAAACGGGGCGGCTATGGGACACACACCGTTGCGCACCGACAAAAGGAATTCATTCCACCTCCATGCCCAACGGTTAGGGGCGGTCTTGTGTCCGCCCTTTTATATTCTTTAAACTACAGGACCGGACCGACAGGGCCGCCAAATACAACCGAAGCAGCAAGAGGCATGGCAACAACCTCTAGAGGACATTCCTCAAGACGTGGAAGTGTGGATCGATGTGTCCGCCCAGGTTTTACGGATCAGGTACGCCTCCAAAACGAAGCGGCCCAATCCTCCTGAACCAAGTAGCCCTCTGGAGAATGTGTCCCCAAAAACATGCTTTTCAGCGTTTCGGCCTGGGACTCAAAGTAGCCGCTGCAGATGATCCAACGAAACCGTTTCCACCCGTCCTTTTGCAAGAAGACCCTCAAGCTAGGCCATTCCAGGTTCACCAGAAGCAATTCTCCGAACGGTCCCACGGCCTCCAAACCGGCTGCGATCACCAGAAGGATTTTTTGATCCAAGCCGTTTCTTCGAACATTAGCCCCAGCTTCTTCAACGGCGAGGGGGTTCACATCCAAGGCCAGCACCCGGCGAGCTCCCAGTCGAGCTGCCGCCATTGCAAGAATACCTGTTCCTGTCCCCACATCCACCACCGTCCTCATGGACTCCGACACATAGACCTGTGCTAAAAGTTTCAGGCATAATCGTGTCGTCGGGTGCATGCCGGAACCAAAAACCAAGCCAGGACGCAGGACGATGCTGAGGGCATGAAGTGGAAGGTTGTGGGTGTCTTGCGATGTAAAAAGGATTTGAAAAGGACCTATGTGCAGAAGTTGATTTGGCAATCTCTGCCATTGGCCATAACTCAGATCATAACGGCCGGTCACATGAAACCCCTTGGCCTCAAGATGCGAGATCGCAAGATCCGATGGGACACGATCGAAAAAGCAATACACATAAGGTGGCTCCCGCCAGCAGCCCATCAACCCTTCGCACAAAATATCAACGATTCGTCCATGTTTCTCCAGGCACTCCAGCACGTACAGCCGATCGGGAGGATTGTCCTGGGTATCCAAGGAAGATGCCGGTGAAGGGTTGGGAGATCTTTTGACTTTCGGGCAATCCTGAGCCATTTTATTGATCCTTTGGTCCCAGGGGACGCCAAACGTTTGATGGAGTCGCCTAGGAAGGGATTGTCTGACAATAACGACATAGAATGGTTTTCCTGAAAGCGCCGGCCTCCAACCCGCCGTTTGTGCGGGCGGGACGCCCGTGTTTCCAGGAAGAAATCTGTTTTCTGAAAAGTTCCAAAAGAAGGACAACCTGGAAGCTTGTTAAGGATGCTCCAAGGGTTGCCACGCCACGTTGTACGAAGACCGTTTTCAGGGGGGAGCGCCATGAAGATCTTGCAAAAACCGGTCGGCATGATGGAAGTGTTCTGTTACCTGGTCATGGACGAGACCACAGGAGATGCCATTCTCATCGATCCGGCAGGAAATGAAGAGGAACTGGCGACATGGCTTCAAGAAAATAAAGCCGTTTGCCGCTACATTGTCAACACGCATGGGCATGCGGATCATACCTGCGGCAACCGGCGCATGAAGGAACTTACGGGCGCTCCCATCGTCATGCACGCTTTGGATGACGACTTCTTTCAGATGCCGGAGAATCAAGCTTTTGCTCGAGCCATGGGCTTTCCCATCAGTCCGCCCGCCGATGTGCGGGTTCAGGACGGCGACTCTTTGACTTTTGGTTCTTTGACCATGAAATTCATTCACACACCGGGGCACACACCGGGAGCCTGCTGTATTCTCATTGACGGTCACCTTTTCACCGGGGACACTCTTTTTGTGGGCGCCGTCGGACGAACCGATCTTCCCGGCGCCTCTTTTGAACAACTTTTGGAATCCCTTCGAAAACTCACTCGTCTTCCTGCGGAAACCATCGTCTGGCCTGGGCATGATTATGGCGATCAGCCCACGTCCACCATTGGCCGGGAAATGGAAACCAATCCTTACATCACGGATTTTCTTATAGATGAAGAGGCTTAATGACTATGTCTTCTTTTTGGGTCGATCTCTTCTTTCTTTCTTCCTGGGGATGGATTCTTACGGCAGCCACCGACAAAGGTGTGTGCGCCTGTCATATCTTGAGCCTGAGTTCTCAAAAAGATACCGCAAGCTCGCAACCTTTCCATGTGCGACAGGCGGCGGAAGCGTTCCTGCTCAGGTTGTTTCCACACTGGAAACCGATATGGAAACCCAATGAAGTGTCTATGGCAGCTCGTGAAGCCTTGATGGCCTATTTTTCAGGATCCAGGGAACACCCTCGCGTCCCTGTGCACTGGATTTCCGGAACCCCCTTTCAACACAAGGTTTGGCAAGAACTTTGCCGCATTCCTTACGGGGCCACCCTGTGTTATGGGGACGTCGCGAACCGTCTCGGCCTTTCTCAGGGAGCTCGAGCCGTAGGACAAGCTTGCGGCAAGAATCCCACGGCCATTTTTGTTCCCTGTCATCGGGTTGTGGGTCGTCACGGTTCTTTGGGAGGCTATTCAGGAGGAGTCCATATCAAAAAGGCCTTGCTTGCCCTGGAAGAAGCCTGGCCCGAAATTCGGCGTTTACCTTGACACGTGAAGAAGCCAAGGCCTATTAGGAAACGCGCTTCATAGCCATGGCATGAGGGTGCGCGGGCCTGATCAAGTAAGTCATCAACTCTTGCACACATCGGAGGGAAACCGTGCTGGAAAAAGAGCTCAAGCGTAAAGGAGACATCGAGGCGCCCCGAGGCAAGCTGGGCGTGCTCATTCCAGGAATCGGCGGAGCTGTGGCCACCACCTTTGTGGCCGGCGTGGAAGCCATTCGCCGAGGGCTTGCGGAACCCATCGGCTCTCTCACGCAAATGGGCACCATTCGTTTGGGCAAACGCGATGAATATCGCGTTCCGCGCATCAAAGACTTCGTCCCTCTGGCCTCTCTTGATGACATTGTTTTTGCCGGTTGGGACATCTACGAAGCCAATGGTTATGACGCCGCCCTTTTTGCCAAGGTGCTCCGCAGGGAACATTTAGAACCCATTCGTGATTTTCTGCAAACCATTCAGCCCATGAAAGCGGTCTTTGACCGCCGTTTCGTCAAAAACCTCGACGGCAACCATGTCAAATCGGGATCCAGCCTGCGTGATCTCACGGAAGCCCTCAAAGAAGACATTCAGCATTTCAAACAGGCTCACGGCATCGACCGTTGCGTCATGATCTGGTGCGGCAGCACGGAAGTCTACCTCAAGCCGGAAGAACCGCATCAATCCCTGGACGCCTTTTTGGATGCGGTCAAAAAAAACGATCCGCGCATTTCCCCTAGTATGATCTATGCCCTGGCAGCCCTGGAAAGCGGTATTCCCTTTATCAACGGGGCTCCCAATCTCACGGTGGATATTCCCGCGATGGTGAGCTTGGCCAAAGAAAAGAAAGTTCCCATCGCCGGCAAGGATTTCAAAACCGGTCAGACTCTGATGAAAACAATTCTGGCCCCAGGACTTAAAGCACGCATGCTGGGCTTGGAAGGCTGGTATTCCACCAATATTTTGGGAAACCGGGACGGACTGGTATTGGACGACAAGGATTCGTTCAAAACCAAGGAAGAAAGTAAACTCTCGGTTCTCGAATATATCCTTCAGCCGCAGCTTTATCCGAGCCTGTACAAAAACTACTACCACAAAGTGACCATTAATTATTATCCGCCCCGTGGAGACAATAAGGAAGGCTGGGACTGCATCGATATTTTCGGCTGGATGGGTTACCCCATGCAGATCAAGGTGGATTTTCAATGCCGCGATAGCATTTTGGCGGCTCCTTTGTGTCTGGACTTGGTCCTTTTCGCCGATCTGGCTCAACGTGTAGGCATGTATGGCATTCAGGAATGGCTGTCTTTCTATTTCAAGAGCCCCATGCACAAGGAAGGGCTGTATCCTGAACATGATCTTTTCATCCAGCTCATGAAATTGAAAAATACCCTTCGCTACCTTATGGGGGAAGAGCAAATTACCCATTTTGGGTTAGATTACTACATGAACGACTTGGCATGAAGGACCTAAAGGGAGGTGACGGCGGTATGGGCGCCAAACATTCCCACCGCTTCGTGGAAACCTATGACGGCCTTGTGGCTTTTGGATTTTCGCGGGACGTCGACGAGAAATCTCTTATGGTCTACCTTCAAAAGTTCTCGGACGACGGCCTTTTAAATATCCTTGTGCCACGCCTATCGGATCGGGAATTGACCGAACTGTTCGATACCATCTCCAACCTGATGCGAAAATATCTGACCGATAAAGAGTACCATAGGTACTTTCTTAAAGAGGAAACTCACTCTGACCCTGAAAGCGAGAAGCATACCTGAAAAACGCCCTTTCACGGGAGCGCGGGCATCCCACCGCACACATGGAAGGCAGAAGCCCGCGCCCCAGAAAAGACACAGTTCCACGCTTGTAGGGGCGAGGCGGCGCCTCGCCCCTGTCTTGGCCATCAGATGTTTCGGCGTGCACATTCCCGCCCAGGCTTCTAGACACTTGTCTGACGCCACTGATTCAGGGCTTCAATGAGGCGGTCGTTCTCGTGAGGTAATCGCACGGCAACACGAAAATCCTGGGGCGTCAAGCCGTCAAAATTGGCGCAGTCTCGAATAAGCAGCCGATGACGCACCAGGAGTTCTTCCTTGAGCTGGGCCGCTGTGGAAAGCGTGGACTCGAGGCGCACAAGCAGGTAATTAGCTGCCGAAGGAAAAACCTTGAAGCCTGATATTCGACCCAAGACCTCGCTCAAACGCCCTCTTTCGGCACTGACCAGTTTCAATGTCTCTTGACGATAAAAATCCTGCCGCAGACAATACACCCCAGCGGCTTGAGCCAGAGTGTTCACGGACCATGGAGGCACCTGGTCTCGCAGCCGAGCGGCCCAATCGAAAGAAGTCAGCACATATCCTAAGCGTAATCCCGGAATACCGTAAAACTTGGTCATGGACCGTATCAGTATTAAACGCTCATGCTGTGCCAACGCTTCAAGGAAGGATTCTTCTTCACAAAAGTCTATAAAAACCTCGTCAACCACAAGGGTCATGCCTCGACGACGTGTTTCTTCCACGAGGAAACAACGCACGTCCCGAGGAATCAAGGATCCACACGGACTGCCAGGATGCGTGATCAATAGCGCTTTCGGAGCCAAAGTATCCATGGCCCGACGCAGCTGATCCACGGTAGGCTGAAAGTTGTACTGAGCTTCAGCCTCGCACAAGTGCATTCGGCATCCATGAAGCGCAAAGGCTTTCAGGTATTCCTTGAAAGTCGGCACCACCGCCAGCACTGAAGACGCTTCGATGACCTTGGGAAGGAGATAGATAAGCTCCGTGGACCCATTGCCCACAACAACGCTGGTGGAATCCAGACCGTAACGGGCGGCGATGGCATCCACCAGAGTTTTATTGGCGATGTCGGGATAATGCTGCACGCTATGGTATGCCTCGATCAGGACTTCCAAGAGCCCATCGGGGGGCCCTAGCGGATTGATACTGGCACTGAAATCGATAATGTCTTCGGGAGCACACCCCAATCGCCGTGCCATTTCGAAGACATTACCACCATGAATCGATAAAGGGTCAGTTCCTGACATTTCCATGCAACCAGGCTCCTCATCTGGACAGACTAAACCGCACAAAAACGGCCAGCATCGCCCCCAAGGTTGCTCCCACAAAAAGCAAACGAATCATGCGCCGAAAGGCTTCTAGATCGGGTTCTCTCAAAGGATCCCCCAAGGTAGGTTTCATCACGGGTTTACCGAAATAGACAGCCGGACCTCCCAGCTCGATTCCCAAAAGCCCGGCCGCAACCGCTTCCGGGTAACCGGCGTTGGGGCTTGAAGTTTTTCGAGCATCCCGTTTCATGACCGCCTTGGCATGTCGCCAATCCATGCCGCACAAAGCGCCGGCCGTCAAAAGCACAAGAGCACTCAACCGTGCAGGAATCCAGTTAAAGACGTCGTCGGCTCGTGCTGCCCACCATCCGAAATGCAGGTAACGATCATTTTTGTAGCCTACCATGGAATCCATGGTGTTGACGGCCTTGTAGAGCATGGCTCCGGCAGGACCGGCAATAGCTAAGTAAAAAAGGGGAGCTATAACGCCGTCAGAAAAATTTTCGGAAACCGTCTCAAGCAGCGCCCGCCAGATACCCTCTTCATCCAAGTGCTCGGTGTTACGGCTCACAATGTGCGAGAGACGTCGTCGTGCTTCCTCCAAGTCCCCGGCTTTCAAGGCCACGGCCACAGAGTGAGCCGCATCGTAAAGGCTTCGAGTGGCCAGAGTCGTGTAAGCCAAACAAATACCCAACAAAGCCGCAAGACCTTCGTGGATCCAGGAAACGGCCAAAAGCAGAAGACTCACAAAAGAAAGGACCCACGAAACATGAAAGAACCAATACAAGGCGCCCCGAAAACGCTGCGCCTTTGCTCCGCTTCGTTTTCCATAAAAAAAAGGTTCCGTCTTTTCCAGGACACGCCCGATCCAGCGCACCGGATGGGGCCACGTGGGTGGATCTCCAAAAATGAGGTCCAAGACGAAAGCCAGCCCAAGAGAAACAGGAGAAAAAGAGCTCAATCCCGGCACGGCGCTCCTTATTTCAAGCCCATGATTCGGTAGATGCGGTCCACATCACAGTGACGGCGAACGAAATCCGCCAAAAGATCGTACTGCTCCTCTTTCCACCGAAAAAACTGAAAAGGCTGGGATGTTTGACCATCTGAAGACTTTCCTTTGCGAGCGGCGACAAAGGCCAGAAACCTATCGCGAAAGGAGTCGTTGTCAAAGATGCCATGAAGATAGGTGCCCCACACACGTCCATCATCGGTCCAAGCGCCGTCGGCCGCTTCATGAAAAGGCACGTCCAGGCCGTTTCGCTGCACGACTTCTAGAAGCGCCTGCGTGAAAGCCCCGTCTTCAAAACGGGATCGACCCATGTGAATTTCGTAGCCGTGCAGAGGAAAAAGATCCTCGGAACCTAAAGGGCTGGGTAGACGCAAACGGGCAATGACCTGGCTGGTGATTTTTTCCGAAGCCATTTCCGTGATCATGGGAAGAAGCCCCAAACCTTGAGTTTCCTGCACACGGCTTTCCGTTCCCAAAGGATCCACAATACGTCGGCCCAGCATCTGATAGCCTCCGCAAATCCCAACAAGGATCCCACCGGACTTGTGGTAGGCACGAAGGGCATCAGCCATGCCGGAGCGCTCCAAAGACAGCATGTCCTCTATGGTGTTCTTGCTTCCAGGAAGAATCACGGCATCGCAGCGAAAAACATCGGGGGGCTTTTCAAAATAGACCAAATCCACTCGTGAATCCCGCTCCAGGCAGTCGAAATCCGTATAGTTGGAAATGTAAGGCAACCGTACCACGCCGATGCGGTATCTTTCCGAACACTCCTGCACCTCCGATCTTTTTTTCACACGCCTGGCCAAAGCCACACTGTCTTCTTCGGGAACAGCAATATGCTGAAAGTAGGGAATAACTCCAAGAACCGGCCGATGGGAACGTTCCTCGAGGATGCGCACCCCGGTTTGAAACAAATCGGGATCCCCACGAAACTTGTTCACGATAAATCCCGCAATGAGGGCCTGCTCTTCCTTTTCCATGAGCATGAGAGAACCAAGAAGAGCAGCGAAAAGACCGCCGCGATCGATGTCTCCCACCAGAAGGCAGGGAGATTGAGCCAAACGGGCCATCGCCAGGTTCACCAGGTCATGCTCTTTGAGATTGAGTTCCACAGCGCTGCCGGCACCTTCCAAAACCACGATGTCATAGCATGCAGCAAGCCGCTCGAAAGCCTTTTGAACCACGGAAACCAATTCTTTTTTGTAAGCGTAGTATTCCTTCGCGGAAAAGTTCCCGATGGCTTTGCCCAGAACAATCACTTGAGAACCCATGGACGAAGTGGGTTTTAACAGAATGGGATTCATATCCACGTGCGGAGCAATACCAGCGGCTTCCGCCTGCACCGCCTGGGCGCGCCCTATTTCTCCGCCTTCAGGTGTGATATAAGAATTGAGTGCCATATTCTGAGCTTTAAAAGGCGCCACCCCATAGCCGTCCTGCTTGAAAATGCGGCAAAAGGCGGCCGCCAAGACACTCTTGCCCACGTCGGAACCTGTCCCCAGAAACATAAGGGTCTTTGCGGATCGAGACTTCATGAACAGAAAACCTTTCGGGCCGCTTCTGTAAAGAAAGCTGCGGCCTGCGGAGCACTGCCCCAATGCAGATGCACATAACTGGCAAGCACCGATCCCACCTGGTAGCCTTCATCTTGTTCCAGGCGGTATTTTCGCGCTTGCAGTCGATAGCAATAGGATAGGTTCGCGGAGTTACTGAGGTGGTCAATTTCAGAGTAATGAAATTCATGACCGCGCACCTTCATGCCCGGTTCTCCCAAAAGGCACGAACGCGTCAGAACCACTTCCACGTAACCGAGAGCCTTGCGTCTTGAAAGCATGCGAACACCAAAGGGTAAAAGCCCTGCCATCGGCACTTTTTCCCCGGAAAGAAGTTCTATGGATTGACTGAGAACCATGAGGCCGCCGCATTCAGCGTAAATGGGTCGATTGGATGCGGCAAAATCTTGAAGATCGTTAAAAAAACGCTGGTTATTTCGTAAAGCCTTTGCATGAACTTCCGGATAGCCACCCCCGAGATAAAGAGCCGAAGCGTCTTCGGGAATCGTTTCTCCGGCAAGCGGCGAAAAGAAGCGCAGTCTGGCTCCAAAGCTTTCCAAAAGGTCCAGATTGTCCTGATAATAGAAGCAAAAGACGGCGTCCCGTGCGACGGCGATCACCGGCCTTTCTGTTAGGCCCCTTTTAGGCACTGCGGGAATAGGATTCAAGGCTTCCGCCTGTGACGCGATGGACTCCAAGTCCCCGGTTTCCAGAGTGGTGATGGTCAGCAATCGGTTGAGATCCAGGTGTGTCTCAGCCCAACGGGCTGCTTGATCCACAAAGGCTTGATCCAATGGAATTTCTTCGGCGGTGACTAGCCCCAGGTGCCGCTCAGGTAGTTTAAGAGTATCCTCGCGGGGAAGCCCACCTAAGACCGGAAGATTCGGATGAGACACCGTCATGGCTTCTCGCAGAAACTCCAAATGCGCTTCACTCCCTATGCGATTAAATATGATCCCGGCACAACGCATATCCGGATCAAAAGAACAAAAACCATGAACCAGGGCGGCGACACTTCGAGCCATACTTCGGGCATCCACCACAAGGACGACGGGAATCTCTAGCCATTTGGCCATTTCGGCGGTGCTGCCCGCTTCTGTTGCACCATCGTAACCATCGAAAAGCCCCATGACCCCTTCCACCACCGCACCATGAGCGGCCTGGAGCCAGCGGGCAAAGATGGACCTATTCACGTCTCGGGATAGCATCCATCCGTCCAGATTGCGGGAAACGGTTCCTGTGACAAGGGTATGAAGACCGGGGTCGATAAAGTCCGGACCGACCTTGAAGGGCTGAACTGTCAGACCACGCTTTCGAAGCGCTGCCAGAATCGCCAGAGTCACCGTTGTCTTCCCAGAACCACTGTGCGGCGCAGCCAGCACAAAAGCCCACTTGCGTAACGACACCACCCTTTCCTTTCCTTACAAACCCGCTGCGTGTCCACGCCCGATGTTTAGGCATGCACTATGGCATACCTTGAAGCACTTGTGAAGAAATGCAGCCTTCATGGACCCGGAAGCATCTAGAAACACTTCCCAGGTGCTTTTCTCAGAACACACATTGCACATCAAGAGAAGCTTTGGAAACCACAGCATAGGAGGCAGGTTTTTCTTAAAGTTGCCTGCAGAAGAACCCTCAAAGCCTATCCCTTTCTTGAGGCCCTTCCGACACGATTCAAGGATATGAACCGGGAGCTTCGTCCGGTTAGACCTGTAGATCCGCCCCAAGACACAAGGTCAGGTGTGTGCATACGGATCGCACACGCCGGTGCGCCCTTATAAGCCCTAGGGTTTTCGGCTTGGAAACCATCGGCATGCTCAGAATCCACCTTGAGGACACCATCTTGTTTGGCTGGATCGCTGAGACTTTGACGCGACCTCATGAGGTGGGTAAATTGTCATGGCTCGGCGTTTGGGCATACAGGACATGTCGGGATCCTCTTCCACAAGAAACCCGGGAGGCAAACCATGTGGGAGCGCCTGCGAGATCGATTCATGAGAAGCCGATGGGCCTTTGAATGGCGTTATCTTCGGGGCCAAACTCCGTGGGACACAGGCATCACGCCTCCCGAGGTGATGGAATTTCTCGCACACACCCCTCCGGGCAAAGCCCTTGACCTGGGTTGCGGAACCGGGACCAATGCCATCACCATGGCACGGCATGGCTGGCAGGTGACCGCCGTGGATTTTTCACCTCGAGCCATTCAAAAAGCGCGTCAAAAGGCCGCGTCCGCAGGCCTTTCCATCGCTTTTCATGTTGCGGATGTCACCAACCTTTCCATGCTTCACGGACCTTACGAATATGTCCTCGATATCGGTTGCCTGTTCGCTTTGAGCCGTGAGGGGCGCCGTCGATACGCGCGGGAACTGGAACGTCTTACCGCCCCTTCCTCCTGGTACATGCTTTACGCATGGCTTCCGCGTCCTTGGCGCGGGAGCCTTTGGGGCATTTCCGTAGAGGAAGTGCACAGTCTTTTCAGTTCCGCATTTACACGGGAACGCTACGTCATCGGCGAAGAAAAAGGACACCCTTCGGCCTGGTACTGGTATCGCCGCACATGAGACCTTCCAGGCATGGTGATCCAAGCCACCAGCTCCTGCTCGTCCATGTCTTTAGGCACGACCCTGAGGTGCGATGGGCAGTTGCATGAGGACACATAGACCACCCTCGGGTCGATTCACGGCGCGCATTTTCCCTCCGTGCCGTTGCACGGCCTTTTGGGCAATGGCCAAACCCAAACCGGCACCTCCTGAGCCGCGATCCCGAGCTTCCGCCACTCGATAAAACGGACGAAAGATTTCTTCCAGACGGCTTTCAGGAACCCCTGGGCCCTGGTCTTCCACGCGAATCTCCACGCACTCATCTTCCTTGGCGACAACCCGGTTCACGGTGACGGTAATTTCCGTACCGTGCGGAGAATACCTCACAGCATTGCGAAGAACATTTTCAACGGCGCTTCTCAGAAGTTCCGCAGAACCGAGCACTTCTGCCGGTTCCAGGAACCACCGCACGGTGCAACCCTTTCCTTGCGCTTCGAAATCAGCGTCCCTTGCCACTTCTTCCACAATTTGGTCCAGAGCCACACGATCAAAGGAAAACGTTGATTCGCCATGATCCAGTCGAGCCAGGATCAGCACCTGAGAAATTAAGGTGTTGAGCCTTTCCGATTCCTTTTCAATGCGGTCGAAAAAAGGTGAGAGTTCTCGGGGCGCTTGTTTTCGGGTCAGTTCCAAGGCAACACCCAGGCGTGTCAGAGGCGAGCGCAACTCATGCGAGATGTCTCGAAGAAGCTGTCTTTGGGCTTCGACGAGTCGGCCGAGTTTTTCGGCCATAAGGTCGAAGTCCCGAGCTAATGCGCCGAATTCATCATGACGTCGATGAAGGCTCGGGCCCACGCGAATGCTGAAATCGCCGGAAGCTAAAAGGCACGCACCTTGTTGCAGCGTTCGCAGAGGTGCCACAAAGTGCCTGGCTAAGAAAAAGCACAGAATCGAAGCTACGGCAACCAAGGCACCTAGACTCACGACCTGAGGAATCAGCCGAGATCGGGGCAAAGGGGGCATGGGCGCAAGAAGGTGCCGAACAAGCGTGTAACGAGTTCCGAAGGTGCCAGGAATATCTATGATTTCGATGGGGGAAGGCAAGAGCCGTTGACGAAGCCTTGTGGCAAAAGGAAACGGTTTGTAGGGATTCTCAAGGAAATCTTGAGGAAGGGAACGTCCCAGGAGCTCTCTGCCGGAAGCATCAAGGAAAAAGTAGCGAACCAAGCGATCTCTTTCAAGCTCCTGCACGAAACGGGCTAGAGCGTCCGGACCGTGTTCTTCATAAACCTGAACCCCTGTGACGGCCGCGAGGATGACCATGTGGTGCGAAGCTTGCCTCCAGCCTTCCAGCCAATCTTTTCGGGGAAACAGCCAGCCGAGAACCAGGGCTGATAAAAGGACTCCGGCACAAATCGTACCGCAAAAGGCCAAAAAAATTTTTCCAAAGACGCCTTTCATCGGCCTTCCTCGCTCAGCTTCCAAGGTGTCTTTTACGACCTTTTCAAGGCGGTTTCTTTACAGAGCCACGTAAAGGTAGCCCACGCCGCGAATCGTCTTGATCCGCTCCATGCCGTCAGGAAGATCCCCTAGCTTTTTTCGTAAATTGCTTACATGAACATCGAGACTTCGATCATAGGGTTGAAGCTTTCGACCCAAAACCTTGAGGCTCAATTCTTCCCTGCTCACAACCTTTCCGGCGGATGCCATCAAAACTTCCAAGAGATTGAATTCCACCGCCGTCAAGGGCACCAACTCACCCTGACGCCGCACCGTGCGCGTGGAAGGCGATAATTCCACATCCCCAACGGTCAAAAGATCCGAGCGTCGGTCCAAAGCTTCCGATACCGAGAGCATTCCACCTGGCATGGATCGCTGGGTTCGCCGAAGCAACGCCCGTAACCGGGCTAGAATCTCCCTTGGATTGAAAGGCTTGGGAAGGTAATCATCCGCTCCGAGCTCCAACCCTACGATACGATCCACATCCTCACCCCGAGCTGTCAGCATGAGCACGGGCACATCGCTTCGGGTTCGTAAGGAGCGCAAAACTTCTAATCCATCCCGACCAGGCAGCATCACATCAAGAATAATCAGATCAAAGGAATGTTCCTCCAAAGCTCGCATTCCCTCTTCGCCGTCGTGAACACACGCGACGGTAAACCCAAAGGGCTCAAGATACTCCTGTAACAGCGTGCATAACTCCCAATCATCATCAATGATCAGAAGTCGAACTTTCCTTTCCATACTGTCGACTCCTCATGGGGGGTTAGGCGTGCCAGGTGTTTAAAAATACTCCAGGAGGTTCACCTTGCGCATGTCAAAATTTGTTAACCAGGGATTGAAACCTTTTTACAAAATTTAACATTTGTTGGCTCAATCTTCGAACACATTAGGAATGCTACGGGTTATCCATGACCTGGACGGGTCAAGGTTTCTCGAATCTCGGGGGTAGAGTCGGCCTTTGATTCCAATTCCCAGCGCCGAAAGAAAGGGGGTGATAGCTGTACAGAGAAAACAGCCAGATTCCAGAAAGTGTTTCATCACAATGGATTTTCATGGACATGAACGGGAAAAGCATAGTTAAGAACAAAAAAGGAGCTGGATATGAACAAAGGGAAAACGAAGATACTTGGTCTGTTAGGGGTCCTCTTTCTGGTCGTTTTCGGTTTGAGAGCAGAGGGCTACGCTTTCGGCTTTCGAGGGCATGGGCCTGGAATCTTTGGTCCGGACAGAGGCGGTATGTTTTTTCAGTTTCTCGAAAAAATCGTGGAACTGAAGCTGACTCCGGAACAACAGGAAAAAATTCTAGAGGTGCTCAAAAAACATCGAAACGAATTTGAAGGGGCTTTTCAGCGTGTGGGCGCGGCGCATAAAAAACTCAACGATGTCATCTCACAGGATAACTCCACGGAAGCAGCCGTAAGAGAAGCCCATAAAGCCGCCGCGGCAGCTCAAGAAGATCTGGCTGTCCTGAGGGCCAAGGTGCGTCGAGAGATCATGCCTTTACTGACCGAAGAGCAACGGTCCAAGGTGCAAGCTTGGATGCAGGAGCGCGCCTCCGGTCCATTGGGTAAAGACTTTCCCATGCCTCAATCGCCGAAACCCTAAAAGACCAGAGCCGATCGGGGCGAGGCCCCGCTCGCCCCGATACTTCTCCCGGGGTTGTCTTCCGTAACGCGTTTCACCTCAAGGAGGCTCCAATAGCGCGTCAAGGGCCGTGAATCCGCCCGGTAGCCTTCCCTCTGAAGATGCTCCAGGAGTTTCAAAACATCTCCTCTTTGCGCCACCACCCGTTTCCCCTTATAGGGTGAAATCGGTTCGGGCCCACTGGGCGTGGTTAAAATCGATAAGGGGTGAAAGCCTGGAGGCGGAACCTTGTCCGCTTTCGGATAGACACGAATCAGTGAATCTCCCCAATAAAACCGCAGCCCATAGAGCGGGCTCCTGGAAACAACATAAAGCGGTCTGGATTCCGAAGCCTCCTCTTTAGGCCATACCGCCTCCACGGCACGAGCCAAAGCGCCCATGTCCCTTTTTGAAGGCCAGTAGGCCATGACACCTTTGCCGAAAACGATAAACATCGTGGCAATAAGAGCCAAAGTGACAAGGCCTTTTTGACTGATTCGACCTTGGCTCAAAAGATTCCCTATTCTGTGGCCCATGGCGCAGCTGATCAAGGGCATCAAAGGAAGCACATACAGGGGAAGCCGTGACCGGCTGAAGGAAAATACCGCCAAAGGAACCCAAAAACCAAAGGCTAGAAACTTTCCCTGGATCGAAAGGTTTCGCCAGAACAAAGCCCATGCCTCAAGATGTGTTCTGAATCCCTGACCGGCAAGCCCTCGACCCCATGCAACAAGCCGGTGTCGCTCCATCCATAGCACCGCGGCAAGCCACGGCAAAGAGCCACCCAAGAGGAAACGCCAGTATACGGTGAACATTTCATACCAATGAGGGTGTCTTTCAAACTCGTCGGTAACCACCCGACCGACAACTTCGTGTTTGAGCCAATAGGAAAGAAGACCCGGGTAGTGCGCTATGGCCCATAAGTACCACCACAAAGCCGTCACCAACCCTAGACCCATTCCAGCCGGAACCCAAAAACGAGTGCTTCGAACCTCGAAACTCTTCGCAAAAACTCTCAAAACAACGAGGGCTAATAACGGTAGCAAACCGGGCGGACCCTTGGTGAAAAAAGCCAAACCAAAAAACAACCACATCAGGGTGATAGGAAATTGACGACGCGTGCGAACACCCCACCAGAAACAGGCAAGAGCCCAGGTTTCCCAGAGTGTCAAAAGGGAATCGGCATTGACCGTAAAAGCAGCGCCCACAGGTCCCCACATGCTGGCGTAGACCAAAGCGCTCACGGCTCCCGCCTCCGCTTGCCACATCCACCGTCCCAACCAATAAACCGCGCAAACCGTAAGAATAAAGGTAGGAATGAGGTAAGCTCTAGCCCCCCAAGCATGGCGGCCGAAAAGATGGACACCTGCGGCAACGGCCCAGTAGGTCAAAGGAGGCTTTGTCCAGTGGGGAGCAAAATCCAAGGTGGGCCTAAGAAAATCCCCCGAGACGAGCATTTCCCGAGCACACTCGGCATAACGGCCTTCCGTGGATTCGTAGAGGCCTCGCGTCCCCTGAAAAGCCATAACCCCTACCGTGGCGCAGAGAAGACTCCACAGCACGAAATCCTTTAAGGGCTTTTTGCTCCACATGCCCTTACTCTTTTTTCTTTGTAAACCAGATAAAGGTTCCGACCGTAAATGATAAGACCTGTCCCTTGTCCGAGAATAAATACGGGATCTCGGCGCCACACGGCATAGGCCAACAACAGAGCCCCACCAGCCAAACTCAGGTACCAAAAAGCCACGGGGACAACACTTCGGCCGATTCTTTCACTGGCAATCCATTGGACAAGGAATCTGGCAGAGAACAAACCCTGCGCTAAAAACCCAATCCCAAGCCATAGTTTTTCTTGTGTCATGGTTTTTTGTGTTCCGGAAAGGTTCTCACGACATGACAGCGAAAGCCTCGTAGACGCAACCAACTTACGCCGAAAAGATCCAAAAGGCCGACCCAGAGCCGGTCGAAAATGCCGTATTTGGTCGTGCCTCGACGTCTCGGCCTGTGGTTCACCGGAGCCTCCGCGATTCGAAAACCATGATACATGATCAGTGTGGGCAAAAATCGGTGCAACCCTTTAAAAGGCGGAAGATACGGAACACATTCTCGTCTAAAGACGCGTGTGGAACAGCCCACGTCTCGAACGGATTTTCCCGTAATGAGATTACGAAAGGTGTTGGCGATACGGGAAGCCACGCGCCGCTTCAGAGAATCTCTTCTGACGGCGCGATACCCTTGAACCATGTCATAGCCGCCTTCAAGGAGAAGCGAGACAAGGCGGGGAATGTCTCGTGGGTCGTTTTGTCCGTCTCCGTCCAAGGTCGCGATGATCTGCCCTTGACACCTTTGAAATCCCGTCCACAAGGCCGCCGACTGACCCGCATTTCTTTCCAGAGCATACAAGCGATGAAAAAAAGAGCCCGAGGAACGTCCGGCAACCACCAGAAGCTTATCCCAGGTGCCGTCGGTGGATCCGTCGTCAACCCAAAGGCATTCCCAAAGTATGGCTGAAGGTTTCAGGGACTCTTCCAATTCATCGGCCAAGTGGAGCACGTTTTCCGCTTCATTGTAGACGGGAATGACGATGGATAAATCCATGAAAACCGCGTTCCCTTTGATAAATGGCCATTTGAGGCTCGTAAAGGTGCGGCAAGCCGCGCCATCACCCATTGTCGGACGGGTACCTTGTGAAAGGATTTCCCTTTTGAACCCACCGGCATGGCGTTTCTACACCCACCCTTGGGTTCAAGCAAAGATTTTTGTATGGTGTTCCGAGCGTGTCGGAATCTTTTCAAATTCAAAAAATATGGCCCTTTCAGAGCGCTTTCAAGATGGCCGACCGCATCCCTGTCGACAGAGTTTTTTGCTCTTTTTAACTCAACGCCCTTCATGCAGGTCCGCTCCTGTGGACTTGAAACCGTGGGCACCTCGGATTTAATCTTAAAAACGATGAATCTTGTTTATACAGCGAAAACACACTTCAAAGATCGGAACAAAGCCATGCGTCTTCTCCTTTTTGCAGGAAAAGGGGGGGTGGGCAAAACCAGCGTGGCCGCTGCCACAGGCGTTCTTTTGGCGGAACGCGGCCTTAAGACCCTGGTGATGTCCTTGGATCCCGCCCACAGCCTCAGCGACGCTTTTGATCTGGATCGACGTCTCATGGACGTTAACCGCGGTCAACCTGTGGAGATATCCGACCAGTTGTGGATTCAAGAGCTGGACGTCCATGAAGAGATTCAAAAACACTGGGGAGAAGTTCATCAGTATCTAAGTCTTCTGCTTAACATTTCGGGGTTGGACCAGGTGCTCGCGGAAGAATTGGCGGTTCTTCCCGGTATGGAGGAAGTCAGCGCCCTTCTTTACGTCAACCGCTATGTGAGAGATCAAACCTACGATGTTTTGATCCTGGATTGCGCCCCGACGGCCGAATCCATTCGCTTTGTGAGTGTCCCCAAGGCATTGGAATGGTACATGGAAAAGATTTTTCGAATGGAACGGAACCTTTTTCGAGTGGCGCGTCCCGTGGTTCGCCGTTTCTCCGATGTACCTTTACCCGAAGACGCCTACTTTGCCTCCATCGAAAGACTCTTTCAGCGGTTACGCGGCGTGGACGCCATTCTCACCGACACTCAAACCACCTCGGTGCGTCTCGTCACCAACCTGGAAAAAATGGTCATTCGAGAAACCCAAAGAAGCTTCATGTTCTTTTCTCTGCACCAATTGGGCATCGATGCCATCATTATCAATCGACTTCTGAACGAAAACTCGAGCGATCCTTTTCTTCAAGCCCTCTATCAACAGCAACAGTCTTATCTGAAACTGGTCACCACAGCTTTTCATCCGATCCCTTTGCTGACGGCACCTTACTACGAACAGGAAACATTGGGTTACGAACGTCTGAAAGCACTGGGTGAGGCTCTTTACGGTGAGACACCACCGCAGGAGATTCTCTATCACCATCAGCCGGTTAGCTTTCTTGCCGAGAATGGATGCCACATGGTTCGTATTCATTTTCCCTTTGTCAGCCGTGAAGAGATTTCTTTAAGCAAGATCGGGGATGAACTCATTATTCGTATGGGGGCGTTCAAACGAAACCTGATCCTGCCGCGAGCTTTTGCGCGGCTTCAACCGGAAAAGGCGAGACTGGAAAATGAAACCCTGACGGTCACCTTTGGAGGCGGTCATGAGCCGGCATGAAGAACATGAACAAAGCCAAGGAACCCGATGCCGTTGTCCCATGTGCCAAATGATGCGGGCTTTGGGAAGCGTCAAGGGTCCAGCGGGTCCTTTCTGGGATCATTTGATCAATGCACGCATCGAAGTCCTTCGAGCGGTGCGTAGCCTGATCGATGAACATATCAATCACCTGGAAAAGAAAAAAGCCGAAAAGTGCGGCGAGAAAAAGGCCACGCCCATCCAGGTGGAATAGGCCTGAGGGGAAGGCCTACGGTTCCTTCAAGGCCTTGAGGTCTGGCACATCGGTGAGAGCTCCTTATTTTAGAAGGGGCGTATGGCAGGCGGAGTTCTGTGAAGCTGAAAAAACACCACGCAATTTGTTGGGATGCACGATCTTTGAAAGGAGCAGACCATGGATCTCAAGGCTTATTTCGATCAGACAAAAGGTTTCGGTGTTCTGGCGACGGCGGATGCGGAAGGAAAGGTGGATGTGGCGGTCTACGCTCGACCCCACGTCATGGAAGACGGCACCCTTGGCTTTATCATGAAAGATCGACTGACCCACCACAACCTGCAATCGAATCCTCGAGCCGCTTATCTTTTCCGTGAAGATGGCGGAGGCTACAAAGGAAAGCGCTTTTTTCTAAAAAAGGTAAAGGAGTCTCAGGATCCCGAACTGATTGAGTCTTTGCGTCGAAAAAGTTATGCGACCAGATCCGAAGATCCTGACACCAAAGAATTCGCAGTGTTTTTTACCGTCGAAAAAGAACTGCCGTTGATCGGTTCAGCTTGATCGTCTTTTCCTGAACCCCGATGAGCTATCAAGGCAATGCGACGGGCCGCGATAAGGCATACGGGAACATAGAAAAACGCCCACAAGGGAACAGTAAACACAAGCCACGAGGCATGAAGTCCGGCGCTTTGCACTTCATGCCCCGTGGCCGAAAATCCTGCGACACGCCATGTCCAAGAACGTCCTGGATCCACATGGTCGATAACAAAAGGGACCGAAAAGCCCAGGATCGTTTTCGCCCTGCCCTGCAAGCCTTCATACACCCCATAGCCCGATCCGAAGATGCTCACGCCGCGAATGCTGGGACCCCACATAGGCCAGAGACGAACATCGGTGAAAATCGCCCAGAGGCGATGGGCCGGCTGATTCACCCATAGTTTGACGGCCAGCCTCCATCGGCGAAGTTCCCATTGTAAGCGTGGCATGTCCAGAACCCTCAGGTGATCCTCGAGAAAATAAGGGGCCACAGAGCCTCGATGCCCCCACCGATTCCGCCCCATTCCAGACACGGTCCCTGAACCAGGAAGAATGTCGTTCTTGGAATTAGAGCAAAACCATGCGGGCGTCGGCAATGGTGTACGTGTCCCCATGAAAAATGACAGGATTGCAATCGATTTCCGCAATGGGTGCCTGAGCCATGAGGCGGCCAACGGTTTCAATCAAGGCAACCAAGGCTCTTTTGTTCACAGGCTTTCGACCTCGAACCCCTTCCAGGACCCGAGCTCCTCGGATGTCTTCAATCATTCTGAAAGCTTCCGCTTCGGAAACGGGAGCTAAACGAAAAGATACGTCCTTTAACACCTCCACCCAGATTCCCCCTAAACCAAACATGACCACCGGTCCGGCTTGAGGGTCCCTGTAACCGCCTACAATCACCTCGGTCCCCTCAGGGACCATGGGCTGAATACCCACCCCAAGAAGACGGGCTTGAGGAAGGCAATCCTTCACCTGTTTGGTCATCTCCTGAAAGGCCCGTCGCACAGCTGCCTCATCGTCGATTCCCAGGCGAACCCCTCCCACATCGCTTTTGTGGATAATGTCTGGAGAAACGATTTTCATCACCACAGGAAAACCGGTCCTTCCGGCTTCCATGACGGCCTCATCTACGTTCCTTGCCACCTGTGTGCGGGCTGTGCGCAAACCGGCGCTTTCCAGAACACGCTTGGCCTCCGCTTCCAAAACCAACTTTTGTCCCGAAGCCCGAAGATTATCCACAAGACCAAGAACTTCCCTTGGCAACGGTTCAAAAGAACTCTCCCCAGGTGTTTGAACCTTAGGGCGGGTCGCCTCGTAAAGATTCGCCAGAGCCGCAGCCGCCCGCTCTGCCGTGGGATAGGCCGGAACACCAGCACGCATCCATGCTTGAAATTCTTCTTTGGCCCCTGAGGGAGCTCCCCATACGAAAACTCCGGGTTTGCCCGATGTCTTCAGCGTCTGACCATAAGCTTCGATGGGAAAAGGAACAACTTGAGGATCCCCCAAACCTGATATGCATATGGAAAGTGTGGCATCCACATTGGGGTCCTTCGCCAAAAGGTCCAAAACCTCCACATAAAGACGTCGGTCAAGGTAACCGAACGTGGTGAGATCCACAGGATTTCCCGGCGGCATGAACGGTGCCAGCATCTTCCGGGACACCAGAGCTTTCTTGGTTTCGTCACTGAGATCCTCAAGGGCGAGACCTTTTCGAGCCATGACGTCGGAAGCCAGAACAGCCGGTCCGGCTGTATGCGTGGTGATGGCCACTCGATTTCCCTTAGGTCGTGGACTGAGATCCAGAATTTTCGCCGTATCCACCAGTTCCTCGACCGTGCGCACTCGAATCAGACCTGCCTGACGAAAAGCCGCTTCGTAAATCGCTTCCGATTGTGCCATGCTTCCCGTGTGGGAACGCGCCACCTTTTGGCCTGCGGCCGTGTAGCCCGCTCCGAGAACCACCACGGGCTTTTGAGAAGCACAATTGGCCGCCGACTCGTAGAACCGACGAACATCGTCCAGCCCTTCAATGAAAAGTGCCACCACAGAAGTTTCCGTATCTTGAGCGCAAAAATCCAGCATGTCGGCAAATTCTACATTGGCCCGGTTTCCCAGACACACGAGCGTTCCAATGGGAATGTGGTCCTCAAGAAAACGAATGGCTGCAAAACCTGCGACACCACCGCTTTGGCTGACGACTGTGATACGACCCTTTTCTTTAAAAAAGTCTGACAAAACCGGCATGAAGGTCGCATTCATGCGACTGTGGGAACGATAGAACCCCATGGTGTTGGGACCGATGATTTTCACACCTGCTTCATCGGCCATACGTCGCAGCGCCAACTGCTTTTGCAGCCCTTCCTCTCCAGCCTCTCGAAAACCTGCCGTAAAGATGACGGCCCCTCGACATCCTTTGTCAATGGCGTCTTGAAAATTAGCAAGGATGTGGTCTTGCGGGATCGCAAAAAGAAAAAGATCCACCTTGTCTTTGGGGATCGTGCCGATGGACGGGTAAGCTTTCACACCCAGAACTTCTTTGGCTCCGCCCGCGTGGACCGCATAGACATGCTGCACCCCGGAGGCCAACACCGAGCGCAGCACGAAATTCCCGACCTTTCCGCCATGGGTGGACGCTCCGACCACTGCAACCGAACCTGGACACAACATGGCATCGAACGCTTCTAAGGGATCTCGGTGTTGACCGGTCACTGGATTCCTCCTTGTTTCGAGCCCAGGCGACTTTGGCTCATTCCTGCATGCCTCATACCTTCTCAAGAAGAAGGTGCCCATCCACGGCGACACCCGCTTCCCCTTGGTCACCGAAGATAATGGGATTGATGTCGATTTCTCGAACGGCGGGAAAACAATCCATAAAAAGAGAAAGACGTGAGACGGCCTCGCCGACTTCTGTCAGATCTAGAGGTCGCAGACCACGATAGCCTTTGAGAAGGGAAGCGCCTCGCAGATGATGGATCATTTCCAAAGCCTCCGCTGAAGAGAGGGGGGTCAAGCACACAGAAACATCGTGGAGGAGTTCGACAAGAATGCCGCCCATTCCTACCAGCACCACCGAGCCGAAAACAGGATCTCGATGAGCTCCGACAATCATCTCGCGACTCCCGACCATCATCTTTTGCACCACTATGCCTTCCAGGCTGAAGCCTCGAGTCCAGAGGCTTCGCCACGCCTTGTCCAACGCAGTGGCGTCGTTGATGCCAAGGACAACCGCTCCTTGATCGCTCTTGTGGACAAGATCACTCCCAACAGCCTTGAGGGCCACAGGATATCCCAAGGCTTCAGCGGCATTCTGCACCTCGCTCCAGGATTTAACCAGCCTCCATGGCGCCACGCTCATGCCAAGAATTTCAAGGAGTTCAAAACACTCATGGAGCAACGGCTGTCGCCCCGCCTCTTTTCGGGATTGAATCCATGCCTGTGCGGTTTCAAACCAGGGCGGTTTCGCCCCTTTCGTCCCCATGGAAGGTCTCGCCCTCTTTGAAGACGTATAATACCAGTGCTGTGCGCTTAAGGCCTCCAGGGCGTCACGAACATCCGTAAAGAAAGGATAAGAAGCCTCTCTCTCCAAAGCCACGCGATCCTTGAAAGGAACTTCCACAACCACGGCAACGGGTTTCCGGTAAACCGCGGCGTGGCGCTTAAGGTCATCCAGCAATCGCATGGTGGCGTCGTGCTCCACCGCCATGTGCGAGACATGGATGTGCACAACACCATCAATGTCCGGCTGTCTCATGACCTTTTCCACCAAACCTTCATAGACGTTCAGGTCATAGATATCACCCAAATCCAGTGGATTCCCAAGCCGGATGACTCCAGCCCTGGCGTGTCGTTGAACCTCGTTAAGGACCTCGTCGGCCAAAGGCGGAAACGTAAAACCCAAGGCATCACAGGTGTCCGCTGCCACCACGGCGTGCCCTCCGGAACGGGAAAGCACCGCCAACCTGCGGCCACGAAGCACTGGCAGAGAAAAACCCTTGATAACCTTGACAGCTTCGCTCACCGAACGAACCCGGACAACCCCGGCTTCCTTGGCCAAATGGTCCACCAGACGGTCATCGGCTGCCAAGGCTGCCGTATGGGACTGGGCGATGGTTCGGCTGAGAGGGGAAGTATTGGATTTGTGGAGAACTATGGGCTTGGGACTCCGGGATGCGAACTCAAAAAATTCCCGACCTCGCTTGAAATCTTCCAGGTAAAAATAAAGGATGTCTGTCTTGGGATCATCCACCATAGAGGTGAGGTAATCGACCTCGTCCAGATTTAATTTGTTTCCAAGACTGACGAATTTCCCGAAACCAACGCCCGCCGTGCTCAGTGCTTCGGCCAAGGACAATCCCATGCCACCGCTCTGGGCCATAATCGCCGTGCGCCCGGTTCTGTACACAGCAGGCAGGGCAATGAAAGGAACCGAAAAACCCGTGGTTGTGTCCATCACGCCAAGGCAGTTGGGGCCCACAAAGCGTATGTCGTAGCGGCTGGCCGTGTCCAAAACCTGCTTTTCCAGATCCATCCTCTCTAAACCCGATTCTCGAAAACCTCCTGATTGAATCACGGCCCATCGCACCCCGATTTCTCCGCACTCAGCCAGCAGGTCGGGGACGAAACGAGCCGGCGTCAAAATCACGGCCACATCCACCGGTTCGGGAAGTTCCTTAACGGATTCATAAACTCTGTAGCCTTCCACGACGCCGCCTCGAGGTCCAATGGGATAGATGGTTCCCCTAAACCCGAACAACCTCAGATTTTTGATAATGTTTTTGCCCAAGTTTTCCGGGGACGGGGAAACCCCGACCACAGCCACCGATCTCGGATCAAACAAGGGATCCATGACCGCCTCCGATATGGCAGGGTTCAGATTGGTTGGAGGGCGCCGCAGCGAAGCAGATTGCGGCCCAAAGCTCGACACATTTCCACCGTAAGTTCGTCCTGAAGCACACTCTTCTTCCACCGAAAACGTCCTTGATCCACCGTCTCAAACAAGGTTCCCGAAATTCCGGAATTGTAAATGGGACGGCCGGGCTCTCGAGGCTCCACCAGCCGAAAACCATGCAAGACCAAGAAACGTTCGAGGATCATCTGGGTCATTTCCTGGCCTCCATTGCGCAGCCCCGCATGAGTCACGGCGGCTCCGAGCTTTCCTGCCAAAAGATTTTCCCTCATATGCAGAAACCGAGTTCGATCCATAAAGACCTTCATCCTTCCGGTCACGTTACCGAAATACACCGGAGAACCAAGAACCAAGGCGTCGCAACACATCAGCTTTTCCGCCAAAAAGAGCATCTCGTCATCCTGAATGGAACAACGCGCTTCGCGAAGACACCAGTGACAGGACAGACAGTAATCGATGCGATAATCCACAAGTTCAAGAAGTTCGGTTTCTGCCCCACCCTTTTGCGCTTCTTCCAGAACGATTCGTAGCATAATGGCTGTATTTCCACCTTTTCGGTGACTACCGTTCAGGGCAAGAATCTTCATGAACACACCCTCCCTTCGGCCCCTAAGGGTTTCTGAAACCCCTCCTTCTTTTCCAAGAACTTTTCGCGTCGTCCAATACTCTCAAACGAGCGGCCAACAATTCAGATCTCTTAGGAGCTTGTCCCGCAACTCGCAATGACCGGTACGTTAAATACCCTTATAAAAGCTTGGGCGTGGTGGCTCATGGCCCCTAAAATCCCGAAACCGGGTTATTCCTTTAGGACTAGGACAAACTCCTAAGCCCCCTGATAATCGTCCTCGCCCAGCACACGTTCCAATAAAGAACGAAAGCGTCTCCATTCTTCATGTCCAAATCTTTCCAAAAGCATCCCATTAACCTCATGGTAAATTCGAAGAAGGGCTTCTCGATGATCTTGGGCTTTGGGAGTCAAAAAAACACGGGACGATCGACGATCATTGGGATCGGGTTTCCGAGCCGCCCACCCGTCCCGCTCTAAACGGTCCACCAAACCGGTGACGGTCGGCCGATCCAAATGGGTTTTTTCCGCCAGAGTGCTCAAGGTGGCTCCTTCTTCTTCGTACAAAGCCATCAGCATAAAAAACTGGGCGTGCGTGAGCCCATAGGGCGCGATGCGGTCGCGGTAGTAGCGGGCCAGGGATCGACTCATGGAACCCAGCTGAAAACACAAGCAATCCTGAAAAAGCATGACGACTCCTTTCACCATTTAAAGTCACGGCTTTCTCTTAGCACGCATATTATTCGCATGCAAAGTTTTTATCAAATCTGTGCTTCGTTCGTCGATTGCCTATGTTTCGTGCCCGTTTTTTTTCTTGACTTGGTTATCCAAAAATGTTCTTTCTTTTTTAACAATCGTTCTCCACATGTTTGGTGCCTTTCAAGGAAGGATGGGATGGATGATGCCAGCCGCCTTGGGCCATGATCCGGGTGAGCGGTTTCAATGCATGGTGAATAAGCTCAGGGAGCACGGGTTGCGCATGACACCGCAGCGGCTGGCCATTGTGCAGGCTTTGGTGTCCACCGAGGCCCATCCCAGCGTGGAAAATATTTACACGGAGGTGAGTCGCCGTTTTCCCACAACCAGTTTGGCCACGGTTTACAAAACGGTTTCCTTACTGAAGGAGCTCAACGAAGTTTTGGAATTGGGTTTTCCAAACATGAGCAACCGCTACGACGGTTTAAAGCCTTACCCGCATCCTCATGTGATCTGCCTTCGATGCAAAAAGATCATGGACCCTGAACTGGTCGGCATCGCGGATTTGGCAGAGGAAATGGCTCGAAAAACGGGCTTTACCATCCTTTCCCATCGACTGGATTTTTTCGGCATCTGCCCCGAGTGTCAAAATCGGGAAGATGTCTAGGCACTGGAAGGCCTTTGGTGGAAAAACGGGTTTCTCAAAGGAGACCATTCCATCCGAAGGTGTCTTCCCGTCCTCAAGAATGTTTTGAAAAGAAAGGAGACACCATGGAACACGATCGATCCAAACCTTCGGCCTCTGGAGTCGCAGCCGGCCAAGCCAAATCCCTTCAAGAGTGGTGGCCCAACCAGTTGAACTTGAAGATGCTTCATCAGAATTGTCCCAAGGCCAATCCCATGGGGGAAGACTTTGACTACCGTCAAGAATTCCTATCCCTTGATTTAGAGGCCGTCAAAAAAGACCTGCGGGATTTGATGACGACCTCTCAAGATTGGTGGCCTGCCGACTTCGGCCACTATGGGCCTCTGTTGATTCGTATGGCCTGGCATAGTGCGGGCACCTATCGTATCGGAGACGGACGAGGCGGTGCCGGTTCCGGGCAGCAACGTTTTGCGCCGCTCAACAGTTGGCCGGACAATGTGAATCTGGACAAAGCGCGCCGGCTTTTGTGGCCAATCAAGCAAAAATACGGCCGAAAGATTTCTTGGGCGGATCTCATGATTCTGGCCGGAAATGTGGCTTTGGAATCCATGGGGGCCAAAACCATCGGTTTTGCCGGCGGTCGCGTGGATTGGTTTGAACCCGATGAAAGTGTGTATTGGGGGTCCGAAGGGCAATGGCTGGAAGACAGGCGTCATTCGACTCGGGGAGATCTGGAAAATCCACTGGCTGCCGTTCAGATGGGGCTTATCTATGTCAATCCTGAAGGTCCCAACGGCAATCCGGACCCCGTCGCGGCAGCCAAGGACATACGGGAAACCTTTGGCCGCATGGGGATGAACGACGAGGAAACCGTAGCCTTGATTGCCGGAGGCCACACCTTCGGAAAATGCCATGGGGCCGGTCCGGCATCCCATTTAGGGCCGGAACCTGAGGCGGCTCCCATTGAACAGCAGGGACTGGGCTGGAAAAGCAGCTTCGGCACCGGGAAAGGTCCCGACACGATCACCAGTGGGCTGGAGGTCACCTGGACGGTCTCGCCCACCAAATGGAGCAACAACTTCTTTTTCAATCTGTTTCGTTATGAGTGGGAATTGACCAAGAGTCCGGCCGGAGCCTACCAATGGGTCGCTAAAGGGGCTCCTGCGGTGGTGCCTGATGCCCATGATCCCAATAAGAAGCACCCGCCGACCATGTTGACTACGGATCTGTCTCTTCGGTTTGACCCTATTTACGAAAAGATCTCAAGGCGTTTCATGGAACACCCTGAAGAGTTTGCCGATGCATTTGCTCGAGCCTGGTTCAAGCTCGTGCACCGCGATATGGGCCCTCGCAGCCGCTACCTGGGGCCTGAGGTTCCTTCCGAAGAATTTATATGGCAAGATCCTATTCCCGCAGTGGATCATCCTCTGGTTGACGACAAGGACATCGCCGCAGTTAAGGCCAAAATTCTGGCCTCAGGCTTGACGGTTTCCCAGTTGGTTTACACGGCCTGGTCGTCGGCTTCCACTTTTAGAGGTTCCGACAAGCGGGGCGGGGCCAACGGAGCTCGCATTCGTCTGGCGCCTCAGAAAGATTGGGAAGTCAACATGCCCGAACAGCTTTCTAAGGTGCTTGGGGTTCTCGCAGGCATTCAGCAAGAGTTCAACACTTCGGCTTCAGGCGGGAAAAAAGTTTCCTTGGCCGATCTGATCGTTTTGGGAGGATGTGCTGCTATTGAACAAGCCGCCAGAAATGCCGGTTTTGATGTGAAGGTTCCTTTTGCTCCCGGCCGCATGGATGCCCTTCAAGAACAAACGGATGTCGCCTCCTTTGCAGTGCTCGAACCCATTTACGATGGTTTTCGAAACTACCTCAAAGCCCCATACAGCATTCCGGCCGAACATCTTCTCGTCGACAAGGCCCAGCTTCTCACCCTCACTGCCCCGGAAATGACCGTGCTCGTGGGTGGCATGCGCGTTCTCAATGCCAATTTCAAAAAGGCGCCTCATGGGGTCTTCACTCATCGTCCGGAAGCGCTCACCAATGACTTTTTCGTGCATTTGCTGGACATGGGTACGGAATGGCATCCTATAGGAGAAGACGCGAACCTGTTTGAAGGGCGGGATCGCCAAACGGGAAAACCAAAGTGGACGGCCACTCGGGTCGACTTGATCTTTGGCCATAACGCGCAGCTTCGAGCCATCGCCGAAGTTTACGCTTGCACCGATGGACAAGAGAAATTCGTTCAAGACTTTGTTTCGGCTTGGAACAAGGTCATGAATCTTGACAGATTTGATCTGTGGTGGAGGTAGTCCTTTTGCCGTCTAGTTTTTCATTGCACGAAGTCTTCCTGGATCCTAAGATGGCGTGACCGTAAGGGCCCGTTTTCAGACGGGCCCGAAATCCATCAAAACCCGGGATTCAGGAGGCTTTTATGAACCGTCGGCTTTGGTGCATTACTGTGGTTTTGGGATGTTTTCTCATGGCCGTCTCGGCCGCAGCCCAAGTGGACTACCCCGAGGATCTTAAGAAGGTGGTGGCTCAATATCCGGGTTCCCAAGTGGAAATGGCCATGAAAACACAGCAGGGATCTCACGTGGTGCTCTCCACCCAAGACTCCTCTGAAAAGGTTTACGCCTATTATAAGCAGGCCTTAAGCCAAGCCGGCTGGCAAGTTCAGATGGAAATGAACCATAAGGATGGGGTTCAGGGTCATTGGCAAAAAGACGATAAAACGGTTCACGTAGTGGTGACCAAAGACTCGGAAAAAACCCAGATTGTTGTGCTTCTGGGAGCCATGTAAGAAGTTCCCAAACAGGATTAGGCTTTTCGGCCGAGCATGGCACACACATGGTCCACTTCTTCCGAAGTGGGAGCCAGGGCTCGCGCCTTTTTGAGACATTCTTCGGCTTCTTCGGGCTGGCCTGCGGCTGCCAAGTCCTGCGCCATGAGCAGCCACGCTTTCTCGGGTAGGTTCTCGTAAAGAGATTGATAAAGGGTCACAAGAGCGATCTTGATCTGATGCGATCCCTTGTGAAGCACGGGCTCGCCGTGTCCGGGAAAAAGATGCCTGACGGGCAAACGAAGAAGCCGACGAAGACTCTGGAGCTTATCCTGCATACGACCGCCGCAGAAATCATCCGGCTTGGAGAGAATCGCCGAAAACCTCAGCTGATAGGGAAGCACGGCATCCCCACTGAAAAGGGCCTGGGCCTCCGCATGATAAAAACACAGGTCTCCAGCCGTGTGCCCCGGCACATGCAAAGCTTTCAACCCGATCCCATCAATTTCCTGCTCGTCCAAAACACTGTGGATTTTACCGGCATCTTCTAAGGCTTGAAAAAATTCCGGAAAGGGCGGCCTCAACAAACGAGCGTATTCCCGCGCTACGGGATGCACCAGGACATCGGGGGCTGTCCTTTGGTAGATTTCCGCCATGCCTCCCACATGATCAAAATGCGTGTGCGTCAAAAGCAGGCGTTCCACTTTATCCAAAGGGGCCATTTCTTCCAGGTGATCCACTAGCCCCACCATGTTCCCCGCGTCAATCAACACTCGCCCGTGATCGATCACATAAACACCGGAACACGGCCCCGAATCGGGAACCCACCCTATTCCTTCTAGACACGGATCCTCCTTTTCAAACGTTCGCACGAACCCTCTCCCTCCTCACTGCAGCAGCGCATCCCTTCCACACGTAAAGGATTCCTTCGCCCTTGTCAATGTCCGTAGGGACACCTTGACACGTTTGCCCACCGAACTTAGTTTTTGAGCGAACCAAACAATGTGATTTTTGTAAATAAATTCGATAGGAAAGGAGGATTTCACCATGGCATTGTTGCGCTGGTCCGACCAGGGGGATCTCTTCCGACCGTTTGAGGAAATGGAACGGGAAATGGAACGTCTTCGCCGAGAAATGGACCGCTTGTTTACGGGGTTTCGAGGATTTCGGCCGCTGAGGGTCGGCGTTTTTCCGCTTCTCAATGTTAGCGAGGACAAAGACAACCTGCATGTCCGTGCGGAACTGCCCGGCATTCAGCCCAGCGATCTGGAAATTTCAGTGGAAGGGGACACTCTGACCCTTCGAGGGGAGCGCAAGAGTCCCGAGGCTGAGGCGAATGTGAGTTATCATCGCCGTGAAAGGGAATTCGGAAGGTTTCGCCGAAGCTTGACCTTGCCGACACGCATTGACGTAGACAAGGTGGAAGCCGTTTTCCAGAACGGCATTCTCAAGATCACTTTGCCCAAGGCCGAGGAAGCCCGACCGAAACAGATTACGGTCAAAACCGCTTAAGGGTATGATCCACAAGGCAAGAAAAAGGGGGTGACGAGCATGACCGACAAGGACATTCAGGTGAGGGAAAAACAGGAAGTGCAGACCCAAGCGGAAACCACTCGAAACATTCCTGTCTACATGCCGGCGGTGGACATTCTTGAAACCGAAGAGGCTTTGACATTGGTAGCCGATATGCCTGGAGTTTCGCCGGAAAATGTGGACATTGACATTCGAGACGATCAGCTCACCATTCGCGGCACGGTCACCTTGGAAGGAGAGGGGGAAACGGTGCTGCTACGGGAATATGGCGTCGGCGATTACTTTCGGCAATTCACGTTAGGGCGCATCATTGATCAATCCAAGATCGAAGCCTCGATGAAAAACGGGGTCTTGACGCTCACGCTGCCTAAAGTGGACAAGGCCAAACCGCGAAAGGTGGAAGTTAAAACAGGCTAAGTCGTTTCGATTCCTATGTTTTTGTCCTAAAACACACGATAACCTTGCGTGCATCCCTTGATGGCAGGGGCGAGGCGGTGCCTCGCCCCTCTGAGTTTGAAACCGTGTCTTTTCCTGGAAACGCGGGCATTCCTCCCGCATGATGTGCGGGGCGCCCGGAATAAGTGCGGGGCGGAATCGATCGTCCGGGAAAGCCATGGTCTTTTTTCTAGGCCAAACCCGAAGGTTCCTGCCGGTACCCCATCTGTAGGGTCAGACCTGTGTGCCCGCCCCAAAGGATTGTCGTGCCTCAACGGCCTAAGGGCGGACACATGGGCAGCCCCAAGAAAGGTCACCGACAATTTATCCCTGGAAGCATGGAAGTTCCGGCCGCACAAATGGCGGGCCAGAGGTCTGCACTGCCAAAAAATCAAGGGCCTTGGGACGTAGCGGCACGGCGCGCCGTACCCTCCTTTTAAACGGTATTCCAACGGTTTCTATCGCCTTGTGAACGGCACTATCTATTGGGGCGGACACACAGGTCAGCCCCTACACCATGTAAAAGATCAGTGGCGTTTCCACCGGCCCTTTTCCCTTTAGCGCACGGACAGGATGGGAACCCCTGCCGATCGACACTCAAAAAGGATGCCTTCCAATTCCTCCTTGCTGGCAGCCAGTCGGTCCAGTTCATAGACCACGAGCCTCTGGATTTTTTTTCGATCCATGTCCATAAAGAGCTGGGACCGGCTCGTATAAAAACTGATGTTTTCCCGCTCCTCAGAAGGCAGTTTTTCCCGAATCCAAGCGAGGCAAGCTTCCCGCTGCGCCGCCAAGGGTCTTTCATAGGATCCTTGGTCTTCGGGACGCAGTTCCTCTTGCCGAACCATGAGATAGACAGCCGTGAATTTTTCTTCCGCCATGTACTGAACTCCTCACCATCAATGGGCTTGTCTCCCCGAACACGACACCTTAAGAATATACTCGCCCGGTCGTGGAATCTCAACCACGGGCAATGACAGTTCGGCCATGGAGGTTTTGGTATGCGTTTTCGTTTCGAACAAGGGCCCATTCGACCACCCAGTGAATCCCGTAGTCTGCTCCTTCGCTTCACGAGAAACTGCCCCTGGAATCGGTGTGCCTTCTGCCCAGTCTACAAGGGACAACCCTTCAGCCGTCGATCTTTGGCCGAGATCAAGGCTGACATTGATACGGTCCGCGCCATTGTGGATGACGTCAAAGCCCTTTCCTGGTCCATGGGTGAAGCCGGGCTCATCAGCGCTCCGGTCATCAATCGTATCCTGACGGATCCCACACGGACCCCATGGGAACGCCACGTAGCCGCATGGCTTTATCATGGAGACGGTACCGTTTTTCTTCAGGACGCCAACAATCCCATCATGCGCACTCAGGATCTGGTGGAAGCTTTGCGCTATCTTCGACAAAGAGTTCCGGGAATCACTCGAGTGACCTCCTATGGTCGCAGCAACACCCTGGCTCGTAAAAGTCTGGAGGAGTTGCGGGAAATCCGTGAGGCCGGCTTGGATCGCATGCATGTCGGGCTGGAAAGTGGATCCGATACGGTTTTAAAGTTCATGGACAAGGGCGCCACCGCCGCCCAGCACATTGAAGCCGGCCTCAAGGTCAAGGAAGCGGGAATGACGCTTTCGGAATATGTCATGCCGGGGCTCGGCGGTGTTCAATGGAGTCGTGAGCATGCCTTGGAAACGGCTCGAGTGTTGGAAGCCATTGATCCCCATTTCATTCGGCTTCGCACGTTGCGAGTCCCCCCGAACACGCCCCTTTGGCATCATGTTGCCTCGGGTTCTTTCCAGACCTTGAATGACGACGACGTGGTGAAGGAAATTCGGCTCATGATTGAAAATCTTCACAACATTCACAGCACGCTCACTTCCGACCACATGAGAAATTTATTGGAAAACTTGGAAGGAACGTTCCCTCACGACAAACCTAAGCTCCTGGCTGTCATCGACGAATACCTCGCGCTTTCCGACGATGACCGTATTCTTTACCGGCTGGGACGGTACGGGGGAGCCCTTCGATGTGTGCAAGATCTTTCGGCCTACCGATCCCGCCTGGAAAGGGCCCGTCGAGACCTGGAACAGGAAACGGGTAAACCCATCGATGATGTGATCGAGGAGTTGGGAGGCCAGTATTTGTGAAAAAGGAAAGCCTATTGACCTAGGTCAAGGATTTGGGTGCCCCCTGGCCTTATGGAGAGATCGTGAAACGAGGAAAGGCGGCTGCCCGCAGCTGCATGAGCAACCTAAATCGAAAGGAGGCGCCCATGTTTTGTTATCAATGTGAACAAACGGCCAAAAATGAAGCGTGTGTTAAGCTGGGAGTGTGCGGCAAGCAACCGGATGTGGCGGCTTTGCAGGATCTTTTGACCTACGCGCTTAAAGGCTTAAGCCAGGTGGCGGTGGAAGGTCGAAAGGTCGGCGTCATTGACCGAGACATCAATGTTTTTACCTGTGAAGCTCTTTTCAGCACGCTTACCAACGTCAATTTCGACCCTGAAGACCTTGTCCGCTTTATCCAAAAAACCGTGGAACTCCGTGAAAGGCTAAAAGTGCAGGTTAAGGCTGCGAGTGGGGCCGTGGATTTCACCGAGGGTCCTGCCACTTTGCAGCCGGGATCCACTCAGGCGGAAATGGTACGCCAAGGGGAAACCGTGGGTTTTGACAAGGATCCCGAACCGAATCCGGACATTCGTTCCTTGAAGCACACGGCTATATTCGGGCTACGCGGCGTGGCCGCCTACGCCGATCATGCCCAGATTCTCGGTCAGGAAGATGACGCGGTTTATGCAGCGCTTCAGGAAATCCTTGCAGACACGGTCCGCCTCGACCTGAGTTTGAACGATTGGGTTAGTCGAGTCCTTCGAGTAGGGGAAGTGAACATTCGCGCCATGGAACTGTTGGATGCCGCCAACACCGGCACTTACGGGCATCCTGTGCCCACCAAGGTGCCTTTGGGGCATCGTCGGGGAAAAGCCGTTTTGGTGTCGGGCCACGACCTGAAAGATCTGGAGGAGCTTCTCAAACAGACAGAAGGTAAAGGTATCACGGTTTACACCCATGGCGAGATGCTTCCGTGTCACGGGTATCCCGGCTTGAAGCAATATGAGCATCTTTACGGTCATTACGGCACCGCCTGGCAAAATCAAGCCAAGGAATTCGCGGCCTTTCCCGGTGCCATTCTGATGACCACCAACTGTATTCAAAAGCCTCAGGAAAGTTACAAGGACAACATCTTTACCAGCGGCGTGGTGGGATGGCCGGGCGTGCGCCATGTGAAGGGTCGGGATTTTTCCCCGGTCATTCAAAGAGCCTTGGAACTTCCCGGATTCACGGATGATGTCAACGGCACCCATGTTCTGGTGGGCTTTGCCCGTAACACCGTGCTCGGGGTCGCCGATAAGGTCATTGAAGCGGTTAAGAGCGGTGCCATTCGCCATTTCTTCCTCGTGGCCGGATGCGACGGCGCCAAGCCGGGCCGAAATTACTACACCCGCTTTGTGGAACTGGTCCCTCAAGATTGTGTGGTGCTGACCTTGGCCTGCGGTAAATTCCGCTTCTTCGACAAGGACCTGGGAACCATCGGCGGTCTGCCACGACTCATGGATGTCGGCCAGTGCAATGATGCCTATTCTGCGGTCCAGATCGCCCTGGCCCTCTCCAAGGCGTTCAACGTGAGTGTCAATGACTTGCCACTTTCCCTTGTCCTGTCCTGGTATGAACAAAAGGCCGTGGCGATTCTTCTGAGTCTTCTCTTCCTCGGTATCAAGAACATTCGATTGGGACCGTCTTTGCCCGCGTTTATCAGTCCCAATGTGTTGCAGGTGCTGGTGCAAAATTTTGACATCAAAGCCATCAGCACTCCCGAGGAGGATCTCAAGGCCATTTTGGAAGGCTGATCGGAACTCTTGAACAATCGGGCTCCCTTCGCGGTCCGATCTCGGATCAGCGATGGAGCCCTTCAAGAGCCGGTTCAACAACGAGGCCACTCCATGGTTCTCTGGGAGTGCGGCCGTTTAGTCGGCTTCTCATGAAGTGCAACTTCCCGCGCTTCCGCGAAAATCGGCGCTCTCACAGGGGGCACGGCGTGCCCCTACCCATGAAGTGGCATTGGGAGCCATGGTTTCCTTCTGTAGGAGCGGACCTGTGTGTCCGCCAAGCTTATCGGTGCGAAAATGTGAAGATTCTGTTGTGGAAAACCCGGAGAAAAATCCAATGCCCATACCTGGAAATCTTTTGACGACAGCTATGGCCGTCATGCCGCATCGGGATGTGGACCGTGCCCTCGAGGCGGCCTTGTCCCTGGATATTCCATTCTGGCCGCAACTGCCTTTGCTCAGTTATTATGAAGACATGTACGTGCAAGCGTCTGAGCATTTTCCGGGTATCGTTCTGGATCTTGAAAATAGGTCCCTTCGGTTTTCCACAGAAAAATTTATTCGAGAACTTCCGGATGTCCTGAACCGGTTTGACGACCCCGTTCTGTTTGACATCAGCCCTCAATACTCTGCCGTGTATCATCGGTTTCTGCAGATGGACTTTTCCGATCGGGCAGCCATTCGAGGCCAACTGGAAGGGCCCGTAAGTTTCGGTTTCAATGTGCAGGATGAATCCGATCGTCCCATTCTGTTTCACGACACGGTTCGTCCTTTTCTTTTTGAATTCATGGCCCGGCGGGTGAACGTGCAACTTCGGCGGCTCAAAACCCTGCACCCCGACGCCTTTATGTTTGTGGACGAACCCGGCCTGCAGTTTGTCTTCAGCGCCTTGAGTGGCTACAATCACATTACCGCACGGCAGGAGATGGAAACCTTTTTTGCCGGGATCGAAAGGCCGCGCGGCATTCACCTCTGCGGCAATCCGGACTGGGACTTTCTCCTCAGCCTGGATCTGGACGTCTTATCGTTGGACATGTATTCCAACGGTGAGATTTTCGTTTCCTATAGCAGCGCCATTCGTCGGTTTCTGGATCGGGGGGGCATCCTGATATGGGGCATGGTCCCGACAAACGTAGAACCCTTTGAAGCCGAATCGGTGGATTCCCTGGAAGCACGGTTGCTGGGCCTGTGGGACAAATTGGCCCGAAGAGGAATTGAAACAGAGGAGCTGGTTTCGCGTAGCCTGTTGTCTCCTGCAACCTGTTGCCTGGTGAACCCTGACGGCACGCGCACGGTGGAAAAAGCTTTCGAGGTGATTCAACTGCTGAGCCAAAGACTTCGGGAACGTTTTCACTTTTTGTGAAGAAAGCAAAAAGACGGGTCGTTCCTCGCGTTCAACCCACCACGTATTCTCGTGCTGTCCGAAAATGAGAAGGACCGTTTCATTCAATGCCATATCACAAGAGGGGCGAAGCGGCACCTCGCCCCTCCGTGCCAATGGCCTTCGATACATTGGTAGCCTGAAACTTCGAACAGGCTTCAGGTGTCCGTTCGGTAATGAATGCCGGATTGTGCTCTGCAAGGGCGGTCCTGTGTCCTCGCTCCATATGGAAAAGTATGCCGTATGTTCGTCCGTAGGGGCGGACCCATGTGTTCGCCCCACAATCTTGGCATGGGATCGCACAGGAGCGGACACAGGTCCGCCCCTACAGGGATTGGTTTCGAAGGCGCACAGCACACAGCTCCTTCAGGGAGTGTTTCCAGGGGCCGATTGTCTCAGCTCGGTTTTCCGACAAGGGTAGGTCCCTTGAGGCCTACAGAAAACTCGGGTCCTCAATCGGTGACCACCGAAAAAAATCAGGAAAGGGAATTGTCATGAACCCAGACGACACCTTAAATCTTTTCAATACCTGTCGTGACAATGGAATCTACTTTAGGTTTGTTCTTGACATCACCTTTGCCCATGTTAGCGTCTTTCCAAACGAGATCGCCCAACCTAAATGATGGTGAGCTCCCTGATCCCCTCCTTTGCGATTTCCACATAAAACGGCGAAAAGCCCAAAATCGTGATCGAACGGTCTTCGGCAGCCTTCTACAACAGCCACTCGATTTTGGCTCTGTAAAGATATTTGATCAACGGGGACACAAGCCTGGGCGAACGGCAGAAAAAGGAAGTTTCCAGACAGCCGAGAGTCTTGCTTGGAGATGTGGTGATGATCCATCTCGGTCTCTTGTGTCTGGGCAGGAGTGACCTTGAAGCCGCAGAGGGATTCACGGACGGTGACTGGTTCAAGGAGGCACTGGGCATCCGAAGGGTGTTTTCGGACAAAACATTGCGGCAACGCCTCGACCCGCCATACCCAGCTTTTTGAGCGCCTCGTAGGGCAGTACGGCACCAAACCGATTGAGAGGACGAAAGCTTCAGGCCGGTTCGGTTAAGGTCCGCGCCGAATCTTTTCAGGAACTGATATCAGACCTGGCTGTTCGGCGGCTGGAATGAAAAGGCGGGTTTATCCCGCCGGGCCTACCACTTTGTCTTGCCAGACGGTTTGCCCGTCTTTTTCGTCTGGCCGGGAGGGTATTTTCGGACGATGTCTTGGTGATACACATAAGGTTTGTCCGCGTCCATCTCCAGAACCACGTACCGACCCGGATCGATGGTGATTCCCTTGGGCAGAGCGGCTGCCACGATCCACCGGCCGTTTTGCAGGTAGAAATACAGGCCCCTTCCCACATCCAGGTAAACGGCTGCATCGGGGTAGTAGTGGTAACGGTACTTGGCGCGATAGCCATGGGCAGGCGCCCACGGGGGAGGTCCTCCCCCCTCGACCACTTTCACCTCGTCGCCCACCACAGCACCCACACGACTGCCGCAACCCGCCAGTCCTGTCATAACGACACCGAACAAAAAGAGAAGCACCAAATGCCTCATGCAACCCTCCCTGAAACCCTATGGCTTCTTGTTCACCCGCCGAGTCGCGATCCTCGGCCTAGTCTCTTCCCTCCAAGGCTTCTCGAAGCCGTTCCCCCTCCCGCTTACTCAGGGAAGTGACCATCACCACCACCCCGATCCCTTTTAGCCTGAAGTTCCTGGTATCGTGAAGCGGATCGTGTTCAGACAAAGGGTTCCGAGATGTTGTGAAAGAGTCTCGAAGCTGTGGACGGCAAAATCATCCGGGGTTCTTTGACTCCGAGCTTTGTTTTGTGCGTAGGCGCTCGGGGAATCCTACCTTCCGGTCCCTAGCCTTTTGGTTCATGATTGCCGAAAAGCCTAACAAGGTTATCAAGGAACCAGGGGAACGGCAAGTACAAGAGCACACATCTGAAACAGCGACGGGCCCGTATGGCTTCATGGCAAGTCAGCGGGCTCAGTCAGGCGGCTTTTTGCCGAAAGCGAGGTTTGACAGAAAGCCGGTTCCGCTACTGGAAACGGCGAATCAAGGAAAAGGAAAGTGCTTCGGCGCTGGTAGAGGTGGCCGGAGTCATTGTTGTGGGAGACGTTAGACCCGCTTTCCGGGTAAAGAACTTCCTCCCAAAGTGGCGGTCACACCCCACAAATCCCGCAAACCTAAGAAACGTCCTTTGCTGCAGCATCTGCCCCGCAAAAGGGTCGTTTACGATCTTCCCGAAGAAGAAAAAATGTGCGCCTGTGGGGCCGTTTTGACAAAGGTCGGCGAGGAGGTTACGGAAAACCAGGAGAGCATTCCCGCTCAAGTGAAGGCCATCCAACAGGTCGGTTGCAGGTATGCCTGCAAGGGCTGCGAAGGGCTGGAAACCCAGGGGTCGACGGTAAAATGGCTCCAGCCCCTGCCGAGATCCTTCCCAAGGCCATGGCCACCGCGTCCACTTTTGTGGCCATCGTGATCGCAAAGTTCTGCAATGCCCCGCTCTTTACCGCCAGGAAAAAATCTTTGCCCGCATGGGCATCGATCAATTTCCGGTCCACCGATGAATTTTCAGCCCTTTGTGGTTCGTCTGTGATACTAGAAGGCTGGATTATTAATGAGCCGCGCAGTCCTGAAAAAACCTGGGTCCGGCACCGTCGATCCGCCTCCACTGGACAAGCTGGCAAGCCTCTCGGGGTCGCTCCCCGCAGTCGGTGCCCACCGATAGTGCCGCGCCTCGCTTCAGGCCGGCTTCGTCGTCTCCAAGCTGAAGAGCTTGGGGCTCTGCTTTAGGCGGAAGCCTCTTGGATCGGTCTCCCAGATCCACCCGGAATAGCCGTAGCCGCCGATGGGTTTGGTGATCAGCGCCCCGCGCCAGGACTCGCTTCGGGTCTGGTTGTAGGCCACGGTGCCGAAGCGCCCGAAGGTATCACTAGGGACCTGATGGCAATATGGCTCTCCGGCGATCGCTTGGGCCACCGACGCCGCCTCCCCGCCGCCGAATACCGCCGCTCGCAGCCCGTACTTGTGGTTCCTGGCCCTGCACGGCACCTCTGCTGCAGTGTGAAAGCTGGTGGTAAAAAGCACCGGACCGAATACCTCCTCCCGCATCCCCAACATGTCGTCAGTGGCATTCTTGACCACGGTTGGCTCTACCAGGCGGCCCTGAATACGCCCACCGGCAATGACTTCGGCGCCGCGCTCCGCGGTTTCCTTGAGCTGGGCCTTGATCCTTTCCACCGCCACCAGGCTGGCGACCGGAGCGACGTCCGTGCGCGCGTCAGCCGGATCCCCGACTACCAGCCTTTTTACCCGTTCCACCACCGCATCCAGGAACGTGTCATACACCTCCGCCTGAATGAAGATCCGCTTGGGGGCCGTGCAAGTCTTTCCCGACATCATGAACTTGGCATCGATGAGATCCTCCAGAGCCAGCTCCATGTCGGCATCGGCGAAAACGATGAACGGATCCTGTCCGGGACCTTCGAAAAAGAGTTTTTTCCCGCTTTGCCTGATCGCATCTTCATAGGGCAAGATATTGGCGTCGAAACCGAAAACGATGATGGCGCTTACTGCTGGATCTTTCAGCGCCATCTCCATGAAGCTCTTCCCGGAACCCTGACAAAGTTGATCTCGCGACCGAAGATCGGGGCATAAATGGCGGCGGTTAGTTCCATCAGATCGCGGCCCTTGGAGGAGAACTTCACCTCTACCCGGTTTCCTGCCACGAAGATGGAGGCGATGGCAGTATTCAGCCAGGCGCTGCTGTTGTAGGACAGCATCAGGGCCACCTGGGAGTCCGAGCCCCAAAGCGGAGCCCGCCGGGCCAGCTCATCTCGGACTTGCTCCAACATCTGCAGGCGCTCCAGGGTGATATCCACCTCCTTTTCGGTGTCTCTGACGGTGAACTGCAGGTTGCGCACCGCCAGCTCTATCAATTGCTCCCGGTGCTGCCTGAGGCTTTCCCGCAAATCGAGCACCTTCCGGTAGCGCGTGTCGAAATCCATCCTCTCTCTCCTCGTTAAATGTTGGGCCATTTCCGATCAGCAGAAATATCACCCCCTCTTTGCAAGAGCTGAGCTTTACTCACCCATGATCACGGTACCCCTTCCAGGGTAAGCGGGCATTATCCTCAGTGTTTGGTGACCACTGCCTAGGATGTCTTCAGGCGTCTTCCCATCGCCGGAAGTGTCGTGAACCTGCATGAATGCGAGCGCGAACAAGCTCAGGCCCTGTTGCCGTTTATCCCTTCGAGCTGCGTGCCGCTGTTCGAGCGGGGCTACCCGAGTTTCAATTTCATCAGCTATCTCAGAGATATCGACAGAGGTTACTTTCTTTTCCGCTGTCCGGCCGAACGCACTTTTTCGGCTGTCGAGGCTTTCGTTCGCAGCGGCCGATAAGAAGTCGAGATATCGATCATCCGTTCCAGCAACGACCCCAGAAGGCTGAGCACCGAGCAACGCTAGAAACCGGCGGGCCTTCAACTGCGCATGATCCGGCTGGCAAGGCCTGAAGGAAAGGTCTCGGTGTTTCTCACCAACCGCACCACAAGGGCAGTTTCCCCTGAGAGGAAATCATCGAGCTTTGCTTCCGCAGATGAACCGTGAAAGATCCTTACAGAAGCGAGAAGATCGTGCTCGAGATCGAAAGGTTTCGTGGCAAAACCCCCAATAGCATTCGTCAGGAACTGTTCGCCGTGGTCATTCTGTCCGTCGTTGCCCGAACCCTCACGGTCATTGCGCCCGAGGTGGACGACCCAAAGGGTGCCGAAATCCAGTTCAAAAATGCCGTCATGACACCGGCAGCGGAAGCCACCGTGCTGGTCCTTGATGATCCTCAAAGGCTGTCGAGATCTTAGACGAAATCCTTTATCCAATCTCTCGTGTGGAATACCATCGACCACAATCTGCCCGACCCCCTCAGCCCTGCATCACCAAACCGCCTCTCAACAAGCGGTGCTGAGGTAAAAGCGAGAAACTCAACAATCCTTAAGTCGACGGCATTGGGATGGCACGGGGGCGAACACACAAGTCCGCCCCTACAGGGACTGGTTTCGAAGGTACACAGGTCACCGCCGGCTTTACCAAGTGGTGCTCAGGGAAAAGTAAGAAGCTGAAAAATCCTTAAGTCAACGCCATTGGGATGGCACAGAGGCGGACACAGGTCCGCCCCTACAGGGATTGGTTTCGAAGGCGCACAGGTCACCGCCGGCTTTACTTGGAAATCCACAAGGCTCCGTTTTCAAACCGCTTCAGCACTCCCGAGCACACCGAACCGGAAAAAAGACCCCCGAAAAAGCCTCGGCTTCCATCGTTTTCATGGCCCAAGGCGATAACTGAGGCCGGATTCACCTGGCATTCTTCCATGATGGATTCGGCCACGTTTTGGGACACCATGATCTTCCAGTCGATGAGTTGCGGAGAGACACCGTTTTCTTCAAGCACCTTTCTGGCCCTGTCAATGATCTCACGAGTCTGTCTTCCTCGATCGGTAATCACGTGGAAAAGACATATTTTATGGTCTTCCTCTCGAAGCATGAATCCCACGTGGTCCGTTATGCGTGCACTGGCCTCAGACTCGTCGACACACAAGAGCAGCCGTTCATGTTCAAATCCCGGATTCCGACAGATCCACATGGGGCATGGGAGAGGTTGCCGAAGCACTTCGGTGCTGATGCTCGTCGAAAACACGCCGGCAAAGGCTGCATATCCTCGCCGTCCCAGCACAACAGCGTCGTAGTGACCTCGACGCGCTTCCATAACAATCTCTTTGACTGTTTCCATTTCCTTAGGGACGATCTTGGATTGAATCTGGGACTCATTAAACCCGGCTTCGAAGAGGATTTCGGTACTGCGTTCCAAAGCCTTTTCAGCTCGCATTCGAGTCTCTTCGGCAATTTTAGCCTTGGGCAGAGGTCTATCGGGTTTCCAGTCTCCCGTGTGCGTGGGAGCCACATAGAAAAGCGTCAGGCGAAACGGCTTCTTGTTTTTGAAAAAGCAGGCTACGAAGCGCACACCGCAGAGGTGGGACATTTCATCACTGACAGTGATCAAAAGGTGCTTTTCCATCGTCCTTGCCTCCCTGGCATCACAGTATTTGGCTCAAAAAGAGTTTGGTTCGGTGATGCGTCGGGTTGGTGAAGAAGTGCTCCGGAGTTCCTTCTTCCACGATGCACCCCTGGTCCATGAAGATGACACGGTCGGCCACTTCTCGTGCAAAACCCATCTCGTGGGTGACCACCACCATGGTCATGCCTTCTCGAGCCAGGGCTTTCATCACGTCAAGAACCTCACCGATCATTTCCGGATCCAGGGCCGAAGTGGGTTCATCAAAAAGCATGACCTTGGGATCCATGGCCAAGGCTCGAGCGATGGCCACGCGCTGCTGTTGACCTCCCGACAAACGATCCGGATAGACTGAAGCCTTGTCCGGAATGCCCACCTTGTTCAAGAGAGCCATTGCCTTGTCCACGGCTTCCTTTTGGGGCCTTTTGCGCACCACCATTTGAGCCAGCGTGATGTTTTCCAGCACGGTCTTGTGGGGAAAAAGGTTGAAAGACTGAAACACCATGCCCACTTCCGCCCGCACCTTATTGATGTCTGTCTTGCGGTCCAGAATGTCCACACCGTCGATGTAAATATGGCCGGTATCCGCATGTTCCAGGCGGTTCAGGCATCGAAGGAGTGTGCTTTTGCCCGACCCCGAAGGACCGATAATCACCACCACCTCCCCTTTGGACACCTGGCAGGACACACTCTGAAGAGCCTTGACTTCATGAGGGGCATGGAATGTTTTGGAAACATTCTCCACCGTAATCACGAAACCGCCGTCCTCCTTTCCAAATACTGGACAAACATGGACAGCCCAAAGGTGAGGACCAAGTACAAGAGAGCGCACATGAACCACAGTTCAAAGGGCTGAAGGCTTGTCGTGACCACTTCGCGGGTCGCTTTGGTGAGTTCCCGAACGGCGATGATACCCAAGAGGGATGAATCCTTGATGAGACTGATGAACTGACCAGCCAAAGGAGGCAGAATACGTCGAAGAGCCTGAGGCAGGATCACGTGACGCATGGCCTGAGGGTAACTCATTCCTAGGGATCGGGCCGCTTCCATTTGCCCTCGGTGAATGGACTGAATGCCGGCCCGCACGATTTCCGCCACGTACGCTCCGCAAAAGAAAGCCAAGGAGGCCACACCGTACCAGAGCGGTGGCAGCTGGTTAAGGCCGTTTTTGGCCAAAAGCGTGTTGATCACGGTGCCAAGGACAAAATACCAGATAAAGATTTGCACCAGCAGCGGTGAACCCCGAATGACCTCCACGTAGGTGACAGCCGACCACTTGAGTGCCGGATTGGAAGAAATACGTGCCAAGCCGGCTATCAGGCCGATGACTATACCCAGCAGAATGGAAATCAGGCTGACCTTGAGGGTCAACCAGAGCCCCTGCATGAGAATGCCCACCTTCCACCGATGATACACGCCGAGAACGTCTCCTGGATAGACAGTATCCCCGACGTCCACCCGCACACCTTGAACCGGAACCTTGTACTGGGCCGTTTCTCCGTCTCCCAGCACTTGAATGGAAGCCTCATCGGCGGTGCGTGCAATCTCTTGGACACGACCCTGAATTTCCGAACGAATTTCAATTTTTTCTTTGTAGTAAAAATATTGGGGCACTCGATACCAGCGCCACACGTAATCCACCTTTTGCGTGGCGTAGTAAAGAATTCCCACAACCCCGGATACCATCAGAAAAAAAACCATGACCCAAAAGGCGTAAGCCCCTCGAGTCATGTTCTGCGACACCCTCGCCATGAGCCCTTATCCTCACCCCCCGACCCAGTGGTCAAGAGCTCCTTCCCCTATTGAGCCACATCCTGAATCCAATCCGTACTCTTGATCCACTTGTTGTAGATTTGCTCGTACCGGCCGTCGTTTTTCACCTGGCGCAGGAAGTTGTTCAACCAGTTGAGGAAGTCGGGATCCCCCTTGTTCACGGCCCATGCCAAAGGCTCATAGGTAAAAGGTTCATCTAGAAACACCAATTTGCCAGCTCCTTGTTGGGCCAAAAACACCACGCAAAAAGGAAGGTCATAGACAAAGGCGTCCGCTTTACCGTTAACCACTTCCAGGGCGGCTTCCGTTTCGGTTTCAAAAGACTTGTAGGTACACTTTGGAATCAGTCGCTTGACCGCCTGTTCACCGGTGGTGCCCAGCTTGGAGGTGACGATGTATTTGGGATCGTTCAGATCCTTATAGGACTTCACCGTGCCTTCATGTTTCTTGTTCAGCAGAATGGTCTGACCGACAATAATGTAAGGATCGGCAAAGTTCACCTTCAGGTTTCGTTCCTGCGTGACCGTCATGCCGCTCATGATGATATCGAACTTGCCTGTAATGAGCGACGGAATGATGCCGTCCCAGGCCGTGTTCACGGGAACAAACTTGACACCCATGGCTTTGGCCATTTCCTTGGCCATGTCGATATCAAAGCCCACGAAATTGCCCTTTTTGTCCGTCATCTCAAAAGGCATATAACCCGCTTCAAAGCCTACGCGAAGTTCACCGCGCTTAAGAATCTCTTCCAAGGTGGACTTTTTGGCCAATTCAATGTCCGCCGTCCAGCCATACACGGCCATCGCCGTCACCAAAGCTGCGGCAAGTCCCACAACCACCGTCCATCTTTTCATCATCGACCTCCTTTGTTGGCACCCTTGTCACATCATCCTGGGCTCATGGCTCTGAACCCAAAGTGTCACCTACGCTTCTGTGAATCTTTTTTTGACTAGCACAAAGAGCCTGGAAGACAAAGCCTTTTTCCTGATGGCATGTCCTCGAAAGGCATTAACTGCTCTAAAGACCAAGCGGACGCCTGCATAAGTATCCCTTTAGCAAACCATCGTTGGGATTTTCAAGAAAGGTTCTACAGAAGAAAGGGTGTGTCGCAGACTTTTTGGTTTTTAAGCTGATTAAGCAACTGATGGACATAAGGAACACCGTATCGTGTCATCTGAATCTGAAAAATCTGAGCTGCAAAAAAAGCGTCGGCTAAAGCGTGATGCCGGTAATGTTCCTTGAGGCCGTAGCGATGGATTAAAGCATCTAGACTCAGTTCTTCACATTTCGGCCGATGCGAAGTTTTCTGCCCGATCCATTTCTCCACTTCCGCAATGTCTACCATATCACGCTCAAATCGTATTCCCATCCCTTTAAATGCACGTCGAAGAAACTCATAGTCGATGTGCACACAGTGTCCCAAAAGAATGCCTTGACAGCGGGATAAAAGTTCGTGAGCGATTTCTTCAAAACTCGGAGCCCGCTCCAGAGACTCAAGGGCGATTCCATGGTACTTCATGGTGTGCGGCCGATACTTACGGGGTTTCACCAAGGTGTAGAAGGCATGGCGCACTCGAATCTTCAAGCCTTCCATAGGCACCAAGGCGATGGCGATAATCTCGTCCTTTCGCACATCCAACCCGGTGGTTTCCACATCCACGGACACAAACGCTGCTTCGGTTACAAGCATCAAAGCCCTCGATCCACGCCGTAAAGGGCTTTGAGGTTCTTTTGAAAAGACGCCACCACTTTCAGAGATTCTTTCAAGACCAGCAGATCCATCTTGTCCAATTGATCCGCCATGATAAGGTTTGTTTGCGAGCGGCCCTGTTTGAGGGCTCGAGCCTGATGCCTGAGACGAAGATCTTGAAGAAAGGCGTATGCTTCCAAAAGATCGCCGGCGGTGTCCTTACCCAAAACCCCACCATCCCGCAGCGCTTCGATGCGTTCCCTGGTATTGGTCACGTTGAGCATTCTATTGGCCAAAATCATCACGCGAATACCGTTGGCAATGGGGTAAATGCCATATTTTTTCAAGTCAATGCCTCGATCTCGATGCTTGATGCCAAAAATGCCGATGGGCGGTTCATGTAAGGCTGCATCATAGGCCAGAAAACGCACCGCTTGGTTGGTCACGCTTTCATGAATGGCGCTGATCAGCCGTGCCAACAACTCGCCATTCCCGTAAACGACTCTCAAGTCCAGAAAGACTGTCAGATAACGCACATGATCCGGAATGGGTTCCACAAACCAACGGCGAAAGTTCTCTTTCCACTCGTCGAGGCTGAGATGCCACTTTGGATTGGAAGCCATATAGTCTGCAGGGCATCTCGGAATCCCAATAGCCTCCAGATTGTGCGTGACGGCTTCGGCCACGTCCAAACATGGGCCGGCTGTTCCGCAGATGATGGCACTGTCCTGATCCGTCGTGAGAATCTGTTCCTTGCGGCCGGAACTGCCCGTGTGAATCCAAGCAAAATGCTTCGCCTCATGGGGAGCCGTGTGCCTTTGCAAAACACGAACCACCACAGTGTCATAAACGGCTGTGATCATTTGAGACAGCTGGTAAAAATGAACCCCTTTAAGAGCCATTTCCGAGACGGCCACGCGAATGGCATGAAAGGCGCTCTTGAGCTCTTCCAGATCCACAGCTTTAAGGATTTTTCGATAAATAGTCAAAATGGACGAGGATGGCTCCATCTTTGCCAGAACATCCTTGCTGGTGACAACCCCGTAAACCCGGTCCCGATCCATCACCACCAGATGGTCGATCCCTGTACGAAGAAGGGTCGTGTAGGCTTCCAGCACCGAAGCTCGGCGATCCAGGGTGATGACCGGAGCCGACATGAAGTCCCTGACCGCACTGTCAGGACTTCCATAAACAAGAACCCGTCGCATGTCCCGGTTGGTCAAAATGCCCACGGGTTGATCGTGTTCTGTGACCACCACGGAACCTACACCGTGAGCATCCATAAGGCTCACAGCTTCTCGCACTAGGCGTTCAGGGGCACACGTCACCGGCGCCTTGGTCACCAAGGTTTCCACCAGGACCCCCGTGGCACCGTCCTGCATGGACTCCTCTTGACGGGCTAACCGAGCAAAGGAACGAAAACGCCGCTCAATGAAGGTGCTGAAAAAGGACGCAAAGGCACTATGGGCTCGATAGACTTTTTCAAAGGCCTCGCCGTCGATAAGGTAACAGATGCTGTCTTCCAGAGCGCGAGCTTCGTAATAGGACGGTGTCTGATGCAAGGCGGAAAGCAGCCCGAATATTTCGCCTTTCGAAACAAGATCCACAAGTTCGTCGCCATCGTAAAGGCCGACAAGCCCTGAAAAAACAAGAAACACGGAAGGGCACACCTCATCCTTGGCACAAATGACCATGCCCGCACCGTACATGGCCACGTCCAGACTGCTTGTGAGCGCGGTCAAATGTTCCTCGTGAAGAAAAGAAAAGGGTTTGATCTTCCGTAGAAATTCTTTGGGGGGAATCATTATGGAACCTTCCGCAAAGAAAAAGGCCACAGAGTGGCCTTTCTCTTTGTGCTTTAAGTGTGGTCCATGATCATAGAACGCCTTTTTCTTTCAGTTCTTCAAGCCGTTTAGGTCCATAGCCCAACATTTTCGCATAGATGTAATAATTGTCCGCACCTACGGGTCGGCAAATCCATTTGACCCTTGGGGGTGTTTCCGTCATTTTGTGAGCGTGATTGGCAATGGTCACCTCGCCGTAATGGGGATCGTCGATGGTTTCCAACGCCATACGCACCCACCAGTTTTCCGCCTTCATGGTGTCCATCGGCGAACTGATGCGGCCGGGAACCACCACACCCTGCCCGATGTTCTTGTTGTAGTCCATGACCGCATCAAAAATTTCATCATAAGTGTGCGCCATGGTCCACTTTTCGATTTCCTTGTACATGACTTTCATATTGTCCACATTCAGGCGTTCGAAAATGGTGGGAAACTGTTGCTGCAAATCCGGACGGTTGATGATGGTGCAGAGCGCCTTCCAGTTGGGATCGGCGAAACCGGACAAAAAGGCGAAACCATCTTTACATTTGAAATACGTATATGGAAAAACACCTACGTCGTAGTTACCCACTCGAGGTATGGTATCTTTAAAGCCATAGTAGTAGGTGATGCCATAGTTGATACATCGACCGTAAGCTTCGGCCGGAGACACGTCGATAAATTGACCTTTGCCGGACTGGACGCGGTAGTGAAGCGCCGCTAGAATGGCCACACAGGCCCACGCACCACCGGCATACCATCCCATCCAGTTCCCTTGCTTGGTTGGAACTTCCGACGGCTTTGGGTTTTGAGGATCTTCCGGTGGTTCTCCACTGACGGACACAATCCCGGAATAGGCCTGGTCCACAACGTCCACATCAGCCTTGCCGCAAGCGGCCTTGGGGCCGAATTGACCGTAAGTGTAAAGAGCGCAATAGATGAGGCGGGGGTTTAATTCCTTAAGCTGACGGTACCCGATCCCCCAGCCATCCATGGTGCCGGGAAGAAAGGTTTCCACCACCACATCGGCCCGTTTGGCCAATTTTCGAAAGATTTCCTGGCCTTCTTCACATTCCAAGTTCAAGGTCACATGAAACTTGTTGCGCCCTTCGTTCAAATACCCCAGGCCGGTGCCCTTATGCAGGTAACCCCAAGGGCTGAAAGTACGAGCCGGGTCTCCTCCTGGTGGTTCAATACGAATGACATTGGCACCGAATTCCGCCAAAGTGGATGTGCAGAAACATCCGGCCATGTTGGCGTAGCTCACATCCAACACTGTAATATGATCCAGCGCTTCAGGCTTTTCACGGTTCTTTGCCGGATCGTCCAACTCCCGAATCCAATCGCCCCAGCTTTGTTCTTTTTCCATATGCATTGATTTCTCCTCCCTGCACACACAGAGTTCTCTTTCGTGGATCACTTTTACGTCAGAAACTAAACCAAAAGGACACCTGATGTGCCGTCCCAGTTCTGCGGAGGCTTGCGACCGGGAGGAACGTCCACCCATTTGCCGATAATGTTCTTTTCTTTGAGGTATTTGATTTTCTTGGTTTTGAGGCCGAGAAAACGCTTGAGGACATATTCATTGTCAAAGCCCACAGGTTTACCGGCCCATTTGATGCGCCCCGGGGTTTCCGAAAGCTTGGGCGCAATACCTTCCTCCCAAAATTCCCCGTAGATTGGATCATCCACGTAGTAGGTAAAATTGCGTTTTCTCAAGTGCTCATCTTCAAAGTGATCCTTGCCGTTGGCCACCTTCTCGGCACCAAAAGCGTATTGACCGGCCAATTGGTCGATTTCCGCATAGGTCTTGCCTGCAACCCAATTTCGAATGAGGGACAAAAGTTCCACGGCGTTTTCTTCCTTCAGCCTTTCCTGGTGCGTGGCAAACCGAGGATCCTGGGCCAGTTCCGGTTTGCCCATGGCCCGGCACAGCCCTTGAAACTGTTTGTCCGTCGCCGCTCCGATGGCCACCATTTCCCCGTCTTTGCTGGGAACGATGTCCGCCGGGCAAATGCTCACATCTCGGTTTCCATAACGTTCTCGGCACTTGCCGGTAAAATGCTGGTACAGCCACGTCCAGTCCATGGCGCGCATAAGGTTTTCCGCCTGAGAATACTCGATGTATTGGCCGCGTCCTGTGCGGTCTCGATGGGCCAAAGCGGCCAATACACCAATCGCACCCACAAGACCTCCATAATAGTCCGCCAACCAGATGCCCGCCTTCATGGGAAGTTTGTCCGGAAAACCACTGATCCAGGCTTCCCCGGATTCGGACTGCGCAATGGCGTCATAAGACGGACGTTCCAGATACGGCCCCCATTGTCCAAAGCCGTTCAGGGCAATGTAAATGATCCTCGGGTTGATCTCACGCAATTGTCTATAGCCGATACCCCACTTGTCCATGGTGCCTGCACGAAGATTTTCCACCACCACGTCAGAGCGTTTGACCAGTTCCCGGAAAAGCTCCACACCCTCGGGCACGCGCACATCGATGGCCAGATGATACTTGTTGCGTGCTTCCTTGAGCCACCCCATGGCCGCTCCGTTAAAGAACTTGGCAAAAGGGGTCAGAGACCGCATGGTGTCCCCCATGCCAGGCAGTTCCACCTTGAAGACAGTCGCCCCCAGTTCAGAAAGATAACTGGGTAAAGAAGGCCCCAAAATCAGCGTGCATAACTCTACGATCTTGATGTCCGCCAGAGCTTCCGGCTTTTTAAAGGTCTTGGAAGGATCAAGAACACTCTCCGCCCATTTGAAATAGTCTTCTCGTGCCATGAATCTCTCCCCTTCATTCCATCCTTGTGTTGTCAATCCTTTCGCCTATGGAACATGAACCGTTGTGAAGTGAGGTGGAACTCTGTACACTTCTTCATCAAACTTCGTGAGCACCTCTTTCAAGAGGCTGGTTTCCTCATTGACGACACGACTCACCCTTCTGGATTCCCCTTCCTTGGGAATATAGTGCGCCGTCACACGCACCACGCTCTTTACCGGGTACCCCCGCGCCCGCGCCAAATCCTCTGCTAAAGGCTGCAAGGTTCCTTGCCAGTACGACAGAAGAAAGGACAGAGGTCCAAGGCGCTCCACTTCCATGCCAAGGATCGCTCCCAGCTGCGCCTGAACACGAAGAGCTTCATCGAGACCCGGCACCTCGTTCGAAACCCAAAGATGCTGCTCCACCTCCGTCACACTATGTGCTTCCCGCAGCCTGTCGTACGTATCCTGGCGCAGCCGAGCCACGACCTTTCGGCACGCATATCTGCCGACGGTTTCCACCGCCGGCTCAACTTTGATGGTCATTTCAGGAGTCCGCACCTGGTAGCGATCGGCCATCAGAGGCATCGATTCCTCACGAGGCTTTTCCAAGGTGCGCAGCCATTCGGGATCCTTCAGACGATTCAGAGGAAAAATGCGACATTTGTCGCGACCCCAGTCAATTTCACGAATATCTTGAGAGGCCAAGGAAATGATCACCGTTCGGCGATCCTCCCGAACGCCTCCGAAAAGAAGGCGCATCCAAGAACCAGTATATCTCCGTTGCTGGTCCATATACATGCCGTCGGCGCGATAACTGGTCATCAAGGTGAGCGCCTTCTTGCCCGTGAACAGGTCTTCCGCCTCCACGTCATGGACAAAGGTCACATCCCCTTGAGCCTGCACCACGGCGCCAAAAAGCACCAAAAACAACACGACAAGGAATCGGCCTAGGCAGCACCATGATTTCATGGAAAACTTAAACACCAAGAAGCTTACGATGAATGGAAACACCAAGAAACATGGTGCACAAAGGAATCCCGATACCGTAAAAAGACCCCCAAAAAAGACTTCCGCTGGGATCAAAGCCATAAGGTTTCGTAAAATAAAGTAACAAATTAACGCCGACACCCACATAAAAATACAGAAGATACCATCGACGCCGATGTCGCTCCCAGCGTTCCAGTCTTTCATTTTTCCTTTGCTCTGCCATGGGTCGCCTCGAAAAATCTTGGCTTCTCGGTTTGCCGTGAAGGACCGAAAGGTCTCCCTTTCGGTCCTTCGCCTCATCTTTAGTTTTCGGGTCTCAGGTCGTACGAATACTTCTTGATGACCTCAGGCCGATTGGGTTTCGTCACCAAGCTGAGAAGGATAAAGAAGATAAGCCCAATGAACACCCAGTAGAATTGGTGAGGCGTCACAAGGCCGCCTTTTTGACCGAGGAAAAACCAATGGGCGCTACCCAGCTTGGAGTTGGCGTACATCCACGAGAAAGTGGACAGTATGGTCATGACGATAATGTTGGTGACAGCCGCCGTCGTGTTGGCTTTGTCCCACCAGATGCCCAAAACAAGAGGCGGCCCTACGGAGCACAGGATCACGATAAAGGCGGCACCGGATATGTCCAAAACAAGCGCCGGAGGGCTGAAAGCCACCAAGGTACAAATGACGGTGATAATGACGGTCATCACCCGTGTAACCTGAACGGGCTTTTCTTCAGGCCACTTGCTGCCGAAAACCTTACCGATCAGGTCACGACCCAGAAGAACGTTGAGCACCATGGTCCAGCCTGCCGCCGTGGACATGGCGATGGCCAAACCACCAGCGGCAATGACAGCCAGAAGGAAGGGGCTCTTAAGGCCTTCCATGGCGGCGATCATGGAGTAGTCGGTGACAGCCGCACCACCCACGCCGTAGACACCCTTCATGTGCTTGAGCACACCCATGGCATCCTTGACCCCTTCAACACTCATGTAGGGATGCAGCGTTTCGATGAGCACTCGGGCCGCGGAACCGATGATGATCAACCCAACATACATGGAGCCACCAAAGAAAATCGCCCAGAACACGCTACGACGCGCAGATTTGATGTCTTGCGCCGTAAAGAAGCGCACCACTGTGTAGGGCATGGCCGCAAAACCGAAATGCCATGTAAAGTAAAAGCCGACAATACCGGTCCACATGCCCATTAGGGCACTGGAAGGTTTTTCATTCACATAGGGCGCATTAAAGAAATTAGGCGTCACGCTCAAAATGGCATCGGTCATGGGATTGATGCCGCCGAAATGAGCAATGGTGTAAATGGCACCTATCACCGCTGCAGCAGCCATGGTCACCCCTTGAAAAGCCGCCGACCAGGTGGTGGCCACCATGCCGCCGTAAAACACATAGATGAAAACCACCAGGGCACCGAGAACCACAGAAACGTTGTAATTGAGCTTTAAGATGGCGAGCATGAAAAGAGCGGTACCGACAATAGATAGAGTGACGTAGGCAAAACCCGCGATGATGGTGGGAACACCGGCAATAAGGCGCATCCACTTGGTGTCGTAACGATCGGCGTAGTAGTCCGTAAAGGATGTGGGAGCGTATTTACGCAGGGGAGCCGCCGTGAGAAGCGTGGCAATGGGCATGCCGCCGATAATGCCTACCAGAGCCCACCAGAAGGGATAACCCAAAAGGAAGATGAACGCCGGTAGTCCGAGAAAGCTCGCGGGGCTTAAATAGGTGGACGCCAAAGCGGCCCCGTTGATGAAAGAGCCCACTTTGCGACCCGCCACATAGTAATCGGAGGCGTTGAGCGCCGCCTTTCGCGTGGTGACCCCTATGGCGATCATAATGGCAAAATAGATTAGAGCCCCAATAATAACGATTGGATTGGCACCCATTCTAACCTCCTTATTTCTTTGTCAGCCGAGCTTCTCGAGCTTCCTCGGCCAGATAAAAGAGGGCTGCAACGATCATGTTAATCACCCACAAACCGATGATCCAATTATACACATAACACGCCGGAATTCCCAGAAACTTGGCGAGAGGAAACTTGGGAATGGTAATTTCCAAAAAGAAAAATAGGAAAAAATACCCATATAGAAGTGACATACCAGCCCAGAAAACTTTTGGCATTCCCTTAAACATTGCGACCTCCTCTGTACGTGCCAATAAAATTCATCCGCAATAGATCCCCTCAGCCCATAGTGCTCTCGGTACATCACCTCCTTTCCCTGAGAACTTGAAACCGCCACTTTTTGAAAACACAAGAAAGCCACCTCGGTACACTTCGCCGCTTTTTCGGGCGGCACGAAAGGCACATCACCTTGATGCTGCCCGAAAGCCGGCGGTCCATGCAAGCCTGTCTCATGTGACCATAGAAAAACCGTACCTTCCCGCTGGGATCAAGAACACTGGATTGCATTGGCGCGCTGTGACCAGCATGCACACCACCAAGAACCGAAGCCGTCGTGGCAAGGGCTTGCCGAGGGTACGGCACGTTAAGAAAGGACGTTCCTTCTTCAGGTACCAATGTGAAAGAGGGGGTTGGCTCGAGGAGGCGCATGCGCTGCAGGGGAGAACCTCATGAGAACGGAAAACAACGTGCTCAAGAGAGCCATTGGTACCCGTGCGGTTCCTTCCTACATCAGCGTTTTTGCCGTGGTCAAGTAAAAAAAAATTTGTTTGACAATGCATAACTCTCTCTTTTAAGGTCCGTGTGGTTGGGGAAGGCCCTCAGGAATGGACCCGTCTTGGCCGTCCGTCACGGCACGCAAAGAGGGCGCGTGAATCCCATGCCGCACACCTGTTTCATGCACAGCACGGTTTCACAGGCTCCAAGCCGGCTCTTCGGCTCTCAATCACCACTCATCTGCAACAACCGAAAGTCAGGGGCGTCCCTTCATGGCGTCTCTTTGCAAAAGAATTCTTGACGGGGCCTTCAAAAGCTGGTCCTTTGACGAAGCAAGGAACGGCGCATGGTTCAGGTACGGGTACGAAATGACGTTTTCATGGAATCCTGAAAGACGAGTCATTTTCGTTCTTGAAGCCTTTCGCCGCCAACGCTGCATCTGCTTGTGACTCGCGGGTTTTCATTGATGGAGGAGGGACAGCATTATGGGCCAAAAGATGTTTTCGGAATCACAATTGGATCGCATGGAAAAGGAATACAAGGACTGGCTGCAGGAGTACGAAAAGGCTCTGCAAAAGATGCCGGAACGATTGGAACGGTTTTCCACCGTGTCCGACATGGAAGTGAAGGCGCTTTACACACCGCTGGACATCAAGGAAAAGGATTACTTGCAGGACATTGGGTTTCCGGGGCAGTATCCTTTTACGCGAGGTGTTCAGCCCACCATGTATCGGGCGCGTCTATGGACTATGCGTATGTTTGCCGGGCTCGGCACCGCCGAAGACACCAACAAACGGTTTCATTATCTTATCGAGCATGGGGAGACGGGGCTGAGCACCGCCTTTGATTTTCCGACCCTGATGGGCTATGACACCGAATCTCCATTGGCCCGTGGCGAATGCGGCAAGTGCGGTGTGGCCATCGACACCATCGACGACATGCAGCGTCTCTTTGCGGGGATCAATCTGGAAGAAGTCACCACCTCCATGACCATCAATCCTCCGGCTTCCGTCATCTGGGCCATGTACATTGCCAATGCGGAAAACGAGGGCTACGATCGAAGGAAGCTGGGCGGCACTATTCAAAACGACTGCTTAAAAGAGTTCATCGCTCAAAAGACTCTGATGCTCCCTCCGGAACCGAGCCTTCGGCTTGTGGTGGACACCGTGGAATTCGGAACCTATGAAGTGCCGCGATGGAACACCATCAGCATCAGCGGCTACCACATTCGAGAAGCGGGGGCCACGGCCGTTCAAGAATTGGCCTTCACCATCTACGACGGGATCACCTATGTGGAAGAGTGTCTCAAGCGGGGTCTTAAGGTGGATGACTTTGCGGGGCGCTTGTCCTTCTTCTGGAATTCTCATATCGATTTCTTCGAAGAAATCGCAAAAATGCGTGCCGCACGACGCCTGTGGGCCCGCTTGATGAAGGATCGTTTCAAGGCGCAAAAGCCACGTTCCATGATGTGTCGTTTCCACACCCAGACAGCGGGTTGTTCTCTGACAGCTCAGGAACCGTACAACAATATTATTCGTACCACCACGGAAGCTCTAGCGGCCATTCTGGGCGGCACCCAATCCCTGCATACCAACTCGCTGGACGAAGTGTACATGATTCCCAGTGAGGAGGCGGTGCGCATTGCATTGAGGACCCAGCAGATTTTGGCCGACGAGACGGGCGTGGCCAACGTGATTGACCCTCTGGCCGGTTCCTACTTTGTGGAAGCCCTGACAGACAAGATGGAAGAAGAGGCCATGGTTTACATCCGTAAGCTCGACGAGCTGGGCGGCATGGTTGCGGCCATTGAAAAGGACTATCCGCAGATGGAAATTGCGGATGCAGCTTATCACTTTCAGCAGCAGGTGGAAAAGGGCGAAAAAATCATCATCGGAGTCAACAAATTCCCCAGTGCTCGACCGGATCTGGAATTTGTGCTTCGCATCGACGATGAATTGGAAAATTTCCAGATTGAGCGCACACGCCAGTTTAAGGCAAAACGAGACAAGGTCAAGTTGCAAAAGGCTATGGATGAGCTACGTCGGCGCTGCGAAGGGCCGCCTTGTTGGGAAAACAATGTGATGCCGGCTCTGATCGAAGCGGTGCGAGCCGGTGCCACGGAACAGGAGTGTTGCGATCTCTATCGGGAAGTCTTCGGCACCTATAGCGACCCGGGAACTTTCTAGGTAGTGGTCCAACAATGAGGAAGGGCGATGGGGGTCTTGAAGTGCGGGCGTCCCGTCCGCATAGTGAGCGTGATAGAGGCTTGCTTTCTCGAGAAAAAACGCAGTTTCAGGCTTGTCGGGACGAGGCCCGTTTTGCCCATACCTTGAAGGAGCGTACAAGGTGACGGTTGTGGTGCGTTGTCGAGCAGCCTCACACGAATGGAAGAAACCGCTTCGCACTCATTCTGGTACGACATGATCGAATGTGCCGCTCTTTGCGGCCCGCATGTGTGAATCGACAAAGAACGACGACACAGGAGGGACCGTTTCCATGGCCGATGAAAGGAAACTTCGTATATTAATCGCCAAACCGGGACTGGACGGGCATGATCGAGGCGCCCGTGTAATCGCTCGAGCCTTTCGCGACGCTGGTTTTGAAGTGGTCTACACTGGATGCCATCAAACACCGGAACAAATTGTCAGCACCGCCATTCAGGAGGATGTGGATCTGATCGGTCTAAGTATTCTGTCCGGAGCCCATCGGTATTCTTTTCCGAGAATCATGGAACTGCTCAAAGAAAATAATGCCGAAGACATCACGGTCATCGGCGGCGGCATTTTCCCGCTTGAAGACATTCCCAAACTCAAGGCCATCGGGATTAAAGAAATTTTTGAGCCAGGGGCCAAACTGGACGATATCGTTCAATGGGTCCGTACCAATGTCAAACCGAGGAAAGCCATGGTGGCTGAATGACAAAGAGGCACAAATCATGAGCATCGTGGACCAAATCCTGGCGGGAGATGTTCGGGCCGTCGCTCGCCTTCTGCGGGACATCGATGACCAAATGCCTTCCGCGCGGGAGATTTTGAAAGAGCTCTACCCCCACACAGGTCGGGCTTACATTCTGGGATTTACGGGATCCCCGGGAGTGGGTAAGAGCACGTTGGTGGATCAAATGGCCATGGAATATCGAAAGAAAGGCCTTACCGTAGGTATTCTGGCCATCGATCCTACCAGCCCATTTACAGGCGGAGCCATTTTGGGGGACCGCATTCGTATGCAGCGCCATTTTTTGGATGGCGGCGTCTTTATTCGCAGTTTGGCCACGCGCGGCCACTTCGGTGGACTCACCAAGTCCACCAACGACATGATCACTGTCCTGGATGCCATGGGTAAAGACGTGATCATGGTGGAAACCGTCGGGGTGGGCCAGGATGAGGTGGACATCGCCAATTGCGCTCATACCACGATCCTCGTGACCATTCCCGGCATGGGCGACGAAGTGCAGGCCATCAAGGCCGGCATCATGGAAATCGGCAACATCTTCGTGGTCAACAAAGCGGATCGCGAAGGCTCCCGTAAGACTGTGCGGGAATTGCGAAACCTGATCGAACTGGGTCTCAGAAGATCGCAGGATCAGCACTGGGAACCGCCCATCATCGAAACCGAAGCCTTGAAAGGGCGAGGCGTTCCGGAACTTCTGGAAGCCGTGGAACGTCATCGGCAGTACCTGCTGGAAAACGATAGGATCCAATGGGAAGCCGTTTCCCAAAAAAGGGCTAGGACGCAACTTTTGGAGACTCTGCGGGAAGAAGCTTTGGCGGAGTTGCTGCGACGCATGGAAAAAAGAGGACAAAGCCTGGACGATTTGGTAAGCAAGGTCACACAAAGAGAAACGGATCCCTACACCGTGGTCCAGGATTTGCTCCAGTGTGAGCTGCGATGATCGCTGCAGCCGTGCTTCTTAATGCCGATGTGCCTTGCGGCGAACGAGGCACTCGTAGGCTTGAGAAAGGCGAATGAAGGTTTCGTGATCCCCGCCCGTATCAGGGTGGTGCTTTTTGGCTCGCTTACGATAATGCCGGGTCAGAGCCTGCGCGCTCATGGCCCGGTATTCTTTTGGATGGAGTCCCAAACAGGCACAGGCTTCCTCTTCCGTTAAGGTCTGGCGTGCAGGAGGCTGAAAGCGAAATTGTCGGTTGCGTAGAAAGTCGTTAAAGACCCGGTTCCACAAGGATTCAGGGGTGAAGCTGTGATCGAAATACATGATGACGTACTTGACAAGGAAAGAATGCAGCTTTCGAGGATCATGGTCTTCAACGCCGAAAAAGAATGTGGCGTCTTCGTTCAGTCTGCAAATTTCCTCGAGGAAATAGGCATCAACTTTTTCCGAATCCAAGGCGGCGGGATTGTTTTTCAGAAGATGGCTTGGAAAGTACCTTTGAAGTTCCAGCGCCGTAAACAGGTAGTTTCTTCGCTCCTGAGGACGGAGATCCTTTTCCATACCCTCAATGACATGTTCGATCTCGTCTCGGCTTTTATCGCACAGCACATTGAGAAACTTCCAGGATTTACCTTCCAGGTTTCCAATGTCGATTCGACCGCATCGCAAAAAATGCATACGCCTTTTATCGAAAGGATGAAGGAATCTTTGGTGATGGGCACATTCTTCGGCATTCCATGAAAGGGAAGGTGCTTTTTTTCCCGTGGTAAAATTTTCTATAATTCTTCGAATGTGCGGATCAAGATACAACAGAAAAGCTTTTTCCAAATCCTCCGTTTCCGGTTCTAGCCCCAAGCGGGCAAAAGCCTCCTCCACAGCGTCACTGAAGTAGAACCCATTGCCTCCCGTGTAAACAATATACTCCGTGGGATCCGTTCCCAAATCGAGAATGCTTCTCGTGGCAAAACACGATCCGTTCCAATAAGATTCCTTAAGCACATAATGGGTGTGACCGCCTTCCCATAGACGACGAATATAGAGAGACATGGAATGCATCCTCGTTTCTTAGGATTCGAACCCAGCCGGTCCGTCGAGATAGAAAAGCAGCGCCCGACAAATCTCATCCATCTGTTCGCGGTCGGTCACTTTTTCTCCTCGATGATTCTTGATGTAGAAGATATCCGCGACCTGATCCACCTTGGTGGTGATTTTGGCCACATAGATGCGCACTTGTAAATCCAAGAGCGTTCGAGTGATGGTGTACAAAAGCCCCGGGCGGTCCATGGTGTACACTTCCACGATGGTGTAATCCTTGGCCGAATCGTTATCCAAAAGAACACGGCTGGGACTGGGAATCAAGGAGCGTGCAGGCGATAATCTTTTGGCCGCTGCATGGGCGGCGATGCGGTAATCCAGAGCCAATCGCCCCTCCAGAAGACGACGCAGATCGGCGCGCACCGATCCCCAATCGGGTTCTTCCTGGGTTGGAAAAACAAATCGGCATCTGAAAACGAAAATCATGACACCGTTTTTTTTGGTAAAAACTCGAGCGTCTCGAATATCCAGATTGTGGAGGGTCAAAACGCCGGCCGCTTTTGCAAGAAAACCAGGCACTTCGCGGCTGAGCACCGTGATTTCCACGCCTCCGTTTTCCTTTTCCACTTCCCAGACAAAGGCTTCGGGTTCAGGTCCTAGTTCCATTTCCAAACGGAGATGGCGCGCCACGGCTTCCGGGGAACTGGTCAGCACGTAACGAGGAGCCAGGTCACGAAAGTGTTCTTCTAAGCGGGAGCGGTCCACCAAGTGGGCCATTTTTTCAAGAACCGCCTCCTTCAGTCTTTGCAGGCGTTCTGCAAGAATCTCTTCCCCAGGCTCCCCCTTTTCCAGAAGATCCAGTAACTTTCGGTAAAGCTCATGGACCGGGGTATCCCGCCATTTCTGCACAGCTCGCGGCCCTGTGGCCATCATGTCCGCAAAACTCAAGAGCATGAGCAGATGCAATCGTTCAGGATCTTCAACGGTACGGGCGCATTGAACCAGAAGTTCCATGTCGCCGAGATCCCTCATGGAAGCTGTGTCCATAAGCAGCAGATGGTTTCGAATCAGGAAACTGACCAAATCAGACCCTTCGGGGCTAATGCCGAGACGCCGAGCGATCACAGGAAACATATCCGCTCCATGTTTGGCATGATGACTGCCAGCATGCTTGCCGATGTCGTGAAAGAGAGCCGCCAGAGAAAGCCATGGATTGTCCCCCATTTCCTGGGCCAATGACGTCAGTTCCGGCTCTTCCTCTTGATACTCGCCGGCTTTAAGCCGTTTGATTTCCCGCAAGGTCCTCAAATGGTGTTCATGTAACGGATATACGTGGAAAGCGTCGTGTTGCACGAGGGCGTGCACCAAGGACGTTTCGGGAACGAGAGCCCTTAAAAATCCGTCATTGTAGAAGCGCCGAATCACCGATACATGACCGTCATCGATGGACAGCAACCGTAGAAAAGCCTCTTGGACCTCGGGGTCCCCTGTGGAGGTTTCCACAACGCTACGGTGATGATGCAGCCAACGACGCGTGGCACTGGAAAAGCCGGCTCTGTGCTGCGCCGCCAACACATAGAGGCGGATCACGTTGGCTGCGGTGGGCTCAAGGCGTCCCGGATCCACATGGAGCCGTCCACCAACCAGAGACACTCCTTCTTCTACGGCCACTCTAGGTCCCGAAGGCGAAGGCCCCAAGGCGATTTTCCCTGTCTCCTGAAGACGTTCGCAAAACTCTGAACTGACACAAAACACGTCATGCAGTGTTTCATGCACTTCTTGCATGAAAGATTCCACAGGAAGAAAGCCGGACCTGCCGCTGTAGCCTAGTTTTTCGGCCAAAATCTCTTGAACCTTGAAATCCAGAACACTCTGGCGGTCACCCTTCACGGTGCGAAGCAGATTGAGCCATTTAAGCAGTTTTTTTTCTGCATTTTGCAGTCGATCCACTTCCTTGCGCGTCAGATATCCTTGAAAAATGGCATCGTCAAAGCAGCGAACGTCCAAAAGGATACGCGCGGCAAAGCGAATGGTATCGATGTCTTTGAGGGCTCCCGGGCTATCCAGCATGTCTGGTTCCAGCCAGTCTTCGGCCATGGAAAGCCGTGCTTGACGTGCTCGAATCCCTTCATAGAGATGGTCTAACAGGGGTCGTTGATGCTCAAGGATGAAATCGTCCAGAGCATGATCCAGTTCGGCCACCAATTGTCGGTTTCCGGAAAGATAGCGGGCATCGAGCAGTTCAAAAAAGAAACCTAGCCGAGATCCCGCTTCCTCCAACAGTTCCGGGATCGTGGCACATTGCAAACGCACCTGCCACCCGGCCTCTTTGAGGGGCGTTACTATCTCCCGCTGCGCATTCTCGTCCCAAGGAAAGGTCTCCGTGCGCAGCCATAAAAGGCTTACCGGATCCTGAGGACCAAGAAGACCCCGTCCCAAGAGTCCCACGGCTAAGATGGCGCCGCTGGAACGAAACCGCTCGGATTCCGAGGCCATTCGGTTTACGAGACGATTATGCAAACTGATGACCGCAATCTCCAAAAGGCTCATGTGCCGACGCAATGCTTCGTCATCGGCACCCTGCAAAACCAATTCTCTTTGTCTTCTCAGGGATTCCACCATGCTTTCCATCGCTGTTTCTCCAAAAGGCCTCAATCGGTTCGGAAAAAGAATCCCACTCCAGCCACGCGCCTTTGGCCGAGCGGGTTCAAGAATGCAACAAAAAAAAGCCTTTCTCACGTGCGTGCGGGCCCCTGTTCAAAGCCCGGAGCCCGTGGACCATTTGTCTAAAAAAAGATCTTTTGTTTTGCTCTATCCTTCCGACGCCATGACCTACAATGAAGGTATCGCGCTCTCTCGGTCCTCGTGCTTGCCGAACCCTGGCCGCCTTGCATGGTAGGGGCGAGGCACGCCTCGCCCTTGCAAGCCTGAAACTGGTTGTTCTCCTACACGCACGGGCCGAGGGACCCCTCATGATGCGGGCGAGACACCAGCCCTTCCGTCTCCTAATAATCCCGTATGCTTGTTGGCCCTCTCAAGACTTCGACGCTTCCGTCACCTTTTCCGATGCCGCCGGCCCTGTTTTTTCCCCCTGAGACCCACCTTTGGGCGCCGACGTCTTGGGTTCGGGAAAATCGGTCTCTTTGACCGCAACACCGAGACGTTGCAAAACCACTTTCCAGTTAAGGTTCTTAAAGAAAGCTTCGATGTAGGCCTTGCGGTCGAGACCGTAGTCCGTCACATAAGCATGTTCAAAAACGTCCATGACCAACAAAGGCAGACATCCCACAAAATGCCCCGTTTCGTGTTCGTTGATCCACGTATTCACCAAACGGCCCGTTGCCGGGTCTTGGTAAAGAACAACCCAACCGATGCCGCGCATTCTTCCCGTAGCAATGAAATCCGCTTTCCAGTTTTCAAAGCTGCCGAAGTTTTCCACTATAGCTTCATAGAGAGGATTGCCTTCAGGCAAAACGCCGGATCCGCCCAGATTGCCGAAGTAATACTCATGCAGTTTCATACCGTTGAATTCGAAACCCAATCGCCTTTTCAATTCGGCATATTCCGGCCCATCAGTTTTACCTTCTTTGGCCAAGGCTCGAGTCTTTTCCAAAAGAGCGTTGGTATTGTTCACATAGCCTTGATACAGGGTGAAATGCATCTTGAGAAGGGCGTCACTGAAACCCTCCATCCCCAAAAGGTGACCGAAATCCATGGCACGATACGGCTCAAGAGCTCGACTCATGGGCAGTTGACCTTCGTCGCGAAAACGTTTACACGTCACGACCACAAGCGCCAAAGCCAGGCACGCCACACCCGCTACGATCGCTTTCTTCACGGTTTCCTCCTTTGCTGATGAAAACCTTGGGTCCTCAAAGACAGGCTCTGCTTGCCGCACGTCATTTCGAACCGCGCATCCACTGAATGGTTCTCGTCAAACCCTCTTCCAAGCCGATCCGGGGCATCCAGTTGAGATCTCTTTTGATGGCGTCGATGTTCGCAGTGCTATGTCGAATGTCCCCGGGACGTTCTGGACCAAACGTTATGGATTCCGGCCGCTGTGTCAAGCGACAAATCAATCGGGCCAGATCCACGATGGAGGTTGCCCGCCCCGATCCCACATTGTAAATACCTGAAACGATCTTATCGTCGTCTTCGATTCTTAGACCGGCGCGACAATACGCATCCACCACATCCGAGACGAAAACGAAATCTCGGGTCTGCAGACCGTCTCCGAAGACGGTCAAAGGCCTTTGGGTTAGGGCCATATCCACAAAACGGGAAATCACGCCGCTGTAAGGGCTAAAAGGATCCTGCCGGGGACCGTAGATATTAAAACATCGCAAGGATACCCCTCGCAGAGGACCTCGGCGGGACGCCACAGCCATGGACGCCCGATACTTAGCTTCCCCATAAGGACTTAACCATCGAGTGTGATCGTCGGCATCCGCCTCACTCAAGGGCACGCGGTCCTGATCGCCATATTCTGCAGCAGATCCCGCAAACACAAAGGAACGTGCCCCCAACCCTTCGGCTTCTTCCAAAAGAAAAAGGGTGGCCTCCGTGTTCACATGAAAAGTCTCTTGGGGATGTTCCAGCGAATAAGGCACACTCACAATGGCCGCCAGGTGAAAAACGGCAAAGAGAGCCCCCTGGCGTTCCCTGATCTCCTTTAACAGGCCGCGCTCCGTCACAGACCTTTCATGAAAAGAAAATCGAGGATGCTCCACAAAGGGTTCCAGGTTTTCCCGATGTCCGGAAAAGAAGTTATCGATACCGACAACGGTATACCCCAAGGCCAGAAGTTTTTCACACAGATGGCTTCCCACGAAACCGGCGGCACCTGTCACCACGCAGATTTCAGAATGTTTTTGTCGTTTCTCCATTGCTCTTTGCTCTTTTCTTAGGCAGAATCTTCTTCAATATTTTCCCTTTCTCGCTTGGAGACCCAACCCAAAATCGGAGGTTCTACATCTATGGAAAACTTGCTTCAAAAGATTCACGAGCGAAAAGCCACCGTCGGCATCATTGGACTGGGCTACGTGGGCTTACCTCTGTTGATCCGTTTCGGAGAAGCCGGATTTCCTCTCATCGGCTTCGATGTGGACAGCGCCAAGATCAATGCTCTGCTGCACGGAAGAAGCTATATTCGGCATATTCCCATCGAACCTGTGCAAAGATTTCTCGAAGCCGGACAGTTGGATGTGACCATCAGCTTCGAGCGGCTTCGCGAAGCCGACTGCATCATCATCTGCGTCCCCACTCCGTTGACCGACAAAATGGAACCCGACCTTCGTTACATCGAAAGTACCACAGACACCATTGCCCGGCATCTCAGAGCCGGGCATCTTGTGGTGCTGGAAAGCACTACGTATCCCGGCACCACCGAGGAGCTCATGCTGCCCAAATTGGAACGCACCGGGCTTCGGGTAGGACATGACTTTTTCCTTGCCTTTTCTCCCGAAAGGGAAGACCCTGGAAATCCTCAGTTCCACACGGGCAACATTCCCAAGGTGGTGGGTGGTGTCACGCCGGCATGTCTGGAATGTGCCAAGGCTTTGTACAGCCATGCCGTGACACGCGTCGTGCCCGTCTCCAGCACTCGGGTTGCGGAACTCACCAAGCTTCTCGAAAATATTTACCGAAGTGTCAACATTGCTCTGGTCAATGAACTCAAGGTTTTGGCTTTTCGTATGGGTATCGATATCTGGGAAGTGATCGAAGCGGCGGCTACCAAGCCTTTCGGATTCACACCCTTTTACCCAGGCCCGGGTTTGGGGGGGCACTGCATCCCCATCGACCCCTTTTACTTGTCGTGGAAAGCTCGGGAATACGATTTCGCCACTCGATTCATACAACTGGCCGGCGAAGTGAATGTCTCCATGCCCTATTACGTCCTGGAACGTATCATCGAAGCCCTCAACGAACGCTGTCGATGTTTGAAAGGATCGCGTATTCTCATTCTGGGCGTGGCTTATAAAAAGGATATCGATGACGATCGTGAATCTCCGTCTTATGAAGTCATGCAGTTGCTGCAGGAACGAGGAGCCCTTGTTTCGTACAACGATCCCCATATTCCGAAATTAAAACCGGGTCGTAAGCATCGTTTCGATCTGGAATCGGTGCCTCTCAACGAAGAAACCCTATCATCCTCAGACGCCGTGGTGATTCTGACGGACCACAGCGCTTACGATTATTCTTGGATCGTTCGTCATGCCCCTCTTGTGATCGATACACGAAACGCCACCAAAGGCGTTTTGGAAGGTAGGGAAAAAATCGTCAAAGCTTAAGCTCTCTAAAGCTTTCGCGGGATCGACGGGGCGGACACAAGGGTCCGCCCCGTCGATGGGTCCAAGGGATGGAGCGCATCCGCCGGTTGAACTCGGCTGTTTATGTCGAGCGCTCAGGGTATTTTTACATGGCCCCGGATCGAATCTTTTCAATGGTGTCTTCAATGAGCTTCTGAATTTCTTTGAGTCGATGCTCTGTTTCCGCCTCGTAACGCAGCACCAGCACAGGTTGCGTGTTGGAAGCCCTTACCAATCCCCAGCCGTCGGGAAACACAATGCGGGCTCCATCCACGTCAATCACGTCATAGCCGGCCTTTTTGAAATACTCCACGGCCCGCTCCACCACCTGAAACTTGATCTCATCCGGACATGCCACGCGGATTTCCGGGGTCGTCACCGTTTCCGGAACACCTTCCAAGAGCTCGGGAATTCTCTTGTTCGTGCGAGCTAAAATCTCCAGAAGCCGGCAGGAGGCATAAATACCGTCGTCAAACCCGAAATAGCGATCCTTAAAAAACATATGGCCGCTCATTTCGCCCGCTAAGTCGGCTCCCGTTTCCTTCATCTTGGCTTTGATCAAGGAATGGCCGGTGCGCCACATGATGGCGGTCCCACCACGTTTTTGAATGTCATCGTACAAGGTCTTTGAGCACTTGACCTCTGAGATGAAGACGGCGCCGGGTTTTCGGTTGAGAATTTCTCGAGCGAAAATGATCATCAGTTTGTCCCCGTAAACCACGCGCCCTTCATGATCCACGACGCCGAGTCTGTCGCAATCCCCGTCGTAAGCAATCCCCACATCCAAGGATTCACGCCGAACCAACTCAATGAGGTCCTTGAGGTTTTCCAGCACCGTCGGATCGGGTTCATGATTGGGAAAAGTGCCGTCCATGTCACAATAGAGGGGGTAGACCCGGCAGCCCAATCTTTCCAGCAAAGGAATCGCCACGGGGCCTCCCACGGCATTGCCTGCATCAACCCCGACCCTCAGAGGCCGATCCAATTTTATATTCCCACTGACGAACTCCCAATAGGGTGTCACGATGTCTTCATGACGAAGAGTGCCGGATCCCTGAACAAAGTTACCAGCGTCCATGACGGCCTTGAGTTTCTGAATTTCGGGACCCGAAATGGTGTCGTAGCCGTTGCAGATTTTAAAGCCGTTATATTCCGGAGGGTTATGGCTTGCCGTGATCATGATGCCGCCCTCCCGGTCCAGATGTCGAATGGCGAAATAAAGGAGAGGGGTCGGGCAGACACCCACATCCACCACGTCCAGTCCTCCGGAAAGCATGCCTTGCACCAAAAGGTCTCGGTACCGCTCCGAACTCAGACGGCAGTCCCGCCCCACAACCACACGACGACGACCAAACGGGGCCAAATAGGTGGCAAAAGCCTTGCCCAGCCGCTCCACATCCTCGTCATGAATCTCTTTGTCCACCAAACCGCGAATGTCATATTCGCGAAACGTTTTCGGATCCATGCGCCGTCCTCCTGTCCATTCGGTCTCTGAGTCCTGCTGTATGAGGAAAATTCAAGAATTCAGGGATGGAAAAGGCGGTCTGCAGGACCGCCTTTGAGGCAATGCAGGAGAAGCCCTTTTTATGGGGGCACGAAAAACACCGAGGCACGGGCGACAAGAAATCAGTGGTGCGCGCCGTTGCCCTTCTTGAGATCTTTAAGGGTCATAAGGACGGCGATAAGCACACCAAGGCCGATAACCCCTAAGGCCCCGTAAAGTGCAGCGAAAAAGACAGCATGGCTGGGATCGTACCACGGAATGTCCCACGGAAGCATACTGGCTAGACTACGCTTCAACGCGGCACACATAAAATCAATTCCCCACATGTCGGCCTCCTCTTACGGCTGGGCTTCTACAACGAGCGTTCTTTTGCGCTTCTTTCGCCTCTCAGAGTTTGTGTTTTCTGTAGCAAAGGGTCAGGTCCCTCGTCAATGAATATCCATCACACCCTTCTCATCTCTTGATCTCAACAACGCAATCATCCCCCACCATCAGGCTGATGGCTCCATGGGGGGTTGAAGTTGGACAGACTCTCACTCGGCGTCCCAACACGGAATTTTCAAGCCGCGAAATATCCCGAATGTGACATCCTTCCATGATCACCGAATGGTCCACCGTGGAACGCTCTATAAGCACGCCGGGTCCGATGGCCGTAAAAGGTCCAATGGTGGCTTCCACCAGTTTCGCTCCGGCTCCGATGATCACGGGACCTCGTACCACAGACCGAATCAACTGGGCTCCTTCTTCAATATGAACGCGCCCGGTCACATGGCTCTGAGGGTCCACAAAACCAGCAATGTGGGTCTTGAGCCAATCGTCCATGACGGTATCATTGGCTAGAAGGAGATCGTCCTTTTTGCCGGTATCCAACCACCATGTTTCAATAATGTGACTATGAACTTTTCGACCGCTTTTGATGAGCCATGAAATAGCATCCGTGATCTCCAGTTCTCCCCGTGCAGAAGGCCGAATGTTTCCAATGGCTTCAAAAATTTCCGGCCGAAACAGATAAATGCCTACCAGGGCGAGATTGGATGGAGGCTCCGAGGGTTTTTCAACCAAGTCCACCACCTGACCGTCTCCGTTGACGACGGCGACCCCGAAAGCTCTTGGGTTCTGAACGGCTTTAAGGAAAATGGCCGCCGAAAGAGAATCGTCCTCAAGGAACTGCTCCACCTCGCAGCGAACTCGGCATCCTATAAGGTTATCCCCCAGGTACATGAGAAAAGGGGCTGTCTTCAAGTAATCCTTGGCTGTGAGCACGGCGTGCGCCAATCCCAGGGGCCGCTCCTGCAAAATGTATTCGGCGTTGAGACCCCAGCGGCTTCCGTTTCCCACGGCTTCCATAACCTCCTGGCCGGTTTCCGGCGCAATCACGAGCCCCACATCCCGAATACCCGCCGCGGCGATGTTTTCCAGCACGTAAAAAAGAATAGGCTTGTTGGCAACGGGAACAAGTTGTTTGGCGCCGGTGTAGGTGAGAGGTCGAAGGCGGGTTCCTGAACCACCGCTTAAAACCAAAGCCTTCATTTCATAGGGTTTCATAACTCTCATCTATTCTCTCCTAGAATCTGAGAGGATTGTCGAGCGCGCGGCCCGGCACCTTGAATCCCCGTTCCCAATCGGGATCGATCGTACACCCCTTCCGTGACTCTTCGACACCAATCCCTATGATCTAAGTACCACTGGACGGTCTTACGCAAGCCTGAAAGAAAGGTTTCCTTGGGGCGCCAGCCCAGTTCTCGAGCAATCTTGGACGCATCGATGGCGTAGCGACGGTCATGGCCGGGGCGGTCTGAAACAAACGTGATAAGGTCTTCATAACGCAAACCTTTCGGCTGCAAAGCCGGGTTGTCCCGAGAGGGCACCATTTCCTCCAAAACCTGACACAGGGTTCGAACAACTTCCACGTTGGTCTTTTCGTTATGACCGCCGATGTTGTAAGTCTGCCCAGGACGACCGGAGTCCAGGACGCGCAGAATCGCTTCGCAATGGTCCACCACGTAAAGCCAATCGCGCACATGAAGCCCGTCTCCGTAAACGGGCAGGTTCTTTCCTTCCAAGGCGTTCAGAATCATGAGAGGAATGAGCTTTTCCGGATATTGGTATGGACCGTAGTTGTTGGAACAATTGGTGGTTAAGGTCGGCAGTCCGTAGGTTTCGTGATAGGCGCGTACCAGATGATCCGAAGCCGCTTTGGACGCGGAATAAGGAGAATTGGGCGCGTAGGGTGTCGATTCGGTGAAAAAACCTTCAGGTCCTAAAGATCCATAGACTTCATCGGTGGAAATATGCAGGAACCGAAAACGGGCTCGATGATCGGAATCCAAAGTGTTCCAATAATGGCGAGCCGCCTCCAGAAGTCGAAATGTCCCCACAATGTTCGTTTGGACAAAATCTCCAGGCCCATCGATGGAACGATCCACATGGGATTCCGCCGCAAAATTTATAACGGCGGACACCCCGAAGGTGCTCAACAGGTAGAAGACCAACTCGACATTACCGATATCTCCTCGAACAAAGATGTGGTCCGAATCCTCCGCAAGCGGTTCCAAAGATTCCAGATGCCCGGCATAGGTCAATTTGTCCAAGTTCACGATACGAGCCTTTTTGAGGCCGCGCACCAGATGGACAAAATTGCTGCCGATGAAACCAGCCCCTCCCGTTACGAGCCATGTTTGCATGGTTTCATTGTCCTTCTATCCCTAAGCAAAACCGTTATCCAGGCAGGCAATCCACGACTCCAATGTTCCATGCTGCGCATGTCGACGCAATAGGGCACACACTCGCTCATCCGTTGGGAATGCTAACGGTTCAGGCAAATGATCCAAGGGGAAAAAACCGACGGCTTGCGCATCGGATCCCGCCCGTAGCGTGCCTCCAATTCGGCGTCCGTAAAACCAAATCCCCACGGTCAGTTGCGCCGGATCGTGAAAGTTGGAGTGCACCGCCACCACAGGCCCCACCTGCACCTGCACACCGGTCTCTTCCAGGAGCTCCCTGGCGGCGGCTTCTCGCACATCCTCGCCCCACTCCACATGACCGCAGGGAATACACCATTGTCCCTCATACCGCCCTCGACGACGCACCAGGAGCAGGTTTCCGCTTTCCAAAACCACCACCGCCACGCCCACCGTCGGGTTTCTGTAAAACACCACATCGCAGACCGCGCAATGAAGCCGACCTTTAGTGTTAAGCTTCACCGGACCTGCGCAGTAAGGACAATATTTATAGAAGTTCTTTTCGTCCATGCTCTTTCAGATGGTCGACGATCAACCGTACATCCTGGTTGCTTTCAAGGCCGGCCACCAACAAAGCGTCCTGCGTGTCGACCACCAGGACTCGATCCAGACCTAGGAGCGCCACAAATCGTCCTCCTTCCGCCACGACGAAACATTCCCGGCATCGGATAGCGTGGGCGTCCCCTTGCACGATGTTGCCTTCCGCATCCCCGTAGTCTTTTCGGCGAACTTCGTAAACACTCATCCAAGAACCCACGTCACTCCACCCACAGTTTACAGGAACCACAAACACAGGCTGACTCGTCTTTTCCATGATAGCGTAGTCAAAAGAGATATTTTCCACCTCACCATAAATGGATGTCAGATGATCTGCCAATCGAGGCGTTTCAAAAACCAAATCCAAGGTCTTAAGTCCCTCGAAAAAGGCCGGCATGTGCTTTGAAAATTCCTGCAGAAGGGTTTGCGGAGTGGCCACAAAAACGCCCGCATTCCAATAATGACGACCGCTTTGAAAGTATTCAGCGGCCACATGGACTGGCGGCTTTTCCACGAACCGTAGCACGGAATAGGCCCCGTCGCTGATGGGATTATCTTGAACCGCTTCAATATAGCCATAACCCGTTTCCGGTCTCGTGGGCACAATCCCTAAGGTGCCGATGCCACCGGCCACACTCAGAGCACCGGCCGTTTCAATGGCACGGCAAAAGGCTTCCGCGTCGGCAATGTAATGGTCCGCCGGGAGAATCACCAAGGGCTCCGTGACACCCATCCAGGCGGCGTATCGGGAAGCCAGTCCTACACAAGGAGCCGTGTTTCGCCCAAAGGGTTCCACCAAGATTCTGGCACGCGTATCGGAAAGGATTCGACGGGTTTCAGCTTCATGCTCGGCCCCGACCACCACCAAAATGCGATCCTCTTGAAAAAGCGGCCGAATACGCTCATAGGTTACGCGAAGCAGGGGCTTATCCCCAATGATTTTCAAGAACTGCTTGGGATACGAAGCTCGGCTCAAAGGCCAAAATCGTGTTCCGGATCCTCCCGCCATGACCACCGCAACCATCGCTGCCCCCTTCAGCCGGCACAAAGCCACCTTTACTAAATTTCAATGCCGAAAAAGTTCGAAATCAAAAAGGCCAGCCGCCTTCGCAGCACCGAATAGGAATAATGGCGTGTCGCCACGGCGTAGTTGTGCTCCACCATGCGCCGACGCCTCTCCGAGGATTCCAAAATCTCCCGCACCTCCCGAACCACACGATCAGAAACATATCCGTCCATAACCACCACATCAAAACCCTGAGGCTCAATATCCCGCACGAAAACATCATAACGATTGACCAAAAGAGGTTTGCGAAAATAGATGGCTTCCAAAAAAGCATTGCCGAACCCTTCGTAGGTGCTGGGATACGTCACGAAATCACAGTGAGGATAGACGTCCCACAGAGCATAGCGTTTCGAGCCGTCTTGATTCACACCACGCTTGTCACTCACGTGATGGGAAATCAGACGCATATCCACGTTGTGGTCCGCTGCATAATCCTGAAGCCATTGGTAGTAATCTAAGCCTTCGTCTCCTGCGGCATGGGAAATGATAAGTTTCACACGGGGATCCCCGAGAGCATGGACCAGGTCAATAGCATGCTCGATACCTTTGCGCTGCACCACTCGAGTCGGCTGAAGAAAGAGGATATCGTCTTCACGAAACCCAAGTTCCGCCCGAAAGTTTTGGGTGAATTCCCAGTCCACGTATGGCTCATTCTCAAAATCCAAAACATTAGGAATAATAATGGAAGAAATACCCGTGCGCAGCGCTAAAGCTTCTTGAGCGATGGAATTGATAACCACATGCTGAATATTGGGCAACTTGGGGGGGAACGCCATTTGTAGATAGTCCTGAATGGCGTTTACGGAAAAACGCGTGCGCTCCCAATAAAAATCATGATGATGCGCCACCGTCGGAATGCCCGACTCGGCCACCAGTTCCGTGATGGCCAATCCCAAGGGAATATGCATGGGAATGGTGACGGCGTTCTGCACGATCAAAATATCGATATCAAATTTGGCGATAAACTCGTAAAGCTTGATTTTCAAATATTCACGAAGAGCATGAATACGGCCCGTAATGTAAGGCGTGCGTTTCTGAACACCGAAAACACGACGGTTGATCCATTGGTTTTCTTCATGATCAAAAAAAGCTTCCGGGACCAAAAAGCTCACATCAGGATTTCGATCCAAAACCCCTGCAAACCAATAGGACACATGGCGATGATCCCAAAGCATCTGAGCCCATTTGGCAGCTTCCAAAGAAACGCCGTCTGTTCCGGCGAATCGAGTGGACACAAAACCAATATTCTTACCCATTCCTGCGGCTCCACCATCTCAAGGCAAGGCCCCCGGCCTTATTCATGACAGTCGTGACTGTTTTTCTCCATATTCTACAAAGATGCGCCCTACCATAGCCTTCCGTCGGCGTGTGTGTCAACCAAACCGGGCGTTTCCCCATAAAGACTCGTCGAAAAGAGCCTTTGCTTTGGATTTTCCATCAAAGCCTTTCCATATTCCTGAATCATGTGTGCATGCAGCCAAGGGGACTTTGACGGATGCTTCGTTGCGCTTTGCATGGGGCCATGTTATGAAAATCGACTTGGAACGGGCAAGGAATGATTCAAAGCCCTTCAAGGTGCAAGCTTTTTTCATCAGGATTTGAGGGGGGAGAAAGATGCAGACGCGTCACATTGCCAGAGCGATTATCTTTGTGGCTCTCGCCGTGGCTTTGTCTCCCATTTTCATTCCGGTGGGAATCGCCAAGTGTTTTCCCGCGCAGCACATGATCAACGTGATGAGCGCTGTCATGCTTGGTCCGTGGTATGCCGTGGTGGTTGCCGCCACAGCCGCTGTCATTCGCAATCTTCTGGGGCTGGGCACCTTATTGGCCTTTCCCGGCGGAATGATCGGAGCTCTTCTTGCGGGTCTCGCTTACAAGGCCACGAAAAACATCTACGCCGCCGCCCTTGGGGAAATTCTGGGCACGGGAGTTCTTGGAGCCTTGGTGAGCGTCTGGATTGTGGCTCCCGTTTTCATGAAAAAAACCATTCCCTTAATCACCCTTATGACCGCCTTCAGCATCAGTACCTTAGGAGGCACCCTGCTGGGACTGGCCGCCTTGCATTTGCTGCGCAAGGGAGGCCTCTGGCAACCGTGATTCACTTGCACAATGTGGCGTATCGTTATCCGAGCCGCCAGGAAATGGCTTCGTGGGCGCTGGATCATGTCAGCCTGGATGTGCAACCTGGAGAGTCGCTGGCCATTCTGGGCCCAAGCGGTTCGGGAAAATCCACTTTAACTTACGTGCTTAACGGTTTGGTACCCCATTTTTTCGGCGGCCATTTTTCAGGCAGGGGAAAAGTCTGCAACCAACCTGTTCCCGAGACACCTCCGGCGGTTCTGAGCGAACACGTAGCCTTGGTGCTCCAAAACACGGATGCATATCTTTTTTGTAGCACCGTGGAAGCAGAACTTCGGTTTTCCTTGGAACGTTCCACCACCCCGTACCATCTCTTTTCCAAGAAAATCGAAGAAATTCTCTCCTTCTTCGGCATCGAACACCTAAGGCATCGGGCTCCGCAAGATCTTTCCGGCGGAGAAAAACAGCTTACTGCCTTGGCTTCCGCTTTGTGTCTCAAGCCTCGTCTTTTGGTTTTGGACGAACCCTACGCCCATTTGGACGCTCCAAATCGGAAACGAGTTCAGCAGGCCTTGAACTCTGTCCTTCACTCCGACACAAGCCTCATAGTGGCGGAACATCTTTTTGAAGCGAAGGCTTTCCCTGGAAATCGATGCCTTGTCATGGAATCGGGCCGCGTTCGTTTTGACGGCTCTCCGCAGGCATCTCTTTCCCATCTCATGGATGTGGGTATCCTTCCACAATACTCGCACCTCATGGAGGATGACTCTATCCTTGAGGCGCCAGAAGTGCTTGAGCTGAATCAGGTCAGTTTTTATCGGGATAAGAGGCCCATTCTGGACAAAGTGTCGTTTACCCTTAGAGCGGGAGAACGGGTCGCCGTCACCGGCCCCAACGGGTCCGGAAAAACAACCCTGGTCAAGATTCTCGGCGGACTCTTAAAGCCCCATGAAGGTTCCGCGCTCTGGTGCGGTCAACCCATTCACACGATGCCTCCTTCACAACGAGCGCAGCATATAGGGGTAAGCTTTCAAAACCCCAATGATCAATTCTTCAAAGTGAGGGTTGAGGACGAAGTATGGGCAGGCCCGAAGTTTCTCGAAAGAAAAGGTTTCCCGGCCGACCGCGAATGGATGGCTCAAACCTTCGAGCTTTGCGGCCTGACCGAGTTCAAGAATCATAGCCCTTATCGGCTTAGTGAGGGTGAGAAAAAAAGGGTGGCTCTTGCTTCCATTCTGGCCCTGAAACCTCAGGTTTTGGTGCTGGACGAACCCACAGCAGGCCAAGACGGTCGTTTCCGCCGGCAACTTGCTGAGCTGCTCAAAGCCCTTGCCAAGGATCGGCACATGGGCATCATGGTGGTCACCCACGACACGGATTTTGCGCGGGCCGTATGCCGCCGTCGTCTGGTGCTGGAGCAGGGGCGCCTCGTGGAAGATCAATCCATGGATCCTGAAAGAGAACACTCATGACAGAGGCTGCCTCCAAAGGTCCATGGGAAACTTCACGTCGACTGGATCCTAGGGTCCGCCTTTTCATCGGAGTGCTGGCGGTCACAGCGGTTCTGCTCACGAGAACTCGACCCGCACTCATGGCCCAAAGTGGGCTTCTCACCATAGGACTTTTCACCCTGGCCCGTGAAACCCTTCGCCTTTCTTGGGTTCATCTTGTCTGGCCCATGGTCGCGATGGTTTTCGTCATCTCCGCCATAGCCTTTGACCTGGAAACAGCCGTGGATGTGGCCCTTCGACTCATCAATCTTTTCGCAGCATCGGCTGTGTTTTTTCAGACTCTGAAGGCGGAGGAATTAGCCCTCGCACTTCGATCCTTTAAAGTGCCGGCCACCCTAGTGTTCATTTTGCTCACGGCCATGCGATACGTCCCTTTACTGGGGCGGGCGCTTCATCATATCCATGACGCGCAAACGGCACGAGGCATCGATGTGCGCCTTCGACTGAGCAATGTGGCTCGTCTTTTCGCCCTCGTCATGCCCTTGTTGGTCCAAGCCTTTGTGCTGGCGGAAAACTTAGCCCTGGCCATGGAATCCAGGGGCTTTTCGCGCCAAACCAAAGCTGAAAGGCGCCTAGGTCCCTTGGCTCGGCGAGACATTTGCTGGGCCGTGTTGGCGTTTGCCGTTTTCCTGGGACTGTTTCTTTGGGAAAGGTCGATAAGGTGAGAGCGAAAACAATTTCCGTCCACGATTGTCGAGGGCGATTTGTTCTTATCGTCGGCGAAGTCAACCGAGGGAAAACAACTTTGACGGCCCGGCTTCTCGAAAGCTATTGCCGAACCTTCCCTGAACCAGTCGCCGTTGTGGATCTGGCGCCTCAACTTCCACACACCAGTACGCATCCCGCCTTTCAGGCCGGTATCGGAGGTCGGCTGGCACCTGCAGCTTCAGAGCAGATTCATTACTTTTTCACCACGCTGGCTGCACCTAGATTGCAAGCCGCGACCTTGGAGGAAAGGTGGCGGCTTGCCGAAGAAAACGCCCAACGCATCGAATTGCTTTTAAGGCAAATGACACCGGCTCTGGCACAGGCGGTCTTCGTCAATGACGTCTCGCTGTATCTGCAGGGACGGCCTGTGGAGAAATTGTTGGCGTGGCTGAACGGTTTTTCGACGCGCGTGGTCAACGGGTACTACGGACAAAGCTTAGGCTGTGACGCCTTTTCGCTTCGAGAACGTCTTCGCATGGAACAACTGATGGACCGCTGCGATCTGCTGGTGCGGTGCTGAAAGAGGGTTACTGAAGAGGGATCAGGCGCGATACCTGGGCATGAACACAGCGGTAGATTTCTTCGTCGGTGCCGTAAATATCCACGATGCAGCGGTGATTGATAAGCTTTTCGATGATATAAGCCGTGACGTAGAGGCTTACAAAATGGGGTCGAGGCACCAGATCACGAATATTGGCAACCTGGTACTGAACCTCAAATTCTTCGGCTGTAAGCAAAGTGGTCAAGCAGCGGTGAATTTGCTCCTCCAGTTCGTTCTTGCTGGTGGTTTCCACCAGTTTGTTTTCAATGAGTTTCATGGCGATGCGCCCGCTGAGGTCATCCACATGGTCCCGAAGCAACTGCAGGGCCCGCGCACGCTGCACCTCTTTGGCTTGATCCAGCCTCGAGATGACCGACATCTCCCTCGCATTGGGTCGCCAGTCCCGTGCCATAGTTTCTCCTTGTTACTTTCCCGAACCTTCGGATTCGTCAAGCCGGCAAGCATTGGCCATATCGGCAATCATACTCGCGAGATAGCCGGCTCCAAAACCGTTGTCGATGTTTACCACGGCCACTCCGGGAGCACAACTGTTTAGCATGCCCAGGAGGGGGGCAAGTCCTTTGAAAGAAGCTCCGTAGCCAATGCTTGTCGGGACAGCGATCACGGGACGCCTGACCAAGCCGGCGACGACACTGGGAAGCGCTCCCTCCATGCCCGCAACCACCACATAAACGGCGGCTTGAGACAATTCATCCAGAAGATGCAACAATCGATGAAGGCCGGCCACACCCACATCATAGAAACGCTGGACCCGTTGTCCCAAAACTTCCGCGGTCACGGCGGCTTCTTCGGCAACCGGTAGGTCCGAAGAACCCGCCGACAACACCTGCACAGGCCTTTTTTTTAAGTCCGCACTCTCCTGAGCCGACCCTCTCCTGTACAGCACGCGGGCCTTCGGCTCATAGTGCAGATCCGTCATTGAGGCACAAACCTCCATGGCCTTTTCTTGATTGACACGCGTCACCAAAAGCGGAGCTCCCGTCACAGACATGGCTTTAAGGATCTGGAGGATTTGGGAGGCATCTTTGTCCTCTCCGTAAACAACTTCAGGATAGCCTCGCCGCAACAATCGATGATGATCCACTCGAGCGAAACCCAGATTCTCAAAAGGCAAACGATTAAGAAAATCCAAAAGTTGATCCAACTCCACAGATCCCTCTTTGTACGCTTTCAACAACTGAATAAGTCTTTCCATGGTCGCTTCCACGTCTGTTTGACCTATTGTTGCAATTTACTATCAGTCGTCTGCATCAGAGAAAAACACAGAAAGCCTAAGGCTAATTGGAAGCCTTCGGTATCGGCTACGGATTCAAAAACCTCTGCAGTGCTTTCACCTGGCGGTCGGCAACGCCGCCAAGTTCCTGCAGTGCTGTTCTCGCAGCAGAACTATGAAATTCGGAAAGGGTTCCGGCAAGAAGGGATTTTCGCCATCGTTCATAAAGTTCCTCGGCACCACGTACCATGATCCCGACCCCATGCTCCTGCAGAACACGATGTTCCTCCATCACCTTCTCCACGTGAGGTCCATAGTGCACCGTTTTTCCCCACGCCACAGGCTCCACGATGTTGTGTCCTCCTACAGGAACCAAAGTTCCGCCGCAAAAAATCAAATTCCCTAAACCGTACAAGTCAAAAAGATGTCCGATACTGTCCACCACAAGGCAGTCACATCGACGCCGGCTTTCAGTTTTTGAAAGAAATGAAGACAAAAATTCGTAAGCTATCCCCTGTTTTTGAAGCCAGTCCGTCATGAAGGAAACCTTGTCCATATGGCGAGGGGCAAAGATACCCACCAAAGTGGCGCAGTCCCTTTTCAGTTTGACAAATATGTCCAACAGAGTCCGGCATTCCTCCCCGCGCAGGCTTCCACAAACCATCACAGGAATGTTTTGATCCAGATCCAGGCGTCGCCGCCATGACGTGATCAAGGAGGGATCGGCACGATCCTGCAAAGTATCGTATTTGGCGGAACCGGTCACGGTGATTCGATCTGGAGAAACCCCGAGAGAAATCAGTCTTTGTTTGTCTTCAGAGGTTTTCACGGATGCCCATTGAATAGCACCAAAAACAGGGCCGAAGAGAAAAAAAAACTTCTGATAGCGCCGCCATGACCGTTCTGACATACGGCCGTTCAAAAGCACCGCAGGGATTCCATACTTTCTCAAGAACCCATGGAGCACAGGCCAAAATTCACTCTCCAAAGCCACAAAAAGATGTGGATGAAGATTTATGACCGTGCGCCGCACGGCCCATGGAACATCCAAAGGAGCCGCAAAAACCCTCACGTTTTCGGGGAGGTGAGACCGGGCAAAGAGGTAACCTTGAGGCGTTCCTACGGAGAGAAACACTTGGGTTCGAGCATCCAGAGCGTTCAGGCGCCTTATGACACCCAAGGCCCCTGTGACTTCTCCCACCGACGCAGCATGAAACCAAACGCGAGTTCCGTCAAGGTTCGGCTGCAGCATTTCTGTGCCTAAAAAACGCCGGCGCCAAAATTCCTTTTCTCCCCGACCCATGGGATTCTCCTTGCCCTTTCAGGGCCTTCCATTTTAAGAAAACCTCGAGATTGATGACGAAGCCTCGGTCCCCACGGTTCAAGGCTGTGAGGGCACCGTTACCAGAATCCCTTGAGGCTTGTCAAAGCCGGTGCTCGACAGTGCCCACCGTGAAAGCCACGGCTTGCTTTCAAGAAGGCGATGCCTCACGGTTCAAAAGGAGTTCACGAGGGCCCCGAAGCCTTGGGCCTGTTCTCAGTCAAGGGAGGTTTCTTTACCCATGCACAAGGGCGTTCGCATAGCAGACATTTTCAGAAACGAATCCCACTACCAGGAAAAAGATGTGGTGGTTCAAGGTTGGGTTCGAACTCGAAGGGACTCCAAAGCCGGCGTGAGCTTCGTCGAACTCAATGACGGCTCATGCCTTCGCAACCTTCAGGTGATCCTGGACAGGGACCGCCCCCATCTGGCAGCCGTAGCGGAACGGCTGACCACAGGTTCCGCCGTGGAAATTCACGGCACCATCACACCATCGCCCGGCAAGGGCCAAAGCATCGAACTCTTAGCTCAAGACATCGTTCTTTTCGGATGGGCCGACCCGGCGCGGTATCCCTTGCAAAAGAAACGCCATAGCTTTGAATTCCTTAGAACCATCGCTCACCTGCGACCACGCACCAACACTCTGAGTGCCGTCGCCCGCATTCGAAACCGCCTCAGCTATGCCATTCACACCTTCTTTCAACAGGAAGGCTTTTTCTATGTGCATACGCCCATCATCACTACCAGTGATTGTGAAGGGGCAGGCGAAGTCTTTCGCGTAACCACCTTGAACCCGGCCGAACCTGTGACGGAATCTGCAGCCTCTGCCTTTATGCAGGACTTTTTTCAGAAACCCACATTTCTTACCGTCAGCGGACAGCTTCAAGCAGAAATCTATGCCTTGGCTCTCGGCAAGGTCTACACCTTCGGGCCCACTTTTCGAGCTGAAAATTCCAATACCAGCCGCCATCTGGCGGAATTTTGGATGGTTGAACCAGAAATGGCTTTTGCGGACCTTCAAGATGACCTCGATCTGGCTCAAAGATTCCTTCAATACCTGGTCTCAGACCTTTTGGAACACGCGCAAGAAGATCTTTCGTTTTTTTGTCGATTCGTGGAACCCGGCTTGATGGAATCCCTGAAGGTCGTCGCAGATCAAGCCTTTGAAGTGATTCCCTATACCGAAGCGGTCCATATCCTTAAGAAGTCAAAGGAACCCTTTGCTTTTCCCGTGGAATGGGGCACGGACCTTCAATCGGAACACGAACGCTATTTGACGGAGAAAAAATTTCGACGCCCGGTGGCCGTGATTGATTTTCCTCGAGACCTCAAGCCGTTTTACATGAGAGTCAACGACGACGGAAAAACAGTGGCAGCCATGGATGTTTTAGTGCCCCGAGTCGGTGAAATCATCGGGGGATCTCAAAGGGAAGAAAGGCGGGACGTGCTTCTCGAACAAATGGAGCGTAAGGGCATTTCTCCCGAAGCCTACGGCTGGTACGTGGATCTTCGCGAATTCGGCTCGGCCCCTCATTCCGGTTTCGGTCTAGGACTAGAACGCCTGGTGCAGTTTGTAACCGGCTTGGGAAATATTCGAGAGGTCATCCCGTTTCCACGCACACCAGGCCATGCCGATTTCTAAATCAGAAAAGGTACCGTCTGGAACGTCACGCATGAGCCGCTAACTCACGTAGCAAGCGCAAAGATTCTTCCGCCTCGTGAGGATCCACTTTGTGCAAAGCAAAACCCGCATGGACGATGACATAGTCACCTACCGAGGCTTCATCGGGCAGGAGCGTGAGAGATGCTTTACGCACGGCGCCACCCACCTTCACCGTCGCCATTTCGTCATGGATCTCTAGGATCTCCGCCGGAATCGCCAAACACATAATCCGTCACCTCACCTTTTTGATTCACCTCTAAAAACCTCGGCAGCCAGGACCCGCCCGCTTTTTGGATTTCCTCCAAGACCAGGGTTTCCAATTGCTTCAAGTTAGCCGCCACGGGCGCCGTCAAGGTGATGCCCCATGGTTCTATATCCAGGGGTTCCATGCCCATAATAATACAACTGGGACGCTGTCCAAGCACTTCCGCGTAGGCTAAAGTTTCCACTAAGTCCAACTGGTGAATGGAATTCTTAAACGTCACCTTTTTCGAAAGATCTTCCGCCGAGATTCTGTGCACCGTTCCCGGCGCCTCGCCCTTTTGAATGGCGTCAATCACGATCACATGATCCGCTTGGGAAATGGGGTCCAAGAGCCGAAGGCCCAATGTCCCGCCGTCCATCAGCTCAACATTTTCAGAAAAAGCATAAGAAGCCTCAAGCCGACGCACAAGATGCACGCCGAGCCCCTCATCCTTCAAAAGGACATTGCCCACACCAAGGACCAAGATTTTGGGGGATGCCAAACCCATACCATCTATCCCTTTGGAATGGAACAGGGGATTCCGCCGGTGAGGCCGGAATCCCCTTTCCATGCTAGCCGATTTTTATCTGAGCCCGCTACACGACTTTGAACTTATATACCTGGTTGCTTTCCGGATCAATCACATGGACACCGCAGGCAATACATGGGTCAAAAGAGTGAACAGTGCGAAGGATTTCCACCGGGCGTTTGGGATCGGCCACAGGCGTTCCAATAAGAGCTTCCTCCACAGGACCGGGCTTGTTGGCGGCACATCGAGGTCCCAAGTTCCACGTGGAAGGCACCACCAGTTGGTAATTGGCGATTTTCTTGCCCTTGATTTCAATCCAATGCCCCAAGGCTCCACGCGGCACATCGTTCAGACCCATGCCCTGGCCGCTTTCAGGCATCTGGTAAGGCTCAAAGGTTTTGGTGTCCCCTTTCTTGAGGTTTTCCACCAGCTGCATAATCCAGCCTTCCATGGCCTCTCCGATGATCTTGGTTTCAACGGCTCGAGCGGCGGTCCGGCCCAGGGTAGAGAACAAGGCTTCCGCGGGAATACCCAGTTGCTTGAGGACGCCGTCCACGGCCTTTTTGGTCGGCTCATGACCTTTGGCGTAAGCCACCAGAACTCGTGCCAACGGTCCAACTTCCATGGGTTCCCCGTTGTAGCGAGGTGCTTTCATCCAGCTGTATCGATCGGCCGTATCCAACTTGGTGTACTTGGGCTTGGTTTCTCCCTGAGCAGGGTTAAGAGCGCCGTCGCCTTCGTACCAGCTGTGTTTGACATGTTCGGTGATCTTGGCCGGATCCACTGCTTCCGCTTTGGCTAGGTTACGTTTGAAGATGGCCCCACGCGGGAAAAAGAGACTTTCCGGTTCCTTGGCACTCTGAGGAAACTCCCCGTAACACAGGAAGTTGGTCGTTCCGCCGATGGATCCCCAATCTTTATAAAAACCCGCTATCGCCAACAAGTCCGGAATATAGACATTGTTGACGAAGTCCATGGTTTCCTTCCACAAATACAAAAACTCGGAAATGCGGTCGGCATTGAGATCCGCAGCACAACTCACGCCACCTACCACCAAAGTCTGCAAGTGTGGGTTCTTGGCCCCAAAAATGGCGTGCATTCGAGCGGTTCGAGCTTGCTGCCGCAAGGCTTCCAGATAATGAGCGGCGGCGATCAGGTTGACTTCAGGAGGAAGCTTGTAAGCGGGATGGCCCCAATATCCGTTGGCAAAAAGCCCCAACTGGCCGCTATCCACGAATTTTTGCAACCGCGCTTGCACCGCTTTGAAATCGCTCGGGCCACTCTTGGGCGCCGGCGAAACATCGTTGGCGATCTTAGAAGCTTTGACGGGATCAGCCTTGAGGGCACTGACGACATCCACCCAATCCAAGGCATGCAGGTGGTAGAAATGCACGATATGATCGTGCAGGAATTGCGCTCCCATGAGCAGGTTGCGAATGAGTCGAGCATTGTCGGGAATGGTGACCCCGACCGCATTATCCACACACCGAATGGAGGCCAATCCGTGAACATAGGTGCAGACACCACAGGCACGCTGTGTAAAGAGCCAGGCATCCCGAGGGTCACGTCCTTTGAGGATAATTTCCAAGCCACGAAACAGCGTGGAACTGCTCCATGCGTTGGTCACCTTTCCATTGGCGACCTCAACTTCGATTCTCAAATGTCCCTCGATCCTCGTAATGGGATCGACCACGATACGTTCTGCCATCTTTCGTCTCTCCTTGAGGCGGGTTTGCTGGTTAAGGCTTCAGCTTGAACAAGCAGGCTAAAGCTTTTCATAAAAAGGCGACATGGCATCCCAGAAATTAGGTTCGCTGCAGCCGATGCACGGATGCCCCGCCTCCACCGGCCAGCTCGTCCCGTCATTGAACTTGACTAAGGGGCAATTATTGAACGTCTCAGGTCCCTTACACCCCAATTCGTAGAGGCAGTAACCCATCTGGGCTTCCTTAGATCCCCATTCCTTGACGAATTCCCCGTTTTCAAAATGGGATCTTCGAGGACATTGGTCATGCACCGATTTGCCATAGGCAAAAAGCGGCCTTTTATGGGCGTCCAGATCCGGAAGTTTGCCAAACAAAAGATAGTTGACCACGGTGCCGACGAAATTGATGGGATTGGGAGGACATCCAGGAATGTTCACCACTGGAACCTTTAGTACATCCGCTAAAGCTTCGGAAACACTCTTGGCTCCCGTAGGATTGGGCGCCGCTGCCTGAACGCCACCAAAAGAAGAACAACTTCCAATGCACAGAACCGCCAAAGATTTAGGGCAGACTTCCTTGGCAATCTCTAGCATGGTCTTCCCGCCGATCATGCCGTAGATACCGTTTTCGGCGGTCGGAATGGCACCCTCCACGACACAAATGAATTTGCCTTCATACTTCTTGACGGTTTGATGAAGCACCTCCTCCACACTGTGCCCAGCCGCAGCCATGATGGTTTCATGATAGTCCATAGAAATGGTTTCCAGCAGCAGTTCGTCAATCCAGGGATACGTAGATCGCAGAACAGCTTCCGTACATCCCGTGCACTCGGCAAAATGCAGGTACACCACCGGCGGTCTTGGCCCCGAAGTCAACGCTTCGGCGATCTTCGGAGCAAAAGACGGCGCCAACCCCATGGCGGCCGAAACCATGGTGCAAAACTTCATGAAGTCACGACGTGTTACACCCTTCGGCCCCAAGCTCTTCTGAAGCTTCCGTTCCTGTTCCATCAAAGCCTCCTGTTCCGATACAGTCTCCCTGATCCCTCCAGAGCTTCCAAGCTCAAGAGGAGTCCACCCCTTTGGCGGATACCCGTCGGCGCCCTTAAGACACCTTGGGAATAAGTCCGCTGCAAAAGGGTATGCCTGCCCAAAAGCTTCAACCGTCCCCTCACCAAGCGACACACAGTTTCAGAAAGCACACCCAACCTTCTGCAAGAATCCTAAAAGGCTTGCCGAGAACTTAGAATGAGCCATTCCAGCCCAACCCGTAGGGGCGAGACACGCCTAGCCTGTACGCTCCAAAACCTTTGTTTTCCTGGCATCTCGGGTCCATGACCCGCCATTTAGGCGGGCGGGACCCCCGCAAAATGAGCGGACCGGAGGGCTTGTTCTCCCACGAAATAGCCCGGTTTCCCCCTCATAGGGGCGAGGAGCCGCCTCGCACCACCTCAAAACGGCATGCGACGCGGCGGCCATTCTGCGTTCTTGGACAAGCTCCCGGGGGTTGACTCATTATCGAAGAACCAGTTCCTTTTTCTCAACAGAACGCGCTCTGGGACCTCTTTTCAATAAAACCGGATCATATCCGTATCTACATATAAAAGGTTTCATGGGGAGCGTTGTTCATGCCGACCGTTGACCGGCCGGAGGGAGTCACCACCCCACAGAAAGGGGCAGAGTCTAAATCCTTGCTCTTTGACGGAACACGCCGCCGCATGTCCGTCCAAAACCCTTAAAAGGCGCTGACCCAAGGGGTCGCATCTTCACGAGCCTCTCCTCCATGAGCGCGCGCAGAAGAGCATCCTCACAAAACGTGGTAGACACGACATGCTGAGACTGTCTCTTGGTCTCTTCAGGGTGAAGTTTTTCAAGTTGAAGCCGTTCACGTTTCGCGCGAAATATGCCTTTTGTGTGGATGTGCCCTCCAAAGCCTTAGGGAATTTACAGAACCAATCCCCGTCGGCTAAATCTGAGGGATTAGTTGGCCAAAACCTCTTCAATCTTTTTAACGATGCGTGTGGGAATGGGGTAATCGTCCTTGACCAGATACAATTTGAGAATTCCTGGATCGAATTCCATAGCCTGCGCAAGAGTGTGCACATCCATTCCTTTTTGCGCCAGCTTTTCCAAAAGCTCCGTTTTGACTTCAAGCATCGAAGCCTCCTTTACCTCGATTCCACATCAGTTGCCGGAGCAATTCCATTCGGCAACGCCCCTTTCGCCGAGACATACATGCAGTCAAGTTGATTTTTTATACCCATTAGCAGTCAAGGCATCAAGAGAAAAAACTCACAAAGCAAGGGATAGCCTTACTGATATGAGGCAATGAAGGCGAGGTTCGATGAGAAAAAAGCAAAAGGCCGCAGGGCCATGGCCCTGCGGCCTTTCGAGGGAAAGGGGGCTCTGGGAAGATTCAACAGGAACGTGAGTTTTGCGCCATCCGTTCGCGCCTGAGCTTGAAGGGGAACGTGAACATGAAGTGTCGCCGTCGCTAAGGTCGTTAGTCATGGCACGTGAGTGTGATCGCCTCTGGAGCAAGAATTCGACGTGTCAGGTCGCTTTCCGCATTCGCATCGCTTAGAGAACCCCTTCCCTGAGAATGGGGGCCGGTGCCTGGTCTAGGGAACTGGAGAGTCCTCGCATGAGAGCTTGAGCATGAACCATCGTGGTCAAAGATTTCAGAACTCGCTCGAAGTCGTGCAAATCAAAGGGTTTCTTGAGAAACTGATCCGCCACGGGAACCACATCGCGAGAAATCCACTCGAAATCGTAAAAGGAGATGAGAACCGCTCGAAGAGTCGCTTGCACTTGCTTCAGTTCCGCAACAAGCCGCGCCCCGTTGCCGTCTCTTAGATGATATTCCACCACGCACAGGTTGTAGGCATTCGTTTGAACAAACCGCCGCGCCTGATCACACGTACCGCAACTGTCAAAGGAGTACCCGGCCCTTTTCACACAATTTTCCAAAGAACGCCTGAATGGGGCATCACTTTCCACAAGGAGGATTCGCCCACTCGAAACGAGATTCCGCTGCATACCGCCTCCATTCGCTTTTTCAACTTTTGCAAGACGCATACCAAATGAGCAGGAGGTTCGAAAAAGAGCTTTCCACTTCATGCCTTCAAAACCGTGCTTTGATGGCTTCCTGTTTCGTGCAGCCCCCCCATGGAGAATTCTCTCCATATTCTGCAAACCTCTAAACGGTTTTCTTCCCGCAGGCTTTTCATGAAAGCCGGTTGCAGGCCTTTTCAAGACATGGACAATAGTCTCTATTTCTTGGGTGTGTGATGAATATTCTACGGTGATTTTTCGGGGATCCCCGAACGAGCGGAAGGGTCTAGACCGTATTTTTTCATGCGGTAAATGAGCACATGTCTTGGAATTCTTAAATACCGCGCCGCCTTGGCCTTGTTTCTGCCACATCTTTCATAGACTTCTTGAATGATGTTTCGTTCCAGTTCTTCCAAGGACATTCCATCTTGAGGCATGTTTTCCCACGCGAGAAAGCCTCCGTGCAAGGAAGCGCTGACGGCGGAGTTTTGGTCCGAGGACGGTTGGAGAAAATGGAAATGTCTTTTGAGAACCACATCATCGTCTTCCAAAAGAACGATGCGTTCCATGGTGTTTTTCAGTTCACGCACGTTTCCCGGCCAATCGTGATGAAGCAGGACTTGTTGCGCTTCTTCACTGATTCCCCGAAACTTTTTTTTGTATTTGTCGTTGAATTGTTCCAGAAAGAAGAGCGCCAAAGGCAGAATATCTTCACGGCGTTGGCGAAGAGCCGGCAAAACGATTTGAATGGTTGCCAGACGAAAAAAGAGGTCTTTTCGAAAAAGGCCTTCTTCGCAGGCTTGCCATAGATCACGATTGCAGGCGGATACCACTCGAATGTCCACAGTCTTCTTTCGTGTGGACCCCAGCGGATAAAATTCGTGCTCTTCCAAAACTCGAAGAAGCTTGGCCTGCACTTCCGGGGGTAGATCAACGACCTCGTCCAAAAACAGAGTGCCACCATCGGCGGCTTCCAACAGCCCTTTTTTCCCTTCCGCACGCGCTCCGGTAAAGGCTCCCTTTTCGTAGCCGAAGAGCTCACTTTCAATGATTTCCGGCGTAAAGACGGCACAATTGAGGGCCACGAAGGGGTAAGAGGCTCGAGGACTCGCGGCATGGATCAGCCGGGCGAACAATTCTTTGCCCACCCCGCTTTCGCCTTGAAGAAGAACACCGGCGTCAGGACTTTGGGCGCTGCGAATAGCCAGCTGTTGAGCTTCCAAGAAGGCGGGGCTACTCCCCACAAGGGTACGGACTTGCTGAAGCCGTTGCATTTCTTGACGCAACCGCTCCACTTCATGCCTTAGACTGGCGTATTCCAGAGCTTGTTTGACCGTGACCTCAAATTCTTCCAGATCGACGGGTTTAACAAGATAGTCAAAGGCACCTTTTTTCATGGCCTGCACCACGTCCCGAACCTGCTCGTAAGCCGTCACCATGATCACCGTCGGTGACGGTCTTCCTTCTTTCAGCTGCGGCAGCAGGTCCAAGCCGCTCTGGTCCGGCAATCCAATATCCAGCAAGACCAGATCCGGCTCCAGTTCCCGGGCTAGGCGTATACCTTCGGCAGCGGTGCCCGCTTCGTGAACCGAGTAGTTCTTGCCTAAAAATCGCGCGATGGCCCCTCGAAATCCTGCTTCATCGTCGATGATGAGAATCTTTGGTATTGTTCGCATGGGCGCGTGCTCCAACAGGTCCGTACGCAATCCACGGAGGTCGGGGAAAAGGAATCGGCATGGGAATCCATGGCCATGAAGCGCCGCCTTAGTTGATGGTGCTTTCCACGTCCGGCAGGTTCCTCTTTTTCGTCATGGGAAACACAACACGGAACAAGCTTCCCTTACCTACCTGGGATTCCACTTCCATGTGGGCTCCATGACGCTCCAAAATTCTTCGACAAATGCTCAACCCCAGGCCCGTCCCTTCCGCCTTTCGAGTGAAAAAGGGATCAAAAATCCTTCCCTCGTCTTCCGGCAGGATCCCCACACCCGTGTCCTTCACGCTGAGGATGACTCGATCCCGAGCTTCTTCCACTCGAGTGTGGACTTCCATACGTCCCCCTTGCGGCATGGCTTCCACGGCATTGATCATCAGATTCATCACCACCTGCCCGATCTGGTCGGAATCCATGATCATGTCGGGCATGGAGGGGTCGAGAGTCAAGGTAAGATCGATGCCAGCCTTGCGAATGTGCACCTTGGACAGGTTGTGGCAATAGCGTACAATATCGTTCAGGTTGGCAGGCAAGAACTGGGGTTCTCGAGGCCTGGCAAAATTGAGAACTTCTCGCACGATGTTGTCGATCTTTCGCACTTCTTGAACCAGGTCCGAAAGCATTTGGGATTGATTCTGGTCCAAAGGCAATTCCCGCTGAAGCATCTGGGCATTGAAGTTGATAGTCGCCAAGGGATTGCGAATCTCGTGGGCGATGCCGGCGGCCAGGGTTCCCAGAGATTGCAACCTTTCTGTCTGCTGCAGGCGCTGTTCCAGTTTTCGCGCTTCCGTTTCGTCTTTTTCATAATAAACGATGCGTTCCAGCTGAGAAGACAGGTTCAGAACAGGAAAGGCATACAACCGATAGAACCCTCCCCAACGGGGATGAGGTCCTTCCTTTTGCACCGGCCTACGGGTCATCGAACATTCGCGAATAGGACATCCGCTGGGCGGTTCCGTGCTTTGATAAAGAACTTCCCAGTATTTCCTGCCCAGTAGATTCTCTCTGGATCCGTAAGTTTTTTCCGTGGTTTCATTGATTCGAAGAATGCGCCCGGAAGACTCCAGCAGAAAGATGCTGTGTTGAATGGCATCGAAGCTTATTTCCAGCTCCGTTTTTGCCTGTTGGACGGATTCAAAAAGTTGTGCGTTTTCGATGGCCACACCGATCTGTTGGCCGATGGTGGTGAGAAACTCTCGGCGATCATGGCGAATCTGCAAGGCCCCGTGATTGGCCACGTAAAGAAGGCCAAGAACGCCTTTTTGAGTAAAAAGAGCGATGCGTATAATCTCCTGAATATTTTCAGCGGCCATTCTCTCCCTTAAGGCCGGAAAAAAGAGCTGCTCCCTTTTAAGCCAAGCGACGGGATTTTTGAGGCGGCCGGTACCGATCCAACCCTCGCCTACGTCAAAGGAACGAATGTTTTCCACGAGAGTCGATGAGAACCCGTGCTGAGCGGCCAAGACCATGGTTCCACGGCCCTGAGCGTCAGGCTTTAGAAGGTAGATGGCTCCCATCTTAAGCTTCAGGGTGCGCAGAATCGCCAAGAGCGATTGCTCAAGGACATTCTCCAAGCGAGGTGAACTGTGAATAGCGGAAGAGATGTCAAAGAGAATCTGCAGTTCATTGTTCTGTCGAACAATCTGTTCCTTGAGCGCGGATGGCGCCTCAGCGTCCACGTCCTGAATCCTTGAAGGGGACTGCGATACCGTTCGCTTCGGCGTAATGACCCGATTCATGATGACTATGCGAATCTCATCCCTTTTAAGGTTCAACGCTTTCCCGAAGGAAGCGAAAAGCAGTGAGCCGGGGAGGGCGCGTGAGCTGGGTAGGGCAGGGAGATGGAATCGAAGAGTTTTTCCACAGGTAACGGAGCGCTTCCTTCAGGGTCCTTCCTCTTCAAGAATGGATGAAGTGTTAGGCCATGACGGCTCACTGGCGACGAGCCGCTTCCGCCACCCTGACCGTCACCTGAGCGACACGAACGGAAGCGGCATCCACCATTTTGCCATCCACGGCCACAGACCCTTCACCTCGAGCCCGCGCCGTTTCGTACGCCTCCACGATGCGTCGGCTTCGAGCCACATCCTCCTCCGAAGGCGTAAAAACCCCGTTGATGACTTCCAGTTGATCGGGATGAATGGCCCATTTGCCGTCGTAGCCTAAGGATCGACTCAAAGCGCAAGACCGAGCTAAACCTTTCGGGTCTCGAAAGTCTCCAAAAGGAGCGTCTATGGCAGAGAGGCCTGCAGCCTTGGCGGCCATGACCATGCGGCTGAGCGGAAAGAGCCATCGAAGGCCGGCAGTATCCTCTTCGGCATCGCCATGGCCGCTGATCCCGCCACCGGGCATTCCCAGGGAAGCACCGTAGTCGGCAATGCCGAAAACCAGAGCCTCCAACCGAGGCGAGCTCATAGCGATCTCACCGACGCGGAGCATCCCTTCGGCGGTTTCAATGGAGGCCTCCAGCCCAATGCGATTGCCAAAACCGAAACGGCGTTCCATCTGAGTGAGCCAATAGTCGATGGCTTTGATTTCCGCTGGGTCGTTCACTTTGGGAACAACGATGACGTCCAGATGAGGGCCCGCCTTCTCCACCACATCCACCAAGTCTCTGTAGGCAAAAGGCGTACCCATATCATTGATACGATAAGCGCGAACGCGACCGTCCCATCCGGAAGCCGTCAATGCCTCCACCACAGCTTGGCGAGCCTTTTCCTTTTCATCCACAGGGACGCTGTCTTCCAAATCCAGCATGATAACATCGGCCGGAAGACTCAAAGCTTTTCGAACCATTTTCTCTCGATTCGCCGGCACCGAAAGAATGGATCGACGCAATCGAATGGGACGCTCCATGACCATGGCCTCACTGTGTCCGTCAGGGTTTTCAAGACTCTCGAATGGCGGCGCGGGCGGCAGCCAGCCTTGCAATGGGCACACGATACGGAGAGCAGCTAACGTAGTTGAGACCGATACGATGGCAAAACTCCACCGAAGAGGGTTCGCCTCCATGTTCTCCGCAAATGCCAACCTTCAAATCCGGTCGTGTGGCACGGCCTTTTTCCACGCCTGTTTTCATTAGCTGGCCCACACCTTCCTGGTCAATACGTTCAAAAGGATCGAAATCCCAAATCTTTTTGTCCAGATAATCGTGAAGGAACTTGGCGGCGTCGTCTCGACTGATGCCGAAAACAGTCTGGGTTAAATCGTTTGTGCCGAAGGAAAAGAACATGGCCTCCTGCGCGATCTCATCCGCTGTGAGAGCTCCTCGAGGGACTTCGATCATGGTTCCAACCACATAGTCCACCTGAATGCCGTAATGGTCCATCACCTGGCGGGCCACCTCGTCCACCACGCGTTTCTGATGGGCCAATTCGGCCACATGACCTACCAAAGGAATCATGATTTCCGGATGGACGTCAATGCCTTCCTTTTTAACCTCGCAGGCGGCTTCCAAAATGGCACGCGCTTGCATGGCAGTGATTTCCGGATAAACAATCCCCAGTCGACAGCCTCGATGCCCCAACATGGGGTTGGCTTCATGAAGAGCCTGAATCTTTGCGCGCACGCGCTCCACAGAAACACCCATCTGGTTCGCTACGGTTTGAATATCGGCCTCTTCGGAGGGTAGAAATTCGTGAAGCGGGGGATCCAGAGTTCGTATGGTGACAGGTAATCCCTTCATCACGCGAAAGATGCCCTTGAAATCTTCCCGCTGCATGGGTAGGAGTTCGGCCAGAGCCTTTTCCCTGCCTTCCTTGGTTTCCGCAAGGATCATCTCCCGCACGGCATGAATTCGATCCCCTTCAAAGAACATGTGCTCCGTACGGCAGAGCCCGATCCCTTCGGCACCGAAAAGCAGGGCCGTTTGGGCCTGATCGGGCTGGTCGGCGTTGGTGCGCACTCCAAGGCGTCGATGAGCGTCGGCCCATTGCATGAGTTCCGTATAGTCTTGAAAGATGGAAGAATCTTCGGGTTTAAGAGTCTTTTCCAATAAGACCTGAATCACTTCCGAAGGTTTTGTGGGAATCTCTCCAAGAAAAACCTCACCAGTGGATCCGTCCACGGAAATCCAGTCGCCTTCCTTGACCACGCGGCCGTTCACCGTCATCTGCCGCAATTTGTAATCAATTTGCAAATCCCCACACCCGACCACGCACACCTTGCCCATTTGGCGGGCCACCAGGGCCGCATGGGACGTCATCCCTCCTCGGGAGGTAAGAATACCTTGGGCTGCGTGCATTCCTCGAATATCATCCGGGGAGGTTTCCAGCCGCACCAAAATGACCTTTTCTCCCCTCTCGGCCCATCTCTCTGCATCCACAGCGTTGAAAACCACACGGCCGCTGGCGGCTCCAGGGCCGGCATTCAAGCCCTTGGCCAAAAAAGCTTTAGAAGCCACAGCTTTCTCTTTGGCTCGAGCATCAAAGATAGGGCGTAGCAACTGGTTCAATTGATTGGGTTCCACACGAAGGAGGGCTTCCTTCGGGGTCAAGATGCCTTCGCGTACCATGTCGACGGCAATTTTAAAGGCAGCAAATCCGGTGCGTTTTCCCGTACGGGTCTGGAGCATCCAAAGTTTGCCACGTTGAATGGTGAATTCGATATCCTGCATGTCTCGGTAATGGCGATCGAGAATCCTACGAATCCGCTCCAGTTCGGCATAAGCCTCAGGCATGGCCTCTTCCAAGGATACCATGTCCGGATCTGTCTTCTGGCGAATATTAATGGGCTGGGGTGTGCGAATGCCCGCCACCACGTCCTCACCTTGGGCATTGACCAGGTATTCGCCATAGAGCACATTTTCACCCGTAGCGGGATTGCGGGTAAATGCCACGCCTGTGGCACAGTCGTCGCCCATGTTTCCAAAAACCATGGATTGAACATTAACGGCTGTGCCCATATCGTCGGGAATTCCATGAATCTGGCGGTAAGCTATGGCCCTTGGGTTATCCCAGGATCCGAAAACGGCGCCGATGGCTCCCCAAAGCTGTTCTTGTGGATCTTGAGGAAAATCCTTGCCCTTCTTCTCCCGAACAAGCTCCTTAAAACGCTCGCATAGTTCCTTAAGATCCTCGGCGCTCAGCTCGTTGTCAAAACGAACACCACGGGATTTTTTGAGTTCATCAATAGTTTCTTCAAAAGGATCAATGGCGTCCTGACTTTCCGCCTTCAATCCCAGGACCACGTCCCCGTACATACTCAAAAATCGACGATAACAGTCGTAGGCGAACCTGGGATCGTTGGTTTCCTGAGCCAAGCCTTGCACGGTTTCATCGTTGAGGCCCAGGTTCAAGACGGTGTCCATCATTCCGGGCATGCTGACGGCAGCCCCTGATCGCACAGAGACCAGAAGAGGTTTTTCCTTATCCCCAAAGCGTCTTCCCATGATCTTTTCTAAACGGTGTAAAGCCTCTTCCACTTCCTGCTCGAGACCAGGCGGATAAACCCCTTTGTTTTGGTAAAAATAAGTGCACACTTCCGTGGAAATGGTGAACCCGGGAGGTACGGGGATGCCCAAATTGGTCATTTCCGCCAAATTGGCGCCCTTGCCTCCCAGCAGATGTTTCATGGCGGCACTACCATCGGCTTTGCCTTCTCCAAAGAAATAAACGTAACGTTTGCCCATAAGGTTTGCTTCCCTCCTTGGTCTTCACTCGCGTTACCGTCTCAACCCAAAACGCCAAACGACAAGAGACACAAAAACCCCACCTCGCAAGGATGGGGTTCTTGTGCCAAAGAAGCGTGCAGCAGGCGAGGTTCGTTGGGGCTTATACCTCAAGCCACGAGTCGGAATAAAGGGTATGGCCGAGGATGACACGAGCCGTCTTGACGAAATCTTTTTCTTCCTTGCTCAGAGAGGCCATGTCGATTTCTTCACCGTCTTCCACCTTAGCGACCAGAGCCTCCAGTTCGGGTCTTTGGCCGCGCGCGATCTTATGAAGCTCATAGTCAAAGGTGTCCACAATGGCTGATTTCATGCCCCAACGTTTCCACAAAATGAGCATCACCTGGTTCAATATGGGACGCAGGTGCTCGGGGGCGCCGTTGGACACGTTGGAAAGTCCGATGGTGCTGTTGCAGCCCGGCGCCATATCGGGGAACATCTTCATAAAGTTTAAGGCGCTCATGATCTGGTTTTGCTGCACATTGACCGGTGTCTGAATGGGGTCAATGTAAATGCGTTCAGGAGGAATGCCCATTTCGGTGGCACGGAATAAAATTTCGGCACACAAGACACCCCGTTCATTTTCGTCACGCGGCATCCCGTCGGGGCCCCAGAGAAGGCCAATAAATTCGGCTTCGTATTCTTTTGCCAAGGGCAAAAGAGCGTCCATGCGTTCCGGGCGCACCATTATCGAATTGATCATGGCCGGACATTTTTTATGGGCCTTAAGCCCTGCTTCGATGGCTTTGATATTGGAGGTGTCCAAGGCAAGAGGCAGGTCGACGACTTCGTGAATCACGGGCACAAGCCAGGACATCAGTTCTTCACCGGTCTTACCCGCGGGGCCGATATTTAAATCAATGTAATCCATACCGGCCTGGGCCTCCTGGATCGCCAATTCCTGCAAGGTCTTGGCGTCGCGCTCCTTGAGGGCCTTGCCGTACTTTTTGCTCATGATATTAAGGTTCTCGCCGATAAGCTTCATGGAATCGCACCCTCCTTGTGGGTTGGCATTGGCTTAGTGATTCTCGGGAGGCGCCGCACATGGCCGAGTCCCCGACTCGACGGACGCCTGCAGCCCTCCCGTCCCGCCACTTATTGCGGCTTGAACTCTTTAAGAAACTTGGTAATGTGGCTCGCTTCGCGAGGTCCCACCACCACGTTCCAACCTGGAATTTCTTCTTCCAGCTCCCCACTGATGGCTGCCGCATAGCCGGGAATAACGATGGATTTGTGTCTGACCTTATCCATGATGCCGCACTTACGCACGAAGGTGCCCACCGTTTCCCCGTTGAATTTTCCGGCAGCCCAGGCGGTCATGACCGAAAGGCCTTCTGTATCCTGAACCAGCAGCCAGGACGGCACACGGCTGGATTCAATCTCGCCGCTCACGATAAAGTAGGTGAGCGAAAAGTTGCAGGTGACCAGAACCGGAGAATTCTCGTCCGGGTTGTTGATGGGATAAATCCCTTGTTCCGCCGTCATGGGGCGCTGAGGGTCGGTGTAAATGTTCAAACGTTCCAGAAGCAGAGGGAAATGCACTTCCGGCTTCACATCGCTCATGACGATAAAGGCCGCGTACTTGGCAATAAAGGTTGCGGCCACAACGGCCTCATTGAGAAGGTCGTCGGCCATTTCGTTGGCGAAGATAATGGTTGGGTATCCCAGAGGTCGAAAACGGCTCTTGATGGCCTGGCGGCGAATCTGGATTTGCTCTTCAAAGGCCTTTTTGAGATCCCGGGTCCCCGTATCGATCACGATGTCTTTGAGGCCCATGGCCGCCAGTTTTTCGGTCACTGCAACGACGCTTTCCAGGGAGCCGTCGCCTTTGACCGCCAAGGGACATCCCGTTTCTTTGGCCACAGCGCCCAGAGCATCGGCGGTATCCGAGGTCGCTGCGTAAAGGAGCGGCTTTTTATCCTTGAGCTCAGCCGCGGCAGCCTTCAAAACATCCGGCTTATCCGAGATCAAGATCAGAGCGGCACCGGTGCCTTCGGCGATCTTCTTGGCAAGCGCGACAAAAGCCCCCGCATCTCCGTTGGCATCTTTCACGGCAAACATCTCAGGCCGCAGATTCAATCCTACGCGTTCAAACTGGCACGCTTTGAATCGGGCCATCTTGCCGTCCACGGACGCTGCATCTTCCGCCGTTGTCACCAGGGTGGCCAGCCCCGGAGGATTGACGAAAGTCTTTTCATGACGAAAGAGCACCGTTTCGCCGCCCACCTTGACGGTGTATTCGCCGGTACCCACGGACAGGGGCCGCACCGGGGGCGCGGAATCGGCAGCCAGTTTTTCTTTTGCCGCTTCAGAAACATGGGGGCATGCATCCAACTCGGCCTTACCCGCCGCCAGGTTCATGGCAAAGGCCAAGCATGTGGGTACACCGCAGTCCCCACAGTTGGTTTTGGGAAGAAGCTTGAAGATTTCAATTCCTGTCAGGCCCATCTGTTTTTCTCCTCATCGCCTCTCACGTTAACAATAGGCAAAGAGGCTGAGGGCGCCTCATGTCGCCCTCAGCTCATGCATCATCCGAGAATCGGTTCCATTTCCAGCGCCGGGTGGCCCACTTGCTGGAGGAACGGCAGGATTTCGTCTTCGGTGACACCTTGTTCTTCCGTGGCGATCATATCGATGAAGTTCGGAATGCCGATCTCTTCACCGCGCTTGATCAGACGTTCACGGATTTCCTCTTTCAGCATCTTGGGCATCCACACCAGGCGCTTGATACCACCGTCACCGGCAATGAATTTCCGCTGCGTGATGTTGTACTTGCTATGGCCCACAAATCCAGGCGTCACATTCCCACCGCCGATGGTTCCGGCCAGGGTGGTGAACTTCATGCCGCAGGGGGTCATTCCCTGATAGTCACGGTTCACGGTCATGATACCGTTGCAAATGGGAAGGACCGCGGCGATGCATTCACAGCAGCCGCAAGTGGTCATCGGATCATAGACCACGCTGTAGAAATTGTAGCTGGATATCGCACCACGGGAGGCCCTTTCCACGAACTCATTCACACCCTTCCAGTTGCCGTATCGAGCATCCAAGGTTTCCCCCTTGTTAATGGGTTGGTTCGGCCCTGTGGGGTTGATTTCAAAGGATGCCTTGCAGTCCAACCAGTTGTAGGCGCCGCAGAGACCCGTGCGCTCTGGACTGATGACGCACACATGGGTGGGAGCAAAGGACTGGCACAAGGTGCAGGAATAATAAATCTCGGTCGTCTCGTCCGTCATACCTTCGATACGCTCATCGCGCGTACGGTACATCTGTTGCGCCATAGGCATCAATTCTTTGACTTTGGCCTCGTCGGTGTAAATCTTCACCTGGCACTTGTCAAAAATGGCACCAAAATCCTGATGGAATTTGGCATGGAGAATCTTTCCAATGTGCTCGAGCGTAAAACCTTTTTCCACGGCGCCCTTGCCGATGCGGTACCAGGCAATGTCACGCTGCCCGATATGCATGACGCCCTGAGCGTAGTTGATCAAATGGTGGATTTGGCGTTCCAAGATGGGTTCGTAATCTTCTTGCATCTTACGTCCCGCCACTTCCACGATGACGCCCAAGGGGAGGCGACTTCCAGGCTGGACGTCTTTGATGTCCGGACCGATCACTTCCACCTTCCCGTCTTCAACGGCGTCCATTTCGGCGATCCGCACCAGCTCAAAGCACGGCGTCTTGCCGCCGCCACACTCCAGATACACATCTTCCTTTCGAACACGCTCACCCTCAAAGGCCGGACCATAGGACACAGGCACAGGAACTTCCGTAATCGTGACCTTCAGGCCGCGCACTTCGATGGATTTGGAGCAAATCTGACTGTGCGGCACGCTGGACACCACGTGCTCGTAGGTACAAATACCGGTCGGCAGGATTTCGGGAATGTCCGTATCCGCAATGGTCGGGAACCCCCAGTTGATGGCACCGGCGGCGTTGGCGGCCCATTCCGCATTCACTTCACCCAACGCGTTGACAAAGGCGAAGATTCGGTCTTTGTTGTACAAAAGGATCTTGCGGTAATCCCCGGGTTGGACACCCCCAAAGGCCATGGCCGCACGGTTGGCAAACCCCAACGCAAAGACAGCTGCGGAAATATCCGGACCAAAAGGCACCAGACGTGTAGACCATCCAATCTGGACTCCCGCTTCCACCAACTGCTGTGTAAAAGTCGTGCCCGCCTGGTTGGCACACATGAACACATAAAGGTTCTTTCTTTGGTACTCTTCGGCAATCATCTTGGCCGTTTCGGGATCGGGTGCCGCCCCCACAATGGCCGCAAATCCAGGGGCACTCCCGTCCACGAATTCGATGCCGCGTTTCCGCATGATGACATCATCTGCAGCACCGACCCATAGCTTTCCGGCTTCCACATCGGGATCTTCGACCGGCTGATAAAAGTCAGGATCTTCCACGTAGCGGATGGCTTCAAAAATTTCTTCGGCCAAGATCGCCGCCATTCCCGCATCCAAAGTTCCACCCAAGTAGGGTGTGTGAATCCTTCCCTTGATGTGAGGAGGAAGCAGTTTCTTGCACCGCTCCAACACGGGCTCCGCATCCGCCAGTTTTTCCACCTTGATGCCCAAGATGGAATAAATGATAGGCAGATAATAGGCCGTGTTTGGAAATCCCAGAGGCTGGTTCGGGCCGTATTTATCCATGGCCTCCTTGAACTTGCCCTCTACCTTGGAAACAATATTGTACGCACCTTGAATCGCCGCAAAGGCCACCAACCGAGACATAACCGAACTCCTTTTCTTAAGGACGTTGTGGTTCCTTCAATGCCTTAACTTCACGCCTCTCGCCGAATCCTTTTTTGTATAGGAAGGCCGTCCTGTTCAAAAAACGGCCTAGACGGCCCCCCAAACCTTCTTAGTCCAAAGCGCGGCGGTCAGCCATATCAAAGAGCTTGCGTTCGCGCGGTCCC